>DATJZQ010000150.1:0-15117 GCA_035499005.1 Burkholderiales bacterium | reverse complement strand
GCCTTGACACAACCCGGCCAGCTTGAGTAGGCTTTCGCCCCCTGTCGCTTTCGGCCGTGGCGAATTAGCTCAGCGGTTAGAGCAGAGGAATCATAATCCTTTGGTCCGGGGTTCGAATCCCTGATTCGCCACCAAAATTCCCGCGCTCCGCGTCGCGCTCCTCCCCGCTGTCTGAGCGTCGTTGCACGCCGACAATGTCGGCCTTTCACACTCCGCTCAAGTTCGCGCTGTCCTTGACGCTACATGGTGGTGCTGCAGCACCCAGGGCGACCTGATCCGCACTTCCCGCACACCCATCCGGAGGCGAACGATGACGATGTCGTATGAGGAGCTCGACCAGCATGGACGGCACGTGGTGGCTCATCTGCGGGCGTGCCAGCAACATGCGCAGGAGGTGAGCGGGTCAGAGACGGAATCTACCGGCACACGCCTCGCCCGCCTGGCCGGGCACTGGAACTCGGCGGTCAGCTTGACTCTCGACGTACGCGGCGCGGTCTCGACTCCGACGTTCGCGGCCTGGCTGCGCCGGCACGGCATCCCGTTCGGCACCGCGCGCCGCCTGCTCGGGCAATGACGCGGCCCAGCGCTGGAACTTCCGGATTGAGATCATCCATGCTTACTCGGGTTCTGCTCGCCGTGGTCGTCGTCCTCACCTTGGCGTGTGCCGGGATCGCGCTGCACTACAACCACGTGTTCACGCGCCTGGAGGTAGCGCTGGCGGAAACCAAGGCCCAGCTCGCCGCCACACAGATGCGGCTTCAAGAGCAGCAGCGCGACCTGCGCGCCGAGCCATCCAAGGCTCCCGCACCAAGCCCGAAGAACCGCAGATAGGCCTTGATCCAGTCAGCCTGCAGAAAAATCGCCTGACCCTGCTTCAGCGTGATGTCTCCTCGGCACACCTGTCGGCAGACGGAAGATTCGAGCTGGTCCTTCGCCGCTGCGCTCCACCGTCCACTCACGGGCTGAGGCCACAGGTTGTGCGGGTCGCGCGGAGCACCCCCGACGCACAGCGGGACGAGATGGTCCTCCTTATAGTCGTGCGAACTGCCCTCGAGGCCCTGTTCCCTCATCTGCTGGCGTTTGAGCTTCTCGGTGTACCGCGTCGGAGGTCTGACGGTCTTGGTGTAGCCGGCCACGCACACGGTATGCGCGATGTTCTCCTGTGTGATCTCGGGATCGATCGCGCCGGGTGTGCGCCCATGATCGGGGATGTCGGTCTGCTGGCCCCAGGCGGCGGACAGGACCAAGGCCGCGAGAAATGCGGCCATCCACCTGTACGGCGCTCGCACGCCAGTCAGTGCGCCACGGAATGCTGGCTTTGCAACGGCTTCACCCGACATCGGTGGAGGAGCGTTCGCAAGGCTCGTGCCCACCCCGCCGCGCAGGCCCCGCGGTGCTACAATTCCGGCCCCTGCAGTCTAAAACGCCCGCTGCGCCGAGCCTGATTCTCCTTTGAACGCCCTCTCGCCAGCCCCCGCGGCCGGATGCCAGATCGCCGATTCTTCTCCGCTCCAGCCCACGCCGTCGCGGCGTGCCAGGAAATTGCCGTGAGCGCCTTGCGCCATCTCGGCGCCGGGTTGACGCTGCTAGTCGCACTGTTGGCCAACACGGGATTTGCCGCGAGGTCGCTTCCCACGGACGCGCAGTTCGCCGAAGACGCGCGGCTCAACTATCCCTTCGTGACAGCGGGTAAGGACACGCTGCGCTTTGCGGCAAGCGCGAGAATCTACAGCGAGCAAAACCTCATCATCATGCCGGCGGCGGCTCCGACGAAGGCCAACGTCCTGTTCAAGACCGACATCAACGGCGAAGTCTCACGCGTTTGGATCCTGACGGACGACGAGGCGCGAGCCTTCAAAGACAAAGAGAAGTAGCGCCCTCGAGATGGCCGGCAAGGTGTACATCAAGACGTTCGGCTGCCAGATGAACGAGTACGACTCGGACAAGATGGCGGACGTCCTGGCCGATTCGGAGGGCTTGCAGCAGACTCCGGATCCCGAGCAAGCCGAGGTCATCCTGTTCAACACCTGCTCGGTTCGGGAGAAGGCGCAGGAGAAGGTGTTCTCCGATCTCGGCCGCGTGAGGCATCTGAAACGGCGCAACCCCGACTTGCTGATCGGGGTTGGCGGCTGCGTCGCCAGCCAGGAAGGCAGCGCCATCGTTCAGCGGGCGCCCTTCGTCGACCTGGTGTTCGGCCCGCAGACTCTGCACCGCCTCCCCGACCTCATACGAGAGCGCCGGCGCACGGGCCGACCTCAAGTCGACGTGAGCTTTCCCGCAATCGAAAAGTTCGATGCGCTACCGCCGGCGCGAGTCGATGGGGTAACCGCGTTTGTCTCGATCATGGAAGGGTGCAGCAAATACTGCAGCTTCTGTGTGGTGCCCTACACGCGTGGCGAGGAAGTTTCCCGCCCGCTGGACGACGTGCTGACCGAGGTGGCAGATCTCACCGATCAGGGTATCAAAGAGATCACGCTGCTGGGACAGAACGTCAACGCCTATCGCGGGCCGACCCCAGACGGAGGGATCGCTGACCTTGCACTGCTGCTCGAGTACCTCGCCGAGATGCCGGGCCTCGAGCGCATCCGCTATACCACCTCGCATCCGAAAGAATTCACGCAGCGTTTGATCGACGCGTATGAACGGGTTCCGCGCCTGGTCGGCCATGTGCACCTGCCAGTGCAATCGGGCTCCGACCGGGTCCTGGCCGCCATGAAGCGCGGCTACACGACGCTCGAATACAAATCGATCGTTCGCCGGCTGCGGGCGGTGCGGCCCGAAATGTCCGTCTCGTCCGATTTCATTGTCGGCTTTCCGGGTGAAACCGAGAGTGAGTTCGAGGCCACCGAGCGTCTGGTGGACGAGATCGGATTCGATCGCAGTTTCAGCTTCGTCTACAGCGCACGGCCCGGGACTCCTGCGGCGAGCCTGACCGATGCCACGCCGCACGACGTGAAGCTGCAGCGCTTGCAGCGCCTGCAGGAGCGCCTCGAGCTGCAGGCGCGGTCGATCAGCGACGCAATGGTAGGCACCCACCAGCGGGTCCTGGTCGAGGGCCCCTCGAAGAGCGATCCCTCGGAGCTATCCGGGCGCACCGACAACAATCGCGTGGTGAATTTTCCGGTTCTTTTGGCAGCGGACGCAGCGCAACTGATCGGGCAGTTCTCCAACGTGCTCATCATCGCTGCCATGCCGCACTCGCTGCGCGGCCAACTCGCGGGCGCATAGTCGTTCCTTGAGCGCAGTCCAGATCTCCTTCACTCCGGTGGACAACGAGCGGTTGTCCAACCTGTGCGGTGTGCTGGATGAGAACCTGAAGCAGATCGAAGCCGCGCTCGACGTGAGCATCGCGCGCCGCGGCGAGAATTTTTCCGTGTCGGGCGAGCCAGGCCAGACGCGGCTCGCCGCCGAGGCATTGCGGCGCTTCTACCAGCTCGCGGCCCAGAATCTGTCGGTCGAAGACGTCCAGCTCGGGCTGATCGAGGTCGCGAATCCGGGCCGTGCACCCGCCTCAGCCGATGGCGAGCCGATCCTGCTCACACGCCGCCGCGACTTGCACGGGCGCACGCCGCACCAGGGGCAGTACCTGCGCCAGATCCAGGAGTACGACATCACGTTCGGCATCGGCCCCGCCGGGACCGGCAAGACGTATCTCGCGGTCGCCTCGGCCGTTGACGCATTCGAGCGCGACGGCGTCAAGCGGATCGTCCTGGTGCGTCCGGCGGTCGAGGCTGGCGAGCGGCTCGGTTTCCTGCCCGGAGATCTGGCCCAGAAGGTGGATCCCTACCTGCGGCCGCTGTACGACGCCTTGTACGATCTGATGGGCTTCGAGAAGGTGGGCAAATTGTTCGAGCGCGGCTCGATCGAGATCGCGCCGCTCGCCTACATGCGGGGCCGCACGCTGAATCATTCGTTCATCATCCTCGACGAGGCGCAGAACACCACGCCGGAACAGATGAAGATGTTCCTGACCCGCACCGGTTTCGGCAGCAAGGCCGTCATCACCGGCGACGTGACGCAGATCGACCTGGCGCGCGGCCAGAAGAGCGGGTTGGTGGACGCACACGAGGTACTGAGGGAGGTCCGTGGTATCGCGTTCACCTGGTTCACCAGCGAAGACGTCGTGCGTCATCCGCTGGTGGCCCGCATCGTCAACGCCTACGAAGCGCGCGCCAAAACGGAGCAGCCTTGAGGCCCGGCCCGCGGGCGAAGCGCACTCACCGGCTCGCGCTGACGGTGCAGTTCGCCTCGCGCTCGGTGCAATTGCCGTCGCCTCGGCAACTGCGGCGCTGGGCACGCGCGGCACTCGCTCAAGACGCCGAGGTCACGCTGCGCATCGTGAACCAGGCTGAGGGGCAGCGCCTGAACCGCGAGTTCCGTGGCAAAAATTACCCGACCAACGTGCTGACCTTCGCCTATCCGGATCAGCGCCCCCTGGCAGGCGATATCGTGCTGTGCGCACCGGTGGTTCAACGCGAGGCGCGGGCACAGCAGCGCAGCCTCAAAGCGCACTACGCCCATCTCGTCGTGCACGGCTTGCTGCACTTGCAGGGTTACGACCATCAGCGCGCCGCCGAGGCGCGGCGGATGCAGTCGCTGGAGTCTGAAATCGTAACGCAGCTGGGGTATCCTGACCCCAACGCCACTCTGGCCTGAAACGCGCACGCTGGCTCGGACCGAGCCAGCGCCGCACACCGGCCGCAATGCATGGACCCTCACCCTAAACCGACATTGCTCGAGCGCATCGGTGCGATCCTGATGCGCGAGCCCGAGGACCGCGAACAGCTGCTCGAGCTGTTGCAGTCCTCCTACGAGCGCAATCTGATGGACGCGGACGCGCTCGCCATGATCGAGGGCGTGCTGCAGGTGTCGGAACTGCATGCGCGCGACATCATGGTTCCGCGTGCACAGATGGACGTCGTGGACATCCACGATCCGCCCGAGAAATTTCTCCCCAAGGTCATCGAATCCGGACACTCGCGCTTTCCTGTGATCGGCGAGAACAAGGACGACATCATCGGCATCCTGCTCGCGAAGGATCTGCTCGGTCACTTCGGCGGCAGGGAGCAGGACGTGCGCGACATGCTGCGGCCGGCGGTGTTCATTCCCGAGTCCAAGCGTCTCAACGTGCTGCTGAAGGACTTCCGACGCAACCGCAACCACATGGCGATTGTGGTGGACGAATACGGCGGCGTCTCTGGCCTGGTGACCATCGAGGACGTTCTCGAGCAGATCGTGGGCGACATCGAAGACGAGTACGACTTCGACGAAACCGAAGCCAACATCCTCCTGGACCGCAACGGCATGTATCGGGTCAAGGCGCAGACCTCGATCGAAGACTTCAACGCCACCTTCGGCACGGCGTTCCCCGACGAAGAGTACGACACGGTCGGCGGGCTGCTGCTGAGCCGCTTCGGCCGGCTGCCGAAGCGTGGCGACGAGACCGTGCTCGACGCCCTGCGTTTCCGTGTGCTGCGCGCCGACAGCCGGCGGCTGCATTCGCTGCTGGTCGAGAAGCTGCCCTCGGCGGCATGAAGCGCGGCAGCGCGCTGCGCGCCGCCTTCCTCTCGTTGAATCCCGGCTCGGGGCGGCTGTTTGTCGCCGTCCTGCTCGGCGCTGCCAGCGTCCTGGGGTTCGCACCCTTCTACCTGTTTCCCGTCCCCGTCGCCGCGCTCGCCGGCCTCGCCTGGCTGTGGCTCGCGAGCCGCAACGCGCGCCAGGCGTTCACGCTCGGGTTCGGTTTCGGCCTCGGATACTTCCTCGTCGGAACGAGCTGGGTCTTCGTCAGCATGCACGACTTCGGCGGCATGGCCTGGCCGGTGGCAGGATTCGCGACGCTGTTCTTTTGCTCTTACCTGGCGCTGTTTCCCGCTCTCGCGGGTTGGGCTGTCGGCCGCATCCGGGCACCACAATGGGTGCGTCTCGCCATCGTATTTCCGGCAGCCTGGGTGCTGTGGGAATGGGTGCGCGGCTGGTTGTTCACGGGCTTCCCCTGGCTCGCGCTCGGCTACTCGCAGGCTCCCGACGGGCCGTTGTCCGGTTTCGCCGGGGTGCTCGGAGTCTACGGGGTGTCGCTGCTCACCGCTGCCAGCGCGGGACTGCTCGTCTGGCTCGCGAGCGCGCTTACCGCCTCTCGCGGAGCGCGCCCACTGCGCCGGTTGAGCGCAATCTTTCTGCATCCGGCGCTGATGACGCTCACGCTGCTCTGGCTGGCTGGGTGGGCGCTGCTGCAAGCGCCGTGGACCGCGCCGGCCGGCGAGCCGATCACCGTGAGCCTGGTCCAAGGTAACATCGAGCAAGACTTGAAATGGCGCCCGGAGGCGGCGCGCGCCACGCTCGAGAGCTACCTCGATCTCGCGCTCAGTACGCGCGGGCGTCTGGTCCTGCTGCCCGAGACCGCGTTGCCGGTGTTCAACGTCGACCTGCCAGCGAGCTATATGGAGGCGTTGGCTCGCCCCGCGCACGATCGGAACGGCGATCTCCTCACCGGCATTCCCGAGTACGTGCAGGCCGATCCTCCGCGCTACTACAACAGCGTGATGAGTTTCGGTACGAGCCCGACGCAGACCTATCGCAAGTACCACCTGGTCCCCTTCGGCGACTACGTCCCGCATTGGATCTTCCTCACCTGGGTCATGCACACGCTCGAGATTCCGATGTCGGATTTCTCGCGCGGCGAACCCTATCAGCACCCCCTCGACGTCGCCGGTCAGCGCGTCGCCGTCAACATCTGCTACGAGGACGCTTTCGGCGAGGAGGTCATCCGGCAGCTTCCAGAGGCGACGCTGCTGGCCAACTTCACCAACGACGCCTGGTGGGGCAAATCCGCCGCGTCGGACCAGCATCTGCAGATCTCCCAGATGCGCGCATTGGAAACCGGGCGCTACATGCTGCGCGCTACCAACACGGGTGTCACCGCGATCGTCGACGAACGTGGGCACGTTGTCAGAGCAGCACCGCAGTTTGCGGTAGCGGTGGTAGAAGGCCTCGCGCAGGGACGAACCGGAAGCACGCCTTATGTGCTGTGGGGCAATTGGGCCTGTCTCGCACTGGTCTGTGCGGGTCTGATCGTGCCGATACTCCTGAGCCGCTGGCGGCGAGGCGGCGCGACGCCCTAAACCAAGTAAAATCCGCGTTCGCCGCAGTTGTCCGGCGCGGCGCGCCGTGCGATCGACCATGAATTTTCAACAGCTCATCCTGCAGCTGCAAGCCTACTGGGGCAGGCAAGGCTGCGCGCTGCTCCAGCCTTATGACATGGAGATGGGCGCCGGCACGTTTCATACGGCCACCTTCCTGCGCGCGCTGGGCCCCGAGCCGTGGCGGGCCGCGTACGTGCAGCCTTCGCGCCGACCCAAGGACGGACGCTATGGCGCGAACCCCAACCGTTTGCAGCACTACTATCAGTATCAGGTGGCGCTCAAGCCCTCACCCGACAATATTCAGGATCTCTATCTAGGTTCGCTGCAGGAGCTGGGCATCGATCCGCGCGAGAACGATATCCGCTTCGTGGAGGACGACTGGGAATCGCCCACGCTGGGCGCCTGGGGCCTGGGCTGGGAGGTGTGGCTGAACGGCATGGAAGTGACGCAGTTCACCTATTTCCAGGAGGTCGGCAGCCTGGTGTGCAAGCCGGTGCTGGGCGAGATCACGTACGGGCTCGAGCGTCTGGCCATGTACCTGCAGGGCAAGGACAGCGTGTATGACCTGGTGTGGGTCGACGGCGTGAGCTACGGCGACGTCTATCACCAGAACGAGATAGAGCAGTCCACTTACAACTTCGAGCATTCCAACGTGCAGATGCTGTTCGAGCACTTCAACCAGTTCGAGCGCGAGGCGAAGCGCCTGGTGGAAAGCGGCCTGCCGCTGCCCGCCTACGAGATGGTCATGAAATGCTCGCACACCTTCAATCTGCTCGACGCGCGCGGCGCCATCTCGGTGACCGAGCGCGCAGCGTACATCGGCCGCGTGCGCACGCTGGCGCGGCTGGTGGCACAGGCCTACTACGACTCGCGCGAGCGGTTGGGTTTCCCGATGCTGAAGTCCTCGAAGAAGGCGGCGTGACGCGTGAAGCACACGCTGCTGGTCGAAGTGCTCACCGAAGAGCTGCCGCCGAAGGCGCTGTCGAACCTTGGGATCGCCTTCGCGAAACATATGACGGCTGGCCTGTCCGAAGCAGGCTTCACCGCGCGCCGCGATGAACTCTCGTCCTATCCTGCACTCGCCACCCCTCGCCGCCTTGCGGTGCTGGTGAGCGATGTCTTGGCCGTCCAGCCGGAGCGCACCATCGAGCGCAAGGGTCCGTACGTCGCTCAGGGGTTCGACGCTCAGGGCAAGGCGACGCAAGCGCTGCTCGGCTTTGCCAGAAGCTGCGGTGCGGCGGTGGAGGCTCTCGAAAAATCTGCGGATGCCAAAGGGGAGTTCTTCGTCTACCGCGCCACCAAGCGCGGCGAGCCGCTCGAAGCGCACCTGCCGCGCATCGTCGAACAGGCGCTCAGCAAGCTTCCGACGCCAAAACTCATGCGCTGGGGCAGCGGCGAGGCGCAATTCGTGCGGCCTGTGCATGGCCTGGTGCTGCTGCTGGGCAAGCACCTGATCCCGGGGAAGGTTCTGGGGCTCGCGAGCTCGAGCCATACGCTTGGACACCGATCCATGAGCGCTGGTCAAATCGAGATCCCGAGCGCTGATGCGTATCTCGAGCGAATGAATATCGAAGGTCACGTGATCGTCGACTTCCGGCAACGCCAGAATCGCATCGCCGAACGACTGCAGGCCATGGCGTCGGAAGGGAACGCGATGTTAGTAGCCGAGCACGATGCACTGGTGGAAGAGGTCACCGCCCTGGTCGAATACCCGGTCATCTACCGGGGACAGTTCGACGCAGCGTTTCTCGAGGTCCCGCAGGAATGCTTGATCCTCTCGATGCAGCAGCACCAGAAGTACTTTCCGCTGCTCGAGCGAAGCACGGGCAAGCTGCTGAACCGCTTCCTCATCGTCAGTAACCTCGAAACGGACGACCCCGCCAACATCGTGAAGGGCAACGAGCGCGTGCTGCGCGCGCGCCTATCGGACGCCAAGTTCTTCTACGATCAGGATCGCAAGACGAAGCTCGCAGATCGCGTCGAGCGGCTGGGCAGCGTCGTGTATCACAACAAGCTCGGGAGTCAGCTCGAGCGCGTGCAGCGCATCCGCAAGCTGGCGAGCTCGATCGCCGCGGAGCTGGGCAGCGACGTGAACAAGGTCGAGCGCGCGGCCTGGCTGTCGAAGGCGGACCTGCTGACGGACATGGTGGGCGAATTCCCCGAGCTGCAGGGTGTCATGGGGCGCTACTACGCGCTGCACGACGGGGAAGAACGGTCGGTGGCGCGTGCGATCGAGGAGCACTACCTGCCGCGTCTGGCCGGAGACAAGCTGCCCGAGGACAACATCGGCAGCGCGGTCGCGCTGGCCGACAAGCTCGACACGCTGATCGGGATCTACGGGATCGGTCTCGTCCCGACCGGAGACAAGGACCCGTTCGGGCTGCGGCGGCAAGCACTGGGCGTGTTGCGTATTTTGTCGGAGAGATCTCTGCCCCTGTCGCTCGACCGCCTCTTGAATCTGGCCAAGCTCGGTTTCGCGCCCGGCGTGTTGAAAGACAGTGTGACCGTGGACCTGCACGCATTCGTCCTGGAGCGGCTGCGCAGCTATCTGCGCGAACGAGGCTTCGCCCCGGACGAGATCGACGCCGTCGTGAGTCAGAACCCGACGCGCATCGACCAGGTGGTTCCGAGGCTCGAGGCGGTGCAGGCTTTCCGCGCAATGCCGGAGGCGCAAAGTCTCTCGAGCGCTAACAAGCGCATCCGCAACATCCTGAAGAAGACCACGGTCTCGCAGACCGCGCCGGACCCGGCACTGCTGCAGGAGGCAGCGGAGAGAGACCTGTTCTCGGCCACCTCTCGCCTGGCGCCGACCATCGCTTCCCTGTGGGAGGAGCGGGACTATACGGCTGCGTTGCGGCGCCTCGCCGGCGTGCGTCAGGAGGTGGACGCCTTTTTCGACCAGGTCATGGTCATGACCGACGAGCCGCTCCTGCGCAACAACCGGCTGGCGCTGCTCGCGAAGCTCGAGAGCCTGCTGAACAGAGTAGCGGATATCTCCAAGCTCGCGCCCTAACCACTGGCGCTACAAATCGCGCAGCGCGCCGCGCGGTGTGGAGCGGATCTTCCGAAGCAGCGGCGCCATCGCGTCGACAGACCCGTAAATCACAGATGCGCGGTCGATCTTGCGGTCGTACTGCTGGGCTACGAGAGCGAACCGATCCGTCTCCCAGATCCGGATCTGATCCGGCAGCTGACCAGCCATCCCGCTGCGGATGGTGACCGTCCAGTCGTCGCCGTCACCGAGCCGCGTCGACAAGGCCGCCAACAGCTGCGTGAAGCGGGCTTCTCGGAAATAGACCGCTATCTGCACCAGGCGCCCATCTTTGACCAGCGCTTCTACCGCAGTCGCGCCGATCCCGTCTAAGGTCCAGGGGGCGTTGGGTGGCGAGGTGCAGCGCTGGATGCTGGGGTCCGTGCGATCCTGACTGCACGAAAACTCTGACCCGTCGAACAGGTCGCCGGCCGAGCTGCCGAGCAACTCGGGGCCAAGGACTTGGAACACATCTTCCGCAGCCGAGGTGCTGGGCGGAGGTAATACCAAAGCAGTGACAACCAACAGCGCGGCCGCGAGTGACCGCGAAATGCGCTCTAGAACCGCCCGAACTCCCGCATGACATGCTGCTGGCGGCGGCTCACCGGCAGCCTTTCCTCGAGACCGCGCAGTTTGACGATCCATCCGCTCTCACTCCCGTCCGCGCCGCGCTCGAAGCTCTCCACGTGCTCTCGCGCCACCAGGTAGCTGCGGTGCACGCGCACGAAGCGCTCGTGAAACTCCTGCTCCAGCCGTGTCAGCGATTCCTCGAGCAGGTACTCCCGCTCTGCGGTGCGGATGGTCACATACTTCAGCTCCGCGCGCATGAACAAGACCTTGTCCACCGGCACCAGCAGCAGGCGCCCGCGCTCCTGCACCGACAGATGCTTGCGCGGATCGGGCGTGAGCTGCTGCAGGACGTCGAGGCTCAGCGGCGTTACGGAGCGCACGCGAGCGAGCGCGTCGTACAAGCGGCGCAGGCGGATCGGCTTGACCAGATAGTCGACGGCATGCAGCTCGAATGCCTTCACCGCGTACGCGTCGTAGGCTGTGGTGAAGATCACCGACGGCGCGTCAAGCAGCTTCTGGATGTGCTGAGCCGCTTCGATGCCGTCCATTTCCGGCATGCGGATGTCGAGCAGCACCACGTCGGCCTGCGTGTTCTGCAACATGTTGACCAGCGCATGCCCGTTGACTGCCTCCCCTACGACCTCGAGCGCCAGGCTGGCGGCGCAGTCTTCCAGCAGGTCGCGGATGCGGCTGCGCGCCGGCGCTTCGTCGTCAGCCACGACGACACGCAGATTCTGGCCGCGTTTGTTCATCGCGCCTCCGTGCGATAAGGGATCACGATGTGCACCTGATAGGCATCGTCGCTCACGCTGCTCTTGAGGCTCGCCTCGGCGTCGAAGTGCAGGGCCAGGCGCTCGCGGATGTTGGCGAGGGCCATCTTGTTGCCCGCGTGATGATTGCCGTCCTTGCGATACGGGTTGCGCAGCACGAGATGCACCTCATCGCGCGCTTTGTAGACGTTGATGCTGATGACGCCGGTCTCAGAGCAGGGCTCGATGCCGTGGTACACCGCGTTTTCCACCAGCGGCTGCAGCACCAGGGGCGGAATCAGCGCCTCGCCCGGCATGTTCTCGGTGTGCCATTCCACTCCGAGGCGGTCGCCCAGGCGCAGCTGCTCGAGGTTCAAATACTGCCGCGTCAGCTCGATCTCGCCGGCCAAAGTGGACAAGGCCCGGTTGTCGGCCATCAGCACGCGGAACAGCTCCGCCATGTCCTCGAGTGCCGTCTCGGCGCGCTTCGGTGCCTGCCGGATCAGGCTCAGGACGGCGTTGATGCTATTGAACAGGAAATGCGGGCGGATGCGGGCCTGCAGCGCCTGCAGCCTGGCCTCGGTCAGAGCGGGGGACAGCGCACGGTTGCGCAGATGAAAGTAGTAGAGGATCAAGCCGGCGGCTGCCAGCGTGAACAGCCAGTAGCGCCCCAGCTGGTCAGACGGGTCGCCGCCGAAGAACTCGCCGGCGGTGCGATACACGATGGTGACGATCAGCAGCTCGATCAGCACCACCGCCAGAACTCCGGTTCGGTAGTCGAGGCGGCGCAGCCAGCGGCTCGACCCCGACAGCGTCAGAATGCTCAGCACCAGCACCGGCTGAACCGGCGCGGACACTTCCAGAAACAGCGGCACAACGGTCTGCCAGTTGCTCGCCTGTGCCAGAGCGAGAAACGCGGACAGGGCGAGCACGATCAGCACGATGCGCAGGATCACGCCCAGATTGCCGAAGTCCGGCAGGGCGTCCTGATGAACGTTTTGATTTATACTCTTCATCGTTGCAAGCCCCTGTCGCAATGAGCTTTTTGAGCCGAGACCGGGTCTTGGCAGCAGAGCGGAGCACAGGCTGTGCCAGCCGGCGCGGATAGCGCGAGGCTGGGTACATGCGCTCGCGGGCGGTAAGCTCAGCGGTCTACCGCCAATCGCCTCGCCCACCAAATCGAATTGCCGATGCAACACGACAGCTCCGACAACAAGCCCTGGTCCGGCCGCTTCAAAGAGGCGGTTGACGATACGGTCAAGCACTTCACCGCGTCAGTGAGCTTCGACCGGCGCCTGGCAGAGTTCGACGTTGCGGCCTCGCTCGCCCATGCGCGCATGCTGTGCAAGGTCGGCGTGCTGTCGGAGCAGGATCTGAAGGACATCGAGCGCGGCATGGCGCAGATCCAGAGCGAGATCCGGGCCGCCCGCTTCCCCTGGTCGGTCGATCTGGAGGACGTTCATCTCAACATCGAGAAGCGCCTCACCGATCTCGTCGGCGAGGCCGGAAAGCGGCTGCACACCGGGCGCTCGCGCAACGACCAGGTTGCGACCGACGTCCGGTTGTGGCTGCGCGCTACGCTCGACGAAATCGACCCGCTCGCCCGGTCGCTGCAATCGAGGCTCATCGACCTCGCGGAGCGCCACGCGGATACGGTGATGCCCGGCTTCACTCACCTGCAGGTCGCGCAGCCGGTGAGTTTCGGTCACCATTTGATGGCCTACTACGAGATGCTGAAACGGGACCGGGGCCGGCTGGCCGACTGCAGGCGGCGCACCAATCTGTTGCCTCTGGGCGCGGCCGCGCTCGCCGGCACCACCTATCCGATCGACCGCGACATGGTCGCACGCGAGTTGGGTTTCGAGGGCCTGTGTCTCAATTCGCTGGATGCGGTCTCCGATCGCGACTTCGCCATCGAGTTCGCAGCGGCAGCAGCTCTGCTCATGACGCACCTGTCGCGCCTGTCCGAGGAGCTGATCCTGTGGATGAGTCCGCGCTTCGGCTTCGTCGCGCTCGAGGACCGTTACTGCACCGGCTCCTCGATCATGCCGCAGAAGAAGAACCCGGACGTACCGGAGCTCGTGCGCGGGAAAACCGGCCGGACGAACGGCCACCTGGTCGCGCTGCTCACGCTCATGAAGTCCCAGCCGCTGGCCTACAACAAGGACAACCAGGAGGACAAGGAGCCGCTGTTCGACCTCGCCGACACCCTGATCGATACGCTGCGCGTGTTTGCCGAGATGATGAATGGCATCAGCGTAAACGCGGAAGCCATGCGGCACGCTGCCGCGGAGGGATTCGCAACCGCCACAGATCTGGCCGACTATCTCGTGAAGAAGGGAGCCGCGTTCCGGGACGCACACGAGGCCGTCTCGCGCGCCGTGCGGCATGCGTCGGAACGGGGTTTGGACCTGTCCGGGCTTGCGCTCGAGGAGCTGCAGCGCTTCTCACCCTTGATCGCCGACGACGTGTTCGGAGTGCTGACGCTCGATGGATCGTTGCGCGCGCGCAATCACATCGGCGGCACCGCACCTGAACAGGTGCGCTCTGCCATCGCACGAGCGCGCGCCGAGCTGAAATCCTGACTGCATCCCGATGCTGGACGCAGTGTGGCACGCGGTGGCGCGCTCGATCGCGCACGCCACGGGGAGACCCTGCGAGGCGCAGCAGACAAGCTTGATCGGCGGCGGGTGCATCAATCAGGGGTTTCGTCTTCTCGCCGGCGGCCGCGACTTCTTCGTCAAGCTCAACGCAGCATCCACGCTGGCCATGTTCGAGGCAGAGGCCGCGGGGCTGGAAGAGATCGCTGCCACTCGCAGCGTGCGTGTCCCGCGTCCCATCTGCACCGGCAGCGATGCCGAGCGAGCCTGGCTGACGCTCGAATATCTGCCGCTGGCGCCGGCGCGGCCGCGCGCCATGGCCCTTCTAGGCGAGCAGCTCGCAGCGATGCATCGCGTCACGCAGGGGCAGTTTGGCTGGACGCGCGACAACACGATCGGATCCACGCCGCAAGTCAACCACCAGGAGTCGGACTGGTGCGCCTTCTGGGGCAGACATCGTCTCGGGTACCAGCTCGAGCTGGCTTACCGCAATGGCCACCGCGGCGCGTTGCGCGGGCGAGGGCAGATGCTGCTGGAGCGGCTCGGTCAATTGTTGGGGAGCCGCCGCCCCGTCGCCTCGCTGCTGCACGGCGATCTGTGGGGTGGAAACGCCGCGGCGAGCGCCGGTGACGAGCCCGTGATCTTCGACCCCGCGGTTTACTACGGTGACCGCGAGGCAGACCTCGCCATGACCCTTCTGTTCGGCGGTTTCGCGCCCGAGTTCTACCACGCGTACCAGCAAGCCTGGCCACTCGAGGCAGGGCACCGCGAGCGACGTGAGCTGTACAACCTGTATCACGTGCTCAACCACCTCAACCTGTTTGGCGCGGGCTATCTGCACCGCGCACAGCACACGATCGACCGGCTGCTCTCCGCGTGCAGATAAAGTAGCTAGGAGGACAAAAAACCCCGCCCGGAGCTCCGGGCGGGGCAGGAAGGATCGAATCTTTGCTCAACCCCCAATCGGGCCGCCTCTCGTTTCCACGTACACCGCGTACAGCGACGTGCTACCGGTCATGAACAACCGG
>DATJZQ010000149.1:0-14811 GCA_035499005.1 Burkholderiales bacterium | reverse complement strand
CGATTGCGCCGGTCCGTGACCGGTGCCGTCACCAGATCGTAGCGCTCGAAGGCCTGGGCCGCGTCCTGCGCCCGGTCTTCGTCGCGCAGCACCAGCATGTCCGTCTTCATCACGTCGCGCACCCGCACCTCCGGGTCGTTCACCAGAAGCCGGTTGAGCGGAAGCGCGCCGCGCAGCGTCTCGCGCCGGTCGACCACGAAGAGCTGATCGGTGTGATCCGGCAGCTCGTCCAGGCGTCGCAGGTAACGCAGCACGACCTCCAGCGTGATGTCGTCACGCACGGTAACGAGGTCGAAATCCATCAGCGCACCGACCGCGTCCTCGCGGTAGGACATCGCCGCCCGCAGCTGCTCGCGCTCCGCCACGGGGAGCGCCTTGAAGACGTCGTCCATGACGTCCTCGGGCAGATCGGGCGCGAGATCCGCGAGCTCATCCGTGTCGAGCTGCTCGGCGGCGGCGACCAGCTCCTCCGGTTCCATGTGCGCGATGAGGGTTTCGCGCACCGGCTCCGACAGCTCCAGCAGGACCTCACCTTCGCGCTCGCCCTGGACCAGATCCCACACCCGCAGCCGGCGCGCGAGCGGGAGCGCCTCGAGGATGTAGGCGACATCGGCCGGGTGCAGCGCCGCGAGCTTGGCCTGCAGCCCGGCCATGTGCTGCTTGTGGACCAGGCCCTCGACCAGTTGCTGGCGCGGACCGGCCTGCTTGTGGACCAGGTCCTCGACCAGCTGCTGTTTATCCAGCAGCTCCAGGATCTGCTGCAGCGTTTCCTGCACGCTCTCCTGTGGTTTGGACTGTGCGATCTCCTGAGGCATGGCTGCGGACATTGGAGCGAAGCCCGACGCTGGCGAAGCCCTCCTGCCGTGCGTCGCGCCGCACGCGCTCGCGCGGGGCGCTACTGCTTAGGCGGGACGCGCGTGGCCTCCCACGAGATGAACTGGACTCCCGCGGCGCGCTTGGCCCAGATGCTGTGAAAGCGGATCTCCACCGCGAGGTCCTCGCCTTTGACGGTCACGTCAAAGTTGCCGATGCCGGTGATGATGGCCACGCAACCGTAGGTTCTCACGGTGACGTCGCTGCGCCTCATCTTCCGGTAGATCACGGTTGCGGCGCGCTGGACCTCGATGTAACTCGCCTTGTTGTCGACGATGGCGCTGGAGTGGATGTAGACCAGGTCGTCTCCGAGCAGCTGCTGGAGAGCAGCGAAGTCGCGGCTGGTCTGAGCCGCGTAGCGGGCATCCTCGGCGCGCAGCGCTTCGTCCGCACTGATCGTGCCGCTGCACTCGTGCGCACAAGCGACGCTGCTCGAGACGAGGGCCAGGAACGCGCAACCGTATACGGCGCGCAGCAACGATTTCGACATGGGTTCTTCTCCTCCGCTGTTTGATTGTTGGTGAACGACTGTTCAGGGCACTATGCCCCGCACGGCGAAGGGCGTCAAACCTGGGAGCTGCTGGACGCGATCCCAGGCCTGGTTTTCCAGAAGCCGGTGTGGCGCTCGAACGCGTGCGCCAGCTGCAGCACGCCGAAGTCGTCCTGGTGCTGCCCGACGATCTGGAGCCCGACCGGCAGTCCCTCGGTGCTGAAGCCGCACGGCACCGAGATGGCCGGCAGGCCGGTGACGCTCACGAAGTAGCACGACCGCATCCAGTCCACGTAGGTTGCCATCGGCTGCCCGTTGATCTCGCGCACCCAGGGTTCACTCACGTCGAACGGCAGGACCTGTACAACTGGCGCCGCCAGGAAGGAGTAGCGCTGCATGAACTCGCGCACGCGATGATAGAGCTCGGTACGCTTGCGCTCGGCGCGGGCGACCTGCGGTCCGCTGAGCGCAAGACCCTGCTCGATGTTCCACACCACCGTGTCCTTCATCTGGTCGCGGCTCTTCTCGAACAGCGCTCCATAGGACAGCTCGAAGTTGTAGGCGCGCAGGACCTTGAACGCCTCGTCGGCCTCGGCCAGATCGGGCTGCGCTTCGTCCACGATCATGCCGAGCTCCTCGAACACGTGGCGCTGGCGCTCGAGCACCGCGGTTACCTCTGGCTGCACCGGCAATCCGCCCAGAGCGCGGCTCCAAGCCAGGCGCACGCCCTTGAACTCACGCTCCAGAGGTCGTGCGAAGACCGAGCCGGGTTCTGCGATCGAAATCGGTGCACGCGCGTCGGGCCCAGCCATGGCGGTCAGCTGCAACGCGAGATCCTGTACCGTCCGCGCCATCGGTCCGAGAACCGCGAGCGAGTACCACGCGTTGTAGGCAGGCCAGGACGGCACGCGGCCCGCGGATGGCCGGAAGCCCGCGACGTTGCAGAAGCTGGCCGGGTTGCGCAGGCTGCCGCCGAGATCGCTGCCGTCGGCGACAGGCACCATGCCGCAGGCGAGCGCAACCGCCGCGCCGCCGCTGCTCCCGCCGCAGGTTCTGCTCACGTCGTATGGGTTGCGGGTGGCCCCGAATACCGGATTGAAGGTTTGCGAGCCGGCGCCGAACTCCGGGGTGTTGGTCTTGCCCAGGGTAATGGCCCCCCCGGCCTTGAGGCGTTCGACGATGAGCGAATCCGTGTCTGGGACGAAGTCGCGGAACAGCGGTGATCCGAACGTGGTTCGCATTCCTTTGGTCAGCACGAGATCCTTGTGAGCGACCGGGAGCCCGTACAGAGGCGCAGCCTCGGGTGCCGGTGCCTGTCCCCGGGCGAGGGCTGCATCGGCCGCGCGCGCGGCGGTCAAAGCCTGCTCCGGGACGAAGGTCACGATGGCGTTTACCGACGGATTGACGCGCTCGATCTGGTCGATGTGCGCGCGCATCACCTCCTCGCACGACACGTCGCGGCGACGGATGCGACGCGCCAGCTCGGTGGCGGTCAGGAAGCAGAGCTCGTGGGAGGTCATACGCGGGAGTCCAGTGCCGGATAGATGGCCGCGCCTCAGCGTTGCAATCCGATGCCGCGCGCCATCAGCACGGCCATGAGCGGAACGAAGGCCAGCAGCGCCAGTTCGAGCAAGATGTAGCGCCGTGCCGTGCGGATATCGCCTGCCTGGAGGACAGGCTGTTCGCCCGTGTCCAGCGCGCGCCTCCAACGCAGGAACTGCACTGTGGGCGAGATCGAGACCAGCCCGATGGCCAGGAAAAGAGCCAGCTTGATGTAGAAGACCGGGTTGCTCAGATAGAAGCCGGGGCCTTTGCCCGTGACGAACACGCGCAGGACACCACTCGCCAAGACAGCGATCGCGGCTACGAGGTAGAGCAGATCCAGCCGCGCAAGCATCGGCACCTGTTCGAGGCGCAGACGCGGCGTGCAGAGGCAAAGCTCGCTTACCAGGAAGGCGGTCAGCAGCATGATGGAGGCGAAATGCAGATACGCGAGCGCAGCGTCCATGGGTCGACCGGGCTCACTGTCTATCGGGACTTACCTGCGCTGCGCCGGCGGCGTGGCCGGGTTGCGTCGACCTACGCTCCGCTGTCCGCATGATGGCATCGCGAGCGTCGCGCTGCGGCGCCTCCTCGAGCAGCACGACTCTTCCGTCCGCCATCTGCTGCAGGCCAAGCAGCTGATCGGTCTCGGCCATGTCGGGCAGGGTGGCAGAGTGCACATACTCTTCGTACAGTTCAGCGAACACCGTCGTGCCGGTGAGCTCGTCGAGCTTGCTGAAGACCTCCCGACCGGTCCAGCCGACGTTGGGCGACAAGCAGCAGCGCTGCAGCGCGTCGAGCGCCGAGCCCAGCGATTGGCCGCCTCCGGTGCGGCTGCGCAGCCGCTGATCCGCGAGCAGCATGATCGCGGCCCCCTCCCAGTACACGCGCAGGAATGCCCCGCTGCGGTACATGCGCTCGGTTGCGTCCGCCAGGCTCTGCCCGCGTGCGCCGCTTTGCATGCCCCGTTTGAAGCCGTCATGGATGCGCTGCCACGCTTCTTGTGCCCCGATGGACCCGGCGCGGGCGCGCAGCACATGCTCGAAATAGCTGGCGGCGCCCTCGGACAGCCAGGCGTCGGTCGACAGCACGTAAGGCAGCAGCAGGTGCGACAGCTCGTGCACCGCGGTCCAGTCGGCGTCCAGCTCTTCGCCGGGCCGGTTTTGATTGACGAAGAAGTGCGCGGAGAGTCCGCCGCCGCGCAGCACGTAAGCCGATGGCACAGCCTCCTTCCCGCGCGCGCCGGGCACGACGATGATCTGTACGGCAGGCACCGGGAAGCGTCCATACAAGGTCGTCACGGCGGCTGCAGCGCGGCGCAGCCAATTGGTGATGCGCGCCTGATCCAGCTTCGATTCCCCGAGAAGCGCGATGCGCAGGCGTGCCTGGGGCAGCTCCAGGATGCGCTCGCTGAAGTGCCCGAAGGCGATCGCGGCCGGCCAATCGTAGGGCCCATGACCGACGCGATGCACAACGCGCCCGTCCAGTGCAGTGATCTGCCACGGTGTCGAGACCGAAATCCCCGCCGGCAGCTCGAACTCCACGTCGATATCTTCGTCCGCTCCGAGCACGTCCGGACGCCAGAACCATGTGCCGAGATCGGTGATGAGGTCGCCGTCGATGCGCTGCCCTGCGCGCGCTTTGCTGGAGCTCGTCGTGAGTCGGCCGAGGTCGACGGCATATGTGATGCAGGCGCCGTCCGGCAAGCTGCCCAGACGCATCTCGGTACCGTTCGTGGTGAAGGTGCGCTTCGCGCCCTCCAGCTCCGCTTTCTCGAGCGCATCCTCAGCGTCGATGGATGCGGCCACCAGCCGGCGTGGCGGCGCACCGCTGAAGCAGGCGCGCACGCGCAGCGTGACAAGGCTCTCGTCGATGGCCACGCTGTAGTGATGCAGCCGTGCCGGCTCGCCGTGCGCGAACGCGATCGAGAGGCAGGTCGATAGCGCGACAGCGCATGCAATGCGCAGCTTGTTGCAGCAGGATCGAGCGCGTTTGCTCATGACGGCAATGTCAGAGCGTCCTCATGCTGGCAACGCGACGCCCTGCTGCCCGGGCTCATACGACAGGGCGGACGCGAGCCATCGCTCGACCGTTTCCAGCGGCACGCCCTTGCGCCGCGCGTAGTCCTGCGCTTGATCGCGGTCGATCTTCCCCACGGCGAAGTAGCGCGCATCCGGATGCGAGAAATAGAATCCGCTCACAGCCGCGGTCGGCAGCATCGCGAAGCTCTCGGTGAGGGTGATGCCCGTGTTGAGCGGCGCCTGCAGCAAGTCGAACAGCGAGCCCTTCTCGGTGTGGTCGGGGCAGGCCGGGTAACCCGGCGCCGGGCGGATGCCGCGATAACTCTCATCGATCAGCTGCTCCAGGCTCAGGTTCTCCGCCGCGGCATAGCCCCAGAATTCCCGCCGCACGCGCAGATGCATGAGCTCCGCGAAGGCTTCGGCCAGCCGATCCGCCAGCGCCTTGAGCATGATCGCGCTGTAATCGTCGTGCTTCTCCTCATAAGCTTCCAGGTGCGCTTCGATGCCGAGGCCGGCTGTCACCGCGAAGCAGCCGAGGTAGTCCCTGACTCCGGAGGCCTTCGGCGCGACGAGGTCGGCGAGACAGTGGTTGGCGCGATCCTCGGGCTTGACCATCTGCTGCCTGAGGAAGTGGAAGCGGGCCGCGACCTGGGCCCGCGACTCGTCGGTGTACACCTCGATGTCGTCCGCATTCACGCTGTTGGCCGGCAACAACCCTATCACCCCGCTCGCCTCCAGCCACCGCTCCTCGATGATACGCGTCAGCATGGCCTGCGCATCGGCGAACAGGTTGCGCGCCGCTTCGCCGACGACCGAGTCGTGCAGGATCTTGGGGTAACGGCCGCTGAGCTCCCACGTCTGGAAGAACGGGGTCCAGTCGATGAGCTGCGCGATGTCCGCCAGCGGATAGCGCTTCATAGCCTTGACCCCAAGCAAGGCTGGCGTGGGCGGGGCGTAGCTCGCCCAATCCGTCGCGAGGCCGCGTGCGCGCGCCTCGGCCAGGGTGTGGTGCGGAGCCTGCCCTTTCTTGCCTCTGTGCTGCTGGCGGGTGCGCTCGTTGTCCTCTTTGACCTTGCGGATGTAGTCGGCGCGCAGTCCGGCGCTGGTGAGGCTCGTGCATACGCCGACGCTGCGCGACGCGTCCGGCACCCAGACTGTGGGCCCCGAGTAGTTGGGCTCGATCTTCACCGCCGTGTGCACGCGCGACGTGGTGGCACCGCCGATCAGCAGCGGAACCTGGAAGCCCTGACGTTCCATCTCCTTGGCGACATGCGCCATCTCCTCCAGAGACGGAGTGATCAGGCCGGACAAGCCGATGAGGTCGGCGTTCTCGCTGCGCGCGGTCTGCAGGATCTGTTCCGCCGGCACCATCACGCCGAGGTTGACTACATCGAAATTGTTGCACTGGAGCACGACCGAGACGATGTTCTTGCCGATGTCGTGCACGTCGCCCTTCACGGTGGCGATGACGATCTTGCCCTTGGTCTTGTGTTCGCTCCCGGAGGTGCGCTTCTCTTCCTCGATGTAGGGGACGAGGTGCGCGACCGCGCGCTTCATCACGCGCGCCGACTTGACCACCTGCGGCAGGAACATCTTGCCCGCGCCGAACAGATCTCCGACCACGTTCATGCCATCCATGAGCGGGCCTTCGATCACCTGGATCGGGTGCTCGTACTTCAGGCGCGCTTCCTCGGTGTCCTCGACCACCCACGTGTCGATGCCCTTGACCAGGGCGTGCGTGAGGCGCTCCTGGACGCTGCCCTTGCGCCAGGCAAGATCTTCGACCACTGCCTTGCCGGCGCGGCTGTAGCCTTCGGCGAACGCGACCAGCCGCTCGGTAGCATCCGACCGGCGGTTGAGCAGCACGTCTTCGACCCGTTCCAGCAGGTCGGACGGAATCTCCTGGTACACGCCTAGCTGTCCGGCGTTGACGATGCCCATGTTCATGCCGGCCTGCACGGCGTGGTACAGGAATGCGGTGTGGATCGCCTCGCGCACCGGCTCGTTGCCGCGAAACGAGAAGGAGATGTTCGATACGCCGCCGCTTACCTTGACGTGCGGCAGCGCCTGCTTGAGCGCGCGCGTGGATTCGATGTAGTCCAGGGCGTAGCGATTGTGCTCTTCGATGCCAGTCGCGACGGCGAAGATGTTCGGATCGAAGATGATGTCCTCGGGCGGGAAGCCGGCCTCCTTCACCAGCAGGTGATAGGCCCGCGAACAGATCTCGATGCGACGCGCCAGGGTATCGGCCTGACCCCGCTCGTCGAACGCCATGACCACGGCGGCAGCGCCATAGCGCCGCACCAGCTTGGCCTGGCGCAGGAACTCAGCCTCGCCTTCTTTCAGGCTGATCGAATTCACCACCGCCTTGCCCTGCACGCACTTGAGGCCGGCTTCGATCACGCTCCATTTGCTGGAGTCGATCATGAGCGGTACGCGCGCGATGTCCGGCTCGGAGCCGATGAGGTTGAGAAACGAGGCCATGGCCGCGTTCGAGTCGAGCATGGCCTCGTCCATGTTCACGTCGATCATCTGCGCGCCGTTCTCGACCTGCTGGCGCGCGACGTTCAGGGCCTGCGCGTAATCGCCGCCGAGAATCATGCGCGAGAAGGCGCGCGAGCCGGTGACGTTGGTACGCTCACCGACGTTGACGAACAGCGAATCGTCGCCGATGTTGAGCGGCTCGAGCCCCGACAGCCGCAGTTTTTTCTCCGCGTTAGGCACCTGGCGCGGTGCGAACGGGCGCACCGCGTCGGCGATGGCGCGAATGTGCGCTGGCGTGGTGCCGCAGCATCCCCCCACGATGTTGAGGAACCCGGCTTGCGCGAATTCGCGCAGGATCGACGCCATGTACTCGGGCGACTCGTCGTATTCGCCCATCTCGTTGGGCAGACCGGCGTTGGGGTGCAGCGAGGTATGCGTGTCCGCCGTGGCGGCGAGCTCCTCGATATGCGGGCGCAGATCCTTGGCCCCGAGCGCGCAGTTAAGACCGATCGAGAACGGACGCGCGTGCGCTACCGAAGTCCAGAACGCCGCCACCGTCTGGCCCGACAGCGTGCGGCCCGAACGATCGGTGATCGTGCCCGAAATCATCACCGGCAGGCGCACGCCGGTGTGCTCGAAGTGCTCGTCCAGCGCAAACAGGGCGGCCTTGGCATTGAGCGTATCGAAGATCGTCTCGACCATGATGAGATCGGCGCCGCCCTCCGCCAGGCCGGCGAGCGCTTCGGCGTAGGCCGCGGCCAACTCGTCGAAGCTCACATTGCGCGCGCCCGGGTGATTGACGTCCGGTGAGATCGAGGCGGTTCGATTGGTCGGACCGAGAACGCCAGCGACGAAGCGTGGCCGGTCTGGAGTGAGCTTGGTGAACTCATCCGCCGCCTCGCGCGCCAGGCGCGCGCCTGCGAGATTCAGCTCCCGCACGTTGTCCTGCATCCCGTAGTCGGCCATCGAGATGTGCGTGGAGTTGAAGGTATTGGTCTCGACGATGTCGGCGCCCGCTTCGAGGTAGGCGCGATGGATGCCGGCGACGATGCCGGGCTGTGTCAAAGTGAGCAGATCGTTGTTGCCTTTTTGATCGCAGGCGTGATCGCGGAACAGATCGCCGCGATAAGCGTGCGCGTCGAGGCCGTGCGCCTGGATCATGGTGCCCATCGCGCCATCCAGGATCAGGATGCGCTGACCCAGCAGGCGATGCAGATTGGCGATGCGATTGTGGTCCATGAAACAAAAAACCCGGCCGCGTGCGCGGACGGGTTGCTGATTCTTCACCCGCGCTTTAGCGACATTTGTATAAGCGCCCGCAAGCTGCGATCAAATCGGCGCGATGCATGGGAGATTAGCGGGCGCGGCCTCGGGTGTCAATCGCGCTCGACCCGGTTTGACCTTGTTTCACGCGAGGCTCACGCCGAGCAGCCGTCCGATCGCGAAGGTCAACGCGCCGGCCGCGGCGCCGATCAAGAGCATACGCACGCCGCCGCGCAGCGCGCTTCTGCCGGTGAACAGGCTGAGTGTAGAACCTACACCGAACAACGACAGCCCCGTGAGCGCGATGGAAACGACCAGCGTGCTCGGCCCGCGGCCGAACAGGAATGGAAGGAGGGGGATGAGCGCACCCGCGGCGAAGGACAGGAACGAGAAGGCAGCCGCGCCGAACGGTGAGCCGAGCTCGTCGGGATTGAGCCCCAGCTCTTCGCGCGCCAGCGTATCCAGTCCGCGCTCCGGATCGGCGATCATGGAATCGGCCAGCCGCTTGGCCTCGTCCCAGGCGAGTCCGCGCGCTTCGTAGATCAAGGCCAGCTCCTTTGCTTCCTCGTCGGGGTAAGCTTTCAGCTCGTCGCGCTCCAACCCGATCTGGTACTCGTACATTTCGCGCTGGGAGCGGACCGATACATACTCGCCCGACGCCATGGAGAAAGCGCCAGCGAGCAGGCCGGCGACGCCAGACAGCAGGATGATGCCAGCGTCGGCTGATGCGCCGGCCACGCCCAGAATCAGGCTGGCGTTGGAGACCAGCCCGTCGTTGACGCCGAACACGGCGGCGCGCAGGTTTCCACCGCCCGCGAGACCACGGTGGCGGCGCTCGAGTCCGCTGGAAGTGTCCGGCATGGGATGCCCCGGATCCACGTTGCCGTACACCGACATGCCGCGCACTTTCATTGCGGCGAGCATCGCCCGCATGTGGCGCGGCCCAAGCTGCCGGGTGAGCCGCTCGGCGATGCGAGTACGGAGGTCCGGCCGGTAGGCCACGGGTACCGATTGGCCCGCTTTGCGAGCGGCCTCCGCCCAGATCTGCGATTGCGCAGCGGCCTCGCGCGCCAGCTCGCGAAACAGCCTCTCGCGCGGACTCCCCCGCTCCATCTCGGCCAGCACGCGATACAGGTGGGCGGAGCGCTGCTCCTCTTGCCAGCCGTGCAGTTCTTTCATTCGGTTGTAGTGTGCCGCGCGAGAGCATCTCGCACGCGGAAGCCCTCTCAGCGGTGATCGGTCCTGCGGTATTGAATGGCCTCGGCCACGTGCGCTGACGCGACACGAGCCTCGCCCGCCAGGTCGGCGATCGATCGAGCCACTTTCAGAATGCGATGAAAACCGCGTGCGGACAGGCCCAGGCGACTGATCGCCTGCTTGAGTAGCAGCTCCCCTTGCGCATCCGGCGTCGCGTGCTGCCCCACTTCACGGGACGAGAGCTGAGCGTTGGGCTTGCCTTGGCGCGCAAGCTGGCGTTCGCGTGCAGCGCTCACCCGCGCGCGGACCGCTCCGCTCACCTCGCCTTCACGCCGCCGCGCGAGCTCCTCCGGTGGCACAGCCGGCACCTCGATGTGGATGTCGATCCGGTCAAGTAGTGGACCGGAAATCCGGCGGCGGTAGCGTGCCACCTGGTCGGGCGTGCAATGGCACTTGCCGCTGTAGTGGCCGAGATAACCGCAGGGACAGGGATTCATCGCCGTCACCAGCTGGAAGCGGGCCGGAAAGTCCGCCTGCTGCGCTGCGCGCGAGATCGTGATGCGGCCAGACTCCAGCGGCTCGCGCAGTGCTTCGAGGACATGACGCTGGAATTCCGGCAGCTCATCCATGAACAGCACGCCATGCATCGCCATCGAGATCTCGCCGGGGCGCGGCGGGCTGCCGCCGCCGACCAACGCAACACCCGATGCTGTGTGGTGAGGCGCACGAAACGGCCGCTGCCTCCAGCGGCTCACGTCGAATCCGCGTGTGCCAAGAGACTGCAGGGCGGCGGACTCCAGCGCTTCTTCTTCGGTCATGCGGGGCAGGATGCCGGCCAGGCGCTCGGCGAGCATGGTCTTGCCGGTGCCCGGCGGACCGGACATGATCAGGCTGTGTGCGCCCGCTGCGGCCACCTCCAGCGCGCGCTTGGCCTGCGCCTGGCCGCGCACGTCGCTCAGGTCAGGATATGCGGCTTCACTGCTCTGCGTCGGTTGTGACCAGCGCTGCAGCGGCTCGGCTCCCGTGAGATGCGCGCACACTTGCAGCAGGGTGCGGGCCGGGTAGACTGCAGCGTCGTGTACCAGCGCCGCTTCGGCTGCGTTAGGTTCGGGCAGCACGAAGGCCCGTCCCGAGTGATGGGCCCGGTAGGTCATGGCGAGCGCGCCACGGATGGGCCGCAGCTCGCCCGTCAGTGCGAGCTCTCCGGCAAACTCGAGCTCGGTGAACTTGTCGCCCGGGACTTGCCCGGTCGCAGCGAGAATGCCCAGTGCAATGGGGAGATCGAAACGACCGCTCTCCTTGGGCAGATCGGCCGGCGCCAGGTTTACCGTGATGCGCCGCGCGGGGAACGCGAAGCGCGCGGTCTGCAGCGCTGCGCGCACCCGGTCCTTCGCTTCTTTTACCTCGGTATCAGGCAGTCCAACGATGGTGAAGGTGGGCAACCCGTTGGCGAGGTGCGCCTCCACCGTCACCGGCGGGGCGTCCATGCCCGAGATGGCACGGCTGTGCAGCACGGCGAGCGACATGCGGGCAGGATAGACGAAACAAAAGAGGGGCGCTCCCGCGCCCTAGTGTGATCTGGACGGAATCGCCGGTCTATTGCTTGAGCGCCTCGACGTTGATCAGCAGCTTGACCTCGTCGCCGAGCGCGGGGACGTACTTGGTCATGCCGAAATCGGAGCGCTTGATCGTGGCGCTGGCTTCGGCTCCGCACACTTCCTTCTTGAGCATCGGGTGCTGCCCGCAGGTGAAGCGGGTGATGTTCAGGGTGACGGGCTTGGTGACGCCCAGCATGGTCATTTCGCCAGGCACGGAGCTGGGCGCATCTCCGTTGAACGCGATCTTGGAAGCCTTGAAGTCGATGGTCGGATACTTTGCGGCGTTGAAGAAGTCTTCGCTCTTGAGATGCTCATCGAGCTTGCTCACACCGGTGCTGACCGAGCTGACCTCGATGCGCACGTCCACGCTCCCGGTCCTGGCGGCTCGATCCAGGACAATGGTGCCGGTGACGTTGTCGAAGCGGCCGCGCTGGACCGACCAGCCGAAGTGATCGATCTCGTAGCTTGGATGAGTATGGCGGAGATCGATGCTATAGGTGTCGACCGCCCCCACCGGTGCTGACAGAACACCAGCCGAGAACATCAGGATCGCTGCATACCGCTTCTGCATTCGAATCTCCATTGGTTGTCATTGCTTTGCCGCCGAGAACCGGAACTTGATCTGTACCTCGTTCGCGACCGTGTCGGTGTCAGACCACGCCCCTTCACCGATGCCGTAGTCGAGGCGCTTGAGCGCTAAGGAGCCTTCGAACATGCCACTAACCCCGGCCGACTTGTAAGTGAAAGGTGCGGTGACGTCCTTGCTGCGCCCCTTGATAGTCAACTTTCCGGCGACTTCATAGCGGCCCGCACCGAGGCTCTTTACGGAGCTCGATACGAAGCGGGCGGTAGGATAGTTCTTTACGTCGAACCAGCCTTTGCCCTTGACTTCGTCGTTGGCTTCTTCGCTTCCAGTGTCGATGCTGGCGAGGTCCACGTCTACCTGCACACGGCCCTGGCTTGGTTGAGCGGGATCGAATGCGAGCTGCGCTGAAAATTTTCCGAACTTGCCTTCCACCGGTACATTCATCTGCTTCGACACGAAAGTGATGGCGCTTTTGTTTGTGTCGACTGCGGAGACGCGTTGGGCATGCGCGTTCGCGGCCGGGCACAGCAAAGCGGCGACGACGGCGCAGGTGGTGAGGGCGGACCGGAAGGAGATCATTGCTGTTGTTCCCGGCGTGGTTTCACGAGTGGGAGCATGCGATGCAAAACATCGTCGCGATCCACCATGTGATGCTTGACCGCAGCGATCACGTGGAGCGTCACCAATGCGAGCATGCTGAAGGCAAGTACTTCGTGCAGTTGCTTCAGGGCATCGCCGAGCTCTTTGTGCTTGGCCACCAGGTCCGGCAACCGGATCACGCCGAAGTAGACGACCGGTACGCCGTAGGCAGAGCTCATCAGCCAACCCGAGATGGGGATGCACACCAGCAGCGCGTACAGCAGCCAGTGATTCAGCGCCGCCGCGGTCTGCTGCCATTTCGGACCTGCTGGCGGCGGCGGTGGCGTATGCGTCACCCTCCAAATCAGGCGCGCGGCTACCAGCAGAAAGATCGTGACGCCGACCCACTTGTGCCAGGAATAGAGTCTCAGCTTCAACGGGCTCAACTTGAGCCCGACCATATATAGACCAAGGCCGACCGACACGACGATCAACGCCGCGGTCAACCAGTGCAAGGTGATAGCGGCAACGGTATAGCGGGCGCGCGCAATGGGCACAGTCGCTACGCCGTGGGCGCGCGGCGCGGCCCGCGTGCGGGCATCGATCCAGGCCGCGTAGTCGTCACGATGGCATCGCGCCGTGGCGCGCCTCTCCTCAATCCGCCGTTCCGGACCCTCGCCGGTTCTCCAGGTCTGCCACCTTGGCCTCGAGCTGATCGAGCTTCTCGCGGGTTCGGCGTAGCACCTCGGCTTGCACGTCGAACTCCTCGCGCGTGACGAGGTCGAGGCGACCTAAAAAGCTGGAGAGCAGCGCCCGCGCGTTCTTCTCCAGGTCACGCGCCGGGCTGCTGGCGATCAGCTCGCTCAGTTTGGCGCTCAGGTCCTCGAAAACGTTCCCTCTGTTCACGACCGTCTCCTCAAGCAAGCGAGTCTAGCAGCGCGCCGAGCGTTGCGAACATCGCACGGCTGTGGTGCGAATGGGCAACCCATCCGCACCAGAGTGGTGCACATCTTCTAGCTTCGAACCAAGCTAGTTGTCTTAAGCTATTGGTATTAATGAAGAATTTCATTGGCATAGGAAATGCTGACGCGATCAGCGCCCTCATTCCCCAAGAACTAAAGGAAGACCTATGTTCAAGCGCAAGCTTATCGTCGCAGGATTGCTCGCCGTAGGGATGGTCGGTTTCGCATCGGCCCAGGACGTGCAGAAGCCGCCCGAGCCGGCGAAGGCCCCCGAGCCACCCAAGCCGTCCTACACGTTGTCCGCCAACGTGTTCCTGGTGTCGGACTACTTCTTCCGCGGCCTCACGCAGACTTGGGGCAAGCCTGCCATCCAGGGCGGTTTCGACTGGGTGCACGAGTCCGGCGCGTATCTCGGTACCTGGGCATCGAACGTGAGCGGCAACCAGTACGCCGGCGGTTCGATGGAGTGGGACTTCTACGGCGGTTACAACTACAAGGTCAACGACGACTTCACGGTGGGTGCAGGTCTGTACTACTACTACTACCCGGGTGCCAACTTCAAGTACGCATTCACCCAGCCACCGGGGAGCCAGACCTACAACACGCTCGAGGTGAACGCGTCCGCCAGCTGGAAGTGGCTCACGTTCAAGGTCAACTATGCGCTCACGGATTACTTCGGCGCGAGCACGGTGACTGGATTTACTGATGACACCAAGGGCACCTACTACCTGCAGCTGGACGGGTCTTACCCGCTGCCGCAGGTAGAAGGATTGTCGCTGGTCGGGCATGTCGGCTACACGCATTATTCCAACGATCTCGCCCCTCCAGGCGTCAACGGCGGCCACACTGATCCAACCTACTGGGACTGGAAGTTCGGCGTGAGCTATGTCTGGAAGGACGGCTGGACGGTCGGCGCGTACTACGTCGGGACGAACAACACGGACTTCTACAACCCGACCTCTTCTCTCGCCAACGGCCAGACGAAGGATCTCGGAGGTTCTACCGGTTATATCACGGTCGGGCGCACGTTCTAGTCTGATCGGCAGGCGCGCGAAAGCGCGCCAAACGCACACAGGGGAGAGCGATGAAATTTGTCACCGCAATCATCAAGCCGTTCAAGCTCGACGAGGTTCGAGAGGCGCTGTCCGGCATCGGCGTCCAGGGCATCACCGTCACCGAGGTCAAGGGCTTCGGCCGGCAAAAGGGTCACACCGAG
>DATJZQ010000148.1:0-4874 GCA_035499005.1 Burkholderiales bacterium | reverse complement strand
AGTGTCCGGCGTGAGCCGCGCCGGCAGCGGCTCGAGCCCGCTCAACTGCAGTCCGCCGGCGCTCGCGAGGCTGCGCTGTGGTGCCGCGAAACGCAGCCGGTAGCTGCCCGGCGTGCGGCTCGCCGCGTTACGGAACGCGTCGGCGGGACCGGCCAGGTCGAGCAGCACGACCTCGGGCAAGAGCACGAAAAGTACCTCTCTTGCCGGCACCTCAGTCATGCGCGCAGGTGCCCTAGTTCAGCGCCTCGGCGGCTGAGACCACGCGGGCGAAGCGACCGTCGAGCACCATCTCGGTGCGCTCCTGGATCTCCGCAGGTGATACCTGACGGCCACTCCTGGTGAGCATCGGGAAGGTCAGCGTCGCATCCGTCACATAGCGCACGCTGAAGCCGAGATCGGCTGCGTGTCGCGTGGTGGTCTCGCAGCACTGCTCGGTACGAATACCAGTGATCAGCAGCTCGTCGATGCCGCGCGCGCGCAGCCACCGCTCGAGCGTGATGCCATCGGCCGTGGTGGCGAACAGCGCGGAGTGCACCTGCTTGTAGACCACCACCGCGGCGTGCAGCGACAGCTCCGGCATCGCGCGCACGCAGCCCGAGGCGGGTGCAAAGGGGTTGTCACGGTGGTCCGGTGGCTCCTGGTGAAACACCTGCACCACCGGGATGTCGCGCGCGTCGCAGCGGTCGATCAGCGACTGCAGGTTGGCGAGAAACGCGGGCAGGTCGTGCTCGCGGAAGTAGGGGCGGCGGCGGAAGGACTCCTGTACGTCGATGACCAGCAGTGCCTGCTTCATGATGCCCAAGCCTCTCGTGTAGATTCGGCAACATCTTGCAGCACCCGTAACCGCTGTGCCACCGCGTTATGAGACGCGAACCGGGCAAAAACGGACATGAGGCTCGCCCGCCCGCGTCCCCCGTCGGGGTGCGTGCCGCGCAACCTGCGGCGGCTCTCAGGATGTCAGCGCGCGGCGCTCCAGCGCGGTGGCATGGGTCGTGCCTCGGCGGCGAGCAGTGTCAGGCCGCGCAGCCGTGCCCGCTCGAGCGCGCCCGCTTCGCCCGAGCCGGCCGCCAGCAGCAACTCGCGCCACACCTGTACGCGTGACGGCCAGCGCGGCTTGAGCCAGTCGGGGCGGCGCTCGGCGAGAGCGTGGATCTGGCGCAGCGTGTAGTGGCTGATGAGCGCTGCGCTCGGCGCCGGCATACCGAGCAGCACGCACGCAGCGGCGCTCTGCGAGCGAGCCAGATGCCACGCGTAGGTGAATACCAGTCGAGCCACCTCGGCGGTTGCCGGGACGGTGAAGAACGAGCCGTAGGCGCCGTTGGCGTCCCCCACCTCGGGCGCGGTTGCAGCGCGCCAGCGCGGCGCGTCGGCAAAGCCCGCATCGAGTAAGAGGTAAGGGCAGGCGGCGGCACGGTGGCGCGCGTTCGCATCGAACCCACCCCACAGTTCTGCCATCTCGTGCAACAGAAGACTCGACGTCGCGCCGCGCGTCGACGCCTGCTCCGCCATCAGCTCCAGGCACAGCTCGTTGAGCTCGAGCAACGACTCGAACGTCTCGGGGCGCAGCCATGCGTCCGCGAGCGCGCGGCCTTCCCCGGAGACACCGCTCCCTCTCTCGCCCTGCAGCCGCATGGCGCCGCCTCTTCCGTCGTGTGAGCGGGCGGTATCGTAGCGGAGCGCACGGCGGAAGCCAGCCGTGAATTTGGGGGGTTTTAACCAAGTTTTTTCGGCACACCCACACCGGTGACGTAGAGCACCGACTCGGTAATGCCGTCGATGCGCAGATCCTTCTCGATCAGCGAGTCCTTGAGCGCGGCGGTGACGAACGGCGCCATTTCCAAACGTGTCGCCGTCAGACAGAACGTCTGGCCGAGGTGACCGGCATCCAGCAGCACCACCCTGTAGGCGCGAGCATGCCCATATTTCCACATGGTCCGCGCAAAGACCCCGGTCATGATGAACAGTGCAGCCGCGCGGGCGGCATAGGGCTGACCGGCGCAATAGGCCCGCGCCTTTTGCGCAGTCGCGCCGGAGGAGATTCGTTCCAGCGCGTGGCCCCTCGCGTCATAATGATAGAGTCCGGGATCGAGCCCTTGCACCCGTAGTGCCATCAAGTACACCTCTATCGGGTGCCGTGCGCCGCCGGATGGGCTCGTTTTGAGCGGCAGCGCGCCGAAATACTTGGTCTTGATGAATCCCTGTACGCCCCAGGTCGTCTGCAGTAGCTGCGAAATGCTCGCGAGCGATGCCGGCGCCGGCGAGAATGTTCGCGACGTCCTGCGAGCACGCAGCGTCTGAAAAAAGCTGTCGGTCTTGCCGACCGCAGGTGGCAGTGCAATGCGCTCGGCGCCTTCGATCTTCTTGAATTGAGCTGGCTGCGGCGTACGGGGCAGCGTTCGCAGCTTCTGCGCGCTGCTGCGGACGCCCGTAACGTAGGGCGCGTCCTTCGTCAGAAAGTGATATCCGCCGGGGGGCAGCCAGGGCCTCCATGAGGAGTCGAGGAGCTCATCGCGAGCCGCCTCAGGCGAGCCGCATTCCAGCAGAAGCTCGGCCTTGATCAGCTCGAGGATCGCCTCTCCGACGCTCTCAGGGGTATAGGCATCGAACTCGAGCATCGCCTCACGGATGGTCTTCGGGGCGAAGAAGAAACGGACGACCTCGAGCAAGATCGGATTCGCTGCAAAAGTCCCCCGGGTCAGGTAGTTGACGATCCGCAGCTCGCCGTTATCCCAATACGCCGACTGGCAACGTGCGCTTCTCAGCGCCAGCGCACCTTGCATGGCAAGACCGGAGCGCTTCGTCAATCACAGCGCGGACCAAAAACGTGATGAGGAGGTATCTTACGCAGCGTGGTCCTCAGGTTCCTGAGACCGTGCTGCAGTTTTCTGCGGTCGAGCGTCCCCTTCTTCAACTGAGCCATCAGTCTGGAGATCTCTGCACTGGCCCTTCGAGTCTCTTCTTTGGCTCGCCGGATTCTGTTCTCTTGCGCTGTTGCCATGATGGGCCCCCGTGTCAGGCTATTGGAGTTATGCGGGTTAACTTTTGCGCTTTTGTCGCTACCCTACTCCGGAAGAACCCGTCTGAATAGGAGGGCCGCCCGCCCATGCAGTGCAGCAAGACAGGCGGCCACCACGGTCGCCCGAGTGTGCACTGGCGCATCACGGCGGAAAATTCAAGCGCGCCTCGAGCGCCTCGAACTGTGGTTGACTGCGAATGGGGTCGAACAGCCAGTCAACCTTGAGACGCAGCAAGCTCGTTCGGTCCACGCGTTCCGCCGTGGCGAGCCAGTGCAGCGCGGCGACCGGCTCACCCCACTGCGCGTAAACCGCGGCATAGGTGGCGGCACCGAGGTCGCCCTGCAGCGCCCTGAGCTCATCCAATTCGTGTTTGGCTTGCGCTGTCTTGCCCAGCGCGTGGTCGGCAAGCGCCAGACAGAAGTGCCGATCATCCGGTTCGAGCGGCGTCGCCGGAGATGTGCAGATCTGCCAGGCAAGCTCCGGATGCCCGAGCGCCAGATTGCTGGTGGCGCTGTAGAAGCCCACATAATAACTCTGCGCGTGTACCGCCTTGGCATCCAGCACCGCGTTTAAGACATCCTCGAATCTTCGCGCCCAGGAGAGATTCGCCAGCAGGTGCTCACGGTAGCGCGAGTTCTGCGGATCGAGTCTGATTGCGCGCCGCATTGCGGCGAGCGCTGCATCGTGATGTCCGATGATTCCCTCGAAACCGGCATAGCCATCCAACACGGCTGCGCTGCCCGGAGCGAGCGCCATGGCACGATCGATCTCCCGAGCCGCAGCTCCGAGGTCCAGATATCCATTCACCAGTACGTGCCAGCCAAGCACCATGTGCGCATCTGCGTAGTCGGGAGCCAGCGTGACCGCCCGTTCGGCCGCCTGACGAGCCTGCGCGTAGAAGTCACGCACGACGGCGGGGTCGGAAGAGAAGAAGCCCATGTATCGAAGTGCCCGTGCTCGCTGCGCATGTGCGGCCGCAAAACCGGAGTCGAGAGCAATCGCTTGCTCGAAAGCGGCCAGCGCCCGGCGAGTGGTGGCGATGTCCTGCCCGCTCAGGATCTGCATGCCGCGAAGATAGGCGTCATAAGCCGCAGCATTGCGCGTGCCGCCTGCTTCCATTCTTGCGGCCTCATCCCCGAGCAGCTTCACCTGCATCTCTTGCGCTACCGCCGAGGCGATGTCGGTCTGCAACGCGAGAATGTCGCGGAAATCTCGATCGTAGTTCTTCGACCACAGGTGGAAGCCACTGATCGCATTGACCAGCTGAGCCGTGATCCGCACGGTGTTGCCGGAGCGCCGGATGCTGCCCTCGAGGATTACCGCGACGTTCAGCTTGCGGGCAATGGTGCCAATATCAACATCCTTACCCTTGAATGAAAACGACGAAGTACGGGCACAAACCTGCAGCGCCTCGACATGTGACAGCGAGTTGATCAGTTCCTCGGATACTCCGTCCGAAAAGTATTCCTGCTCCCTGTCCCCGCTCATATTCACAAAGGGCAGCACGGCAATCGAGTGCGCCGGGGGATCGAAGGCGGTGGTCGCAACCGCAGGCACAGATGGATGCTCAGCCTCCCCGGCCACGGACTGAACCACGACCGAGCGCCTGGAGACCCAGAGCTTGTCCAAGACCAGGTACGTCAGACCCACAGCGGCGAGCGCCGCGATGATCGCGGTTCCGAGGAGCACGATCGGGCGACGACGGGGCGTGTGGCCGGCGGCGAGCCCTTCGAGGAGCTCCTCCACGGACGCCGTGCGCCGCTCGCGGTCAAAGTCGAGCGCCTGCGCGAGCGCCTCATTCTGTGCCGCTGACAGCACTCCAAGTGGTGCTGGCTTGGCACCCGCTTCGCGAGCCTC
>DATJZQ010000147.1:0-16189 GCA_035499005.1 Burkholderiales bacterium | reverse complement strand
CGCTCGAGAAACGCTTGCGCCTGCTCAGGCTCGAAGTTGCCGATGCTCGAACCGGGGAAAAAGACGATTCGGCGCGCGTAGGCGGGGAGGCTCAAGCGCGATTGGAGGTCGGCGCCGTAGTCGCCGATCACTGCGATGACGTCGAGCCACGGGTAGTCGACCGCGAGCCGGCCGGTCGAGCGCAGAAGCTGCTCATGCGACAGGTCCAGTGCCGCGTACACCGCGGGGTGCAGGCTCGGCAGCAGGCGGCGGATCTTCTCGACCTCGCCCGCGCCGAACTCGATGATCGCTGCTGCAGTGCCGATCTCGCCGGCGATCTCTGGCGCGCGCCGGTCGAGGATCGCATTCTCGGTGCGTGTAGGATAGTACGCTTGGGTGCTGCAGATCGCGGTGAAGAGCTGTGCGCCGCGGCGGTCGTAGAACAGCTTGGGCGGGAGCTGCTTCAGCGGGCGGCTCAGGCCGTCGCAAACGTCCTGCAGAATGGATGCCGGCGGTGGCGCGAGATCGACCACCGACAGATTGCGAGGCTGACGCGGGAGGGCAACACCAGCGGCATATTTCACAAGTGCACTCCTCCCTCATTGGCCGCGTCGGGTAGACGCATAGTTTCGATCCTCGCTCTTCGCGCTCGCCGCATATTTGTAAAAATTACTTCGATGCGCCCGCGCTTCCCTAGCGGTCTGGAACGCGCCCATAATGGCACAACTCCCGGTTCTGGTCGCGCACTCCGGACCATAACATGCGCGACGTGGGTCGCTATTTCCTTACAACATCATGTCTTCTCCTGCGCATTCCACCCGGCTCAATGCGGTCACCGCGACAACGTCGCGCGAAACCTACGACGCGGTGCGTTCGCTGACCGTCGAGCTGTGCCGCCCTCTCGCGCTCGAGGATTACGTGATCCAGAGCGCACCCGAGTGCAGTCCCGCGAAGTGGCATCTGGCGCACACCACCTGGTTCTTCGAGAATTTTCTGCTGACACCGCTTCTGCCTGGCTACCGTCCCTTCCATCCTCGGTACGGTTATCTGTTCAACTCGTACTACGAGACGGTGGGCACCTTCTTTCCCCGTCCGATGCGTGGGCTGCTGTCGAGGCCGACGGTCGAGGACGTGTATCGCTATCGCGCCCACGTGGACGAGCACATGGTCCAGCTCCTGGCCCGCCTTGACCCCGAGCGCGATACCGAAACCGCATTTCGCGTGACGCTCGGCCTGCATCACGAGCAGCAGCATCAGGAGCTGCTGCTCACCGACATCAAGAACCTGCTCGCGTTGAATCCCCTGCGTCCGGCGTACCGGGCTGCACCGCGCGAGGTCTCCGCCAAAATCGGCCCCCTGACGTGGCTCGAGTTCCCGGCCGGCGTGCACGCGGTCGGTGCGCAGAGTGATGGGTTTGCTTTCGACAACGAGATGCCGCGCCATCGCGTGTTGCTCGAGCGCTGCGCGTTAGCCTCACGACCCGTGAGCAACGGCGAATACCTGGAGTTCATGCGCGCGGGCGGCTACCGCGATGCCGCGCTGTGGCTGTCGGATGGCTGGCGGAAGGTGAACGAAGCCGGGTGGCAGGCGCCGCTGTACTGGGAACAGATCGATGGCGAGTGGTGGCACATGACGTTGTCCGGGTTCCAACGCGTCGATCCGCTCGCGCCGGTGTGTCATGTGAGCTACTACGAGGCGGACGCCTTCGCGCGCTGGGCGGACAAGCGCCTGCCCACGGAATTCGAATGGGAAGCGCTCGCCGCGTCCGTGCCGGTGGAGGGCAATCTGCTCGAGAGCGGCAGGCTGCAGCCTGCCGCGGCCAGCAACGCATCACACCAGCTGTTCGGCGATGTGTGGGAGTGGACGAGCAGCGCCTACTCGCCTTACCCGGGCTTCAAGCCGCAGTCCGGCTCGCTCGGCGAGTACAACGGCAAGTTCATGGTGAGCCAGCTGGTGCTGCGCGGCGGCTCCTGCGCAACGCCGCGCTCCCACATCCGCGCCAGCTACCGCAATTTTTTCTACCCGGCGGACCGCTGGCAGTTCATGGGTTTGAGGCTGGCTTCGTAGCGGAGCCGTCGGCCAGGTCGAGCGCGAGGAAGCGCGCACCGTCGACCGGATTGAAGGTGTAGGCGTCCGTCTCCACGAATCCCAAGTCCGCATACAGCGCTTGAGCCTCGTGCATCGCCGGCAGCGTGTCCAGCACAACGCGCTCGTATCCGATCGCGCGCGCTTCACCGAGCGCGTGCTCGGCGAGCATCCGTCCGATGCCGCAGCCGCGATAGGCGGGCCGCACATACAAACGCTTCATCTCGCACGTCGCGTGCTGCAGCGGCCTCAATGCGACGCACCCGGCTGGCGCATGTCTCTGCAGTGCAAGATACAAGCGCCCCGCGGGTGGTGCATAGGCGCCCGGGAGCTCGGCCAACTCCTGAGCGAACCCCTGGAAACCCAGGTCGACGCCCAGCCCGGCCTGATACTCCTGAAACAGCGCACGCACCGAATCGACTGCAAGGCCACGCTCGACGCGCTGAAGCTCAAACGGCAATGTGATCTGGCCTGAGGGCATGCGGACCATCGAGTAAGGTGGCGCTCGGTTTGATCACGACCGCCGTAGTGGTGCGCCGGGCGTTGCCCCGCCAGCTGCGCCACAGGCTGCGCCGCTTGCTTCTATCGACCGCGCGCAGCGTAGACGGCTCGAGCGCCGTGACCAGCGTAGCGCCACGCGGCAACAGCTCGAGAGATTCTCCCGGAGCCAGAAACAGGTCGCGATAGTCGCCTTCCTGCGTCACCCACAACACGCCGGACAAACAAGCGATCTCGATGCGCGTCCCGGTTTCGACCCGGACAGACGCTTCGCGTTCCAGTGCAATCATCGCGGTGGTTCCTTCGAGGCGCATGACGAAATGGTAGGCAGCATCCACTTTTCAGTACAGATATAACAGTGTAGAGTTTGGACCGGTACAGATTCGAGGGTGGCCAATCTGTTATGGTCAGCACCCATCGCTTCTGTGCCTGTTCAACACCGCAATGCTGCGCGAACATCTTTGCATGAGTAATACAGCGAGCTTGTTGTACGAATCGGTAGCCGAGCGCGTGGCTGAGGCGATCCAGGCCGGCGCCCTCAAGGCCGGCGACCGCCTGCCTTCGGTGCGCCGCGTATCCGCTCAGCACCGCGTCAGCATCGCCACTGCCGTGCAGGCCTATCGGCACCTGGAGAACCGCCGACTGATCGAGGCGCGGCCAAAGTCGGGATATTTCGTGTCGAGCCGGCCCGCTGCCCTGGCTGAGCCCAATACGTCAACGCCGCCAGGGACCCCGCGCTTCGTCGGGGTGAATCAGCTCGTGACGGAAGTGCTGGATTCGGTGCGCCAGGCGGACGGGGTGCCGTTGGGCTCAGCGTGCCCGGCCCAGGAGCTGTTCCCCGCCGAGAAGCTGCTGCGCCTCGCGCATGCGGAAGGACGGCGCAGGCCGCAGCTGATGGGCGCCTACCCGATGTCGACCGGTTACGACAAGCTGCGCACCACGATCGCGCGCCGCTCCCTCGATTTCGGGTGCCGGCTGAGCCCGGAAGAAATCATCGTCACCAACGGCTGCGTCGAGGCGCTCAATCTGGCGCTGCGCGCAGTCGCTCGGCCCGGCGACACGATAGCGCTCGAGTCACCCACGTATTTCACGCTGTTGCAGATCATCGAGAGCCTTGGCATGAAGGCGCTCGAGATCCCCACGCATCCGCGCGAGGGCATGTCGATCGATGCGCTCGATCTCGCGACCCAGAAGTCGGGCGCGGTCAAGGCCGTGATCGCCGTTCCCAACTTCCAGAACCCGCTCGGCAGCCTGATGCCGGAGGAGAACAAGGCGCGCCTCGTGCACCTGTGCGATGCGCGCGGCATTGCGTTGATCGAGGACGACGTGTACGGCGACATTCACTTCGGGTCGTCGCGCCCGCCCGTCGCCAAGTCCTGGGACCGCAGCGGCAACGTTCTGTTGTGCTCGTCGTTCAGCAAGACGGTGGCGCCCGGCTTTCGCGTGGGGTGGATCGCGCCCGGCCGCCTCTATGAGCAGGTGGCCATGCTCAAGTTCATCAGCTCGATCTCCACGCCCGAGCTGCCTCAGGCGGCCATCGCCGCGTTCATGGACAACGGCGGTTACGATCATCACCTGCGCAAGCTGCGCGCCGGGTTTGCGCGCCAGGTCCAGCAGACCTCGCACGCGATCGCCGAGTACTTCCCAGCCGGCACGAAGATCACGCGGCCGGCCGGAGGCTTCGTGCTGTGGGTGGAGCTGCCGGCCAAGGTGGACGCTCTCGAATTGTTCCGCCGTGCGCGTGCCGAGCGTATCGGCATCGCGCCGGGCCCGATGTTCACCACCACGAAGCGCTACCGGAACTGCATCCGCGTCGGCTGCGGGCATCTGTGGAGCCCGAAGATCGAGATGGGCCTGATGCGGCTGGGCCAGCTGTCGGCCGAGCTCGCGTCGGCGCCGGCGCACGCTTGATCGACGCAACCAGCGCGTGCCCCACGTTATCGAATCCGCTTCGAGCGGCCGCGCCAAGTGCCGTGGCTGCGCGCGGCCGATCCCACTCGGGGAGTTGCGCTTCGGCGAGCGCCTGGCCAACCCGTTCGCGGAGGGCGAAATGACGGTGTGGTTCCATCCGATCTGCGCCGCGTACAAGCGGCCGGAGCCGTTGCTCGAGGTGCTGGAGGCCGGGCTCCAGAATGTGCCGGATCAGGATGAGCTCGCGCGCATCGCCCGCAACAGCCTCGCACAGCGGCGTCTGCCGCGGGTCGACGGTGCAGAACGGGCCCCGAGCGGGCAGGCCAAGTGCCGCAGCTGCCGCCAGCCCATCGCGCGCGGCACCTGGCGGATCAGGCTGGTGTTCTACGAAGAGGGCCGGTTCTCGCCCGGAGGCTTTGTGCACCTCGACTGCCGCGCGGCGTACTTCGAGACCGGCGACATTCTGGACCGGGTGCTCCACTTCAGTCCGGGCTTGAACGAGGCCGAGCGCGAGGAGCTCAGACTCGCGACGCTGGCGCACTCGTGATCGATCACTGCGCCTGCGCCTTGGCGCCCGCGGCGGGCAGCTCGTAGCGGAGCCACACGAACGCGTTGCTGCCGGGCGTGTTGAAACCAAACGCCAGCTCATAATTCTTGTTGAAGACGTTGTTCCAGCGCAGGTCCACGCGCCAGTCGCGGCTGATCTTGTACGAGGCGAGCAGGTTGACGAGCGCGTACCCGCCCATGCGAGTGCTCGGGTTCTGGTCGATGGAGTCGTAGCGGTAGCTTGCCCCAACCACCTCGCCGCCGAAGCTGAAGTTTCCGAAGGCGCGCGTGACGCCTGCGTTGCCGAAGGTCTTTGCGCGGCGCGGCAGCTGATCCCCCGTGTTGTCGTTGATCGGGTCCTGAAACGTGAGGCGCGCGCGCAGCTCGAAGCCGCGCACCACAGCATCGTAGGCGAGCTCGAGGCCATGTATCGACGCCGAGGCCACATTCATCGGCTGAAAGGTGGCGGCGTCGAAGACGATGAGCTGCGTGATGCTGTTGTCGAAAAAGGTGGCGCTCAGGCGTTGCGTACCGGCCCGGTAGTCGACCCCCACCTCCCAGCTGGTGCCCTTCTCGGGCTGGAGGTTGGGATTGCCGAAGCCGGGAAAGTACAGATCGTTGAAAGTGGGGGCATGAAATGCGTTGCCCACGCTCCCGCGCAGCCTCATTTCCGGCAGCGGGGCGAATGCGTATCCCACAGCGCCGGTGACGTGATTGCCGAACTGGCTGTTGTCGTCGCTGCGGATACTGCCGTAGAGCGTGCTGCGGCCAAACTGTCCCGAGTAGCCGCCGAACACCGAATAGATCTCGCGCTGGTCCACGGAGAACGCGGTGGTGCCGCTGACGTTTTGCCCCAGATACTCGAGCCCGGCAATGAAGGTACCGGCGGAGGTGGCGAAATCGTTCTGCCAGGTTCCTTGCGTCTGGGTGGAGTTCAGCTGTCCGGGGAAAGAGCCCTGGATGACGGAATTGTCCTGGCTCAAGCCCAGGCGCAGCAGGCTCTGCCACCACGGCGTCAGCCGGTTGCGCGTGTAGATCGAGTACACGCCAATGGCCTCGTCGTTGGTGTCGTCTGTCGTGGGGCCGCTGTCGAACTGCGTGCGGCCCTGGGTGTAGAAAGCGGTGAGCCCAAGCTCCTGGTCCGGCGCGAAGCGGTGAACGATGCTGCCGGCCACGTTCGAGTTGCGGTAGCCGTCGTCGTCGGGATTGAAGGAGCCGAACGGCTCGGCAGCGTTGGTGGCCGAGAAGCCGCGACTGTTGAAGTAACCGGCGTTCAGCGTGAACCCCGTATCCTCCGATCCCGCCGATACACCACCATAGACGTTGCTGGTGTCATAGGTGCCGTAGCCGACGGCGCCGCTCAGGGTCGGTGCATCCGGCCAGCGGTGAGTGAACATCTGAATCACGCCGCCGATCGCATCGGATCCGTACAAGCCGCTGAACGGACCGGGCACCAGCTCGATGCGCGAGAACTGCGGCGTAGGGAAGTTCTCGAAGGGCGCCGCGCCGCCGGCGGCGTTGTTCACCCGGACACCGTCGATCAACACCAGCGTGTGACTGCTGTTCGCGCCGCGCATGAAGACGGAACTGGTCTGGCCGAAGCCGCCGTTGGCCGCGATCTCGACATTGGCCTGCTGCTGCAGCAGGCCCGTGAGCGTGTCCTGTCCGGCCTGCTGGATCTCCCGCTCAGTGATGAGTTCGATCGGCTGGATGATGCTGGAAAGCGGTTCGGGGGTGCGCGTGGCGGTTACAACGACCGGATCGACTTTCGTGCCCTCGGGCTGGTCGGTTTCGTCCGCGAGCGCGCGCGCGGCGGTCATGCCCGCCGCGATCAAGACAGCTAGGTTCTTCAAAAGATTCGCTCCCTGCGATTGCGCATGCCCGCCGCATGCGCGGTTTATCGCACGGGGAACAGCTGGGAGTCTGCAGGCCGATGCTCGTCCTGGACCACCGCCACCCGCGGTTCCTCACGTGATCCAGGCCGGTCTTCGGACTCGTGGGCCGTGGCGTGTCGCCTTCCCGTGCTTGCGCACAGTGGCATCGAAAGACACGCCCGCACTCACCTACCGCTGCGGGGGCAGTGCAGGACTTGCGCAGCCCGATTCAAGTGGCGGCGCGCACCTGCTTCCCGATTATCCCGTCCGCCAGGATGGCGTTCAGGCACCCGGACGCAAACAGCATAACGGCGATCGTGGATGTGCGCAACCGCGATCCCTCACCCCGGTCTCTCCTGCAGGGAAGAGGGAAGATGTTGTGCGCTCTCTCCCACGAGAGGAGAGGGAGCTAGTAGCGTGCGCTGCCCGGTGTTCGGGGGAATGGAATCGCGTCGCGCACGTTGGCAAGGCCGGTCACGTAGGCCACGGTGCGCTCGAAGCCCAGGCCGAATCCAGCATGGGGTACCGTGCCGTAGCGGCGCAAATCGCGGTACCAGCTGTAATGCTCCTTGTCGAGCCTGGCCTCCGCCATGCGCGCGTCGAGGACGTCGAGGCGCTCCTCGCGCTGGCTGCCGCCCACGATCTCGCCGATGCCGGGCGCGAGCACGTCCATCGCCGCGACGGTCTTGCCGTCGTCGTTGAGCCGCATGTAGAACGCCTTGATCTCCTTCGGGTAGTTCATGAGGATGACCGGCTTGCCGACGTGCTGCTCGGAGATGTAGCGCTCGTGCTCGGACTGCAGATCCATGCCCCACTTGATGGGGAATTCGAATTTCTGCTTGGCTTTTTCCAGGATGCCGACGGCTTCGGTGTAGCCCATGCGCACGAAGTCGGAATCGACGATGCCCTGCAGCTTGGCGATCACGCCCTTCTCGATCCGCTCCTCGAAAAACGCCATGTCGTCGGGGCGTTCAGCGAGCACGGCCGCGAAGACGTGTTTGAGCAGCGTTTCGGCGAGCGTGGCGTCGTCGCTCAGATCGGCGAACGCGATCTCCGGCTCGATCATCCAGAACTCGGCGAGATGGCGGCTGGTATTGGAATTCTCCGCACGGAAGGTGGGACCGAACGTGTAGACCTTGGACAAAGCCATGCAGTAGGTCTCGACGTTCAACTGGCCGGAGACGGTGAGAAAGGCCTCGCGCCCGAAGAAATCTTTGCTGAAGTCGATGCCGCCCTGGGGGGTGCGCGGCAGGTTCATCAAATCCAGCGTCGACACGCGGAACAGCTCCCCCGCCCCTTCCGCATCGGAGGCCGTGATGATCGGCGTATTGACCCACACGAATCCATGTTCGTCGAAGAAGCGATGAATCGCGCGCGCGATGGTATGCCGGACACGCGTCGCCGCGCCGATGACGTTGGTCCGCGGACGGAGATGCGCGACTTCGCGCAGAAATTCGAGCGTGTGCGGTTTCGGCTGGATCGGGTAGGAGTCGGGGTCCTCGACCCAGCCGACCACGTCGATTGCGCTGGCCTGCATCTCGAACGGCTGACCCTTCGCGGGCGAGGGCACGATCTTGCCGGTCGCTGCCACCGCGCAGCCGGCGGTGAGGTGCAGCACCTGATCGGCGTAGTTGGGCAGCGCGCTGGGCGCCACGACCTGCACCGGGTGAAAACAGGACCCGTCGGACACGTGCACGAAGGAAATGCCGGCCTTCGAGTCGCGCCGGGTACGGACCCATCCCTTGACGGTGACGGGCGTATCGGCTGGCGCCTGCCCCGACAGGATTTGCGCGCAAGTGAGAGAAGTCATCTGGATCCTCGGGTGATGCCGGCGCTGCCCCGCACCGCTGCGAGTCGCGCCGTAACGCCTGCAATTTTACAGGGCGATCGATACAATGCTCTGTGTATAGCTGCGGCCTCGCTAGAACCTATGGACACCAGCCCGAATGCGTCGGTGGTCTATCCCTGCAGGCTGCCGAGGGCGCTCACCGCGCAGGAGATCGGCGAGTATCGCGAGGGCGGCGCTGCGGTCATTCGCGGCGTCCTGTCGTTGAGCTGGGTGGAGCGCATGGGGCGCGCGGTAGACCGCATCCTCGCAAGTCCAGGCAGCGCTTCGATCGAATACACACCCAAGGAAAACAAAGGACGCTACTACGGGGATTTCTTCGTCTGGCTGCGCGATCCGGATTTCAAGGCGCTGATGATGGACTCGCCGCTGCCGGAGCTGGCCGCGCAGCTGATGGGCAGCGCAAGCGTCTCGTTCTTCTACGACCAGCTGCTGGTCAAGGAGCCGGGGACCGAAGAGCCCACACCCCTGCACCAGGACTTGCCCTATTGGCCGGTGAAGGGCGTGCACATCATGTCGGTGTGGGTCCCGTTCGATCCGGTGCGCTTCGATTCTGGCGTCGTCCAGTACGTGCATGGCTCACACAAGTGGGGCAAGCTCTACGCGCCCAGAACCTTCGGACAGAACACCGGCTTCGGCGCCATGTATGCGAAGTCCGGCTTCGAGGAGATGCCGCCGGAGGCGATTCTGCTCGGCGGGCGGCGCATTCTGAAGTGGGAAACGGAGCCGGGCGACGTCGTAGTCCATCATCCGCGTACGCTGCACTTTTCCGAAGGCAACCGGCGTGCGGACCTGCGCCGCCGCGCGCTGGCGCTGCGCTATCTCGGTGACGATGCGTATTTCGACGCGCGGCCCGGCACCTTCATGGAAAACCCCAAGGTGAGCGCGCTGCTCCCTCCAGGCTCGTTCGCGTTCAAAGACGGCGAAAGCATGGTGAACGCCGCGTTCCCGCGGGTGTGGCCGCGCAGCTGACCATTGAGCCAGTGCGACTCGCACGCCTCACGTCACGACGTACGCTCTGCCGTCGGGGAGCTTGCGAAACACGAAAGAAGGCTTGATCAGCAGCGGGGTGGGCAGGTCGGTCTGCGCGTTGACGTAAACCCAAAGGACGCCGCCGTTGTCCTCCCGGAAGATCTCCACGCCGAAGTGCACTTCGACGTCATCCACCAGCTCGGAGAAGGAAAGTTCCTCGCCGGGCTGCAGGAAGGAATCGTACGGCCGCTTCGCGAGCGCGCGGCCGGCGGAATCGACCGCTCGACGCAGCAGCGCATAGTTGCGGCTGAAGCGCACGAGCAACCGGTCCAACACGCCTATCCCCTCTCCCCTTGCGGGAGAGGGATAGGGTGAGGGGCGGGAAGGGCAACCCGGCGGGACCCTTGCGTCGCGACTGGGACGCAAGCTTCACCCTCACCCCAACCCTCTCCCCTCGAGGGAGAGGGAGCTTTCAGTTGAATCATCTCGCCGCCCACACCAGTCCCCGCTGCAGGATGGTGCGCATCTCGGCAACCTCGAACTCGCTCGCGACGTGCCCGAGCGAGCTATAGAACACGCGGCCTTTGCCGTGCCGCCGTTTCCATACGACCGGCATGACCACGCCCCGGATCCAGTCGGCATGCTCGCCCGAGAAGGTAGTCGTCGCCAGCACCTCGTTCGACGGATCGACGTGCATGTAGTACTGCTCGGACCGATAGTCGAAGTCGTCGATGCCCTGCACGATGGGGTCATCGCGGCGTGCGATGTTGACACGGTAGTCGATGATGTTCCCCGGATGCGCCACCCACTGGCCGCCGCACATGAACTGGTATTCGGTCGCCTCACGGAAGGCGTCGCACATCCCGCCGTGGAAGCCCCCCAGCCCGACGCCGCGGCGCACCGCATTCGACAGGTTTTCGAGCTGGTGTTTTTCGATCTTCGATGCGGTTACGATCGGCACGACCAGGCTCAGATCGACCAGCCCCGCGTCGGCGAGGGCTTCGGTGGTGTCCTCGACGCGAACCGCGAACCCCTCCTGTTCGAGCAGGCCGCGTACGAGCGCCGCACAGCGCTCGGGCTCATGGCCACTCCATCCACCCCAGACGATCAGCGCTTCACGCATGCTGTGCCTCCCGACTGTGCTTTCATGGCGCCAGCCTCCTCTTCCTCCGCGCTGGCTTTGTCGTACCGGCCGTCAGCTTCCTTGACAGGCCCTCCACCCGGAGGGCACATTTTATCCGTGCCGCCGCACGACCGAGTCCCCGGCATCGGGACGGCTACGACGAATTTCCATTCCGAGGAAAGCTCATGCAGGTGCTGGCTGGAACGAGCGGCTACTCCTACAAGGAGTGGAAGGGTCCGTTCTATCCGGAGAAGCTCCCAGCCGGCGAAATGCTGCGCTTTTATGCCCGGCATTTCCACACGGTTGAGATCAACAACACGTTCTATCGCATGCCGGCGGAAACGATGCTCGCTCAGTGGTCGGAGCAGGTGCCCGACGATTTTTCCTTCTCGCTCAAAGCGCCGCGCCGGATCAGCCACGAGAAACGATTGCGCGAGGCGCAAGCCGACGTGAGCGAGTTCCTGCGGCGGGCTCGTGTGCTGGAAGGCAAGCTTGGCCCCGTTCTGTTCCAGCTTCCCCCGTTCATGCGCAAGGACCTGCCGAGGCTGGAGGACTTCCTCGACACTTTGGCTAAAAGCTGTCTGGCCGCTTTCGAGTTTCGTCATCCGTCCTGGCTCGACGATTCGGTGTACCAGTTGCTGAGCGCGCGCGGCGCGACACTGTGCATCGCCGACACGGAAAAAGGGGACACACCTCTTATCCCAACCTCGGACTGCGGCTACCTGCGCCTGCGCCGCGAGCAGTACGACGACGCGGAGCTCGCCACCTGGGTCGAGCACATCGCAGGGCAGCCGTGGAAGCGCGCCTACGTCTACTTCAAGCACGAAGACGCCGGGCTGGGTGCGAAGTTCGCCCAGCGCTTCACCGAATTGTGGCTCACGCGACACGGCTGAGAACCAATCCGATGCTCAAGCGGCGGGCCCGCGATCCGGCGAGCGCACACAGCGAGAACCGAGCGCTGCGCGACTATGCGGAGAAACGCGCATTCGATGTCACGCCCGAGCCGCCGGCCCAGGCGGCATTGCAGCGGACCGGCCCGCTGTTGTTCGTCGTGCAGCAGCACTCAGCCCGCCGCCTGCACTACGATTTTCGCCTCGAGCTCGACGGTGTGCTGAAGTCCTGGGCCGTGCCCGACGGCCCTTCGCTCGACCCGAAGGTCAAGCGCCTCGCGGTGCCGGTCGAGGACCACCCGTTCGACTATGCCTCGTTCGAGGGCGTCATCCCGGCCAAGCAATACGGCGCAGGCGAAGTGATCGTGTGGGATTGCGGCCTGTACTCGCCCGACGAGGGCAAGGCGTACGCCTTTGGCGACCGCGATCAGGCGCAGCAGCGCCTGCGCTCGGAGTACGGCAAAGGCAAGATCAGCTTCTTTCTGCTCGGCGAAAAGCTCAAGGGATCGTGGACCCTGGTGCGGATGAAGGACAAGGATTGGCTGCTCATCAAGCATAAGGACCGCTTCGCGCGCAGCGATCTCGACGTGCGCAGCCGTGCCGCCTCCGTGCTGTCTGGCTACACGGTCGCCGACCTCAAGGTCCCGAAGCGCCTCGAGCGCGTGGACGCCGCGCGCCTCGTCGCCAACGGTCCGGCAGAAAAGACGCCGGCCAAGCTCGCACCGATGCTGGCCGCTACCGCGGACGCTCCCTTCAACGATCCTGCGTTCCTGTACGAGCCCAAGCTGGACGGCTACCGCTGCCTCGCGTTCCGCCGCGGCGGCAAGGCGCGCCTGTTATCCAGGCGCGGGCTGGATCAAAGCGCGCAGTTCCCCGAGATCGTGGGCGCCCTAGAGGAGCAGGTGCTCGACGATTTCGTCGTGGACGGCGAGATCGTCGCGCACGACCCGAACGGACGGCCCTCCTTCAACGCCCTCCAGAACCGGGCGCAGCTGAAAACCGAACACGAGATCAATGCGGCGAAGGCGGACGCGCCGTGCGTGTTCTATGCGTTTGACATCGTGCACGTGTGCGGCATCAATCTGCGTGCAGCCGACTACCGCTCCCGCAAGCGCTATCTGAGTCAATGCGTGCTGCCGTCGACGCATCTGCAGATCGTGCCCGCCACCGAGTCGGCGGGCGACAAGTTCTACGCGGCGGCGCTCGAGGCCGGCTTCGAGGGCGTCATCGCAAAGAGGCGCGACAGCCGCTACGAGGCCGGGGTGCGCTCACCCGCCTGGCTCAAGATCAAGGCTACCCAAAGCGGAGAGTTCCTGGTCTGCGGATACAGCAAAGGGAAGGGGCAGCGCGCGAAGACGTTCGGGGCGCTTCTCTTGGGATATCGCGACTCGTCAGGCCGGATCGTGTCGGCCGGCCGCGTGGGAAGCGGGTTCGACGACAGCTCGCTTGGCGCGCTGGCGAAGCGGTTGAAGGGCCTGGAAACCAAGCATCACCCGTTTGCCGAGGAGCCCATCGCCGATCCTGCAGTGGTCTGGCTCAAGCCAGAACTCGTTGCCGAGGTGAAGTTCGCGGAATGGACTCCCGACGGCGCGCTGCGCGCCCCTGTATTCCTGCGGCTGCGGGACGATATTCCCCAGGATGAGGCATCCGTGCCGCAGATCGTCCATGTCGTCGGCAGCAAGCCTGGGGCAGCCGCACGGCCGGTCGGCGATCAGGTGCAGCAGGCGCTCGACCAGCTGGAAGCGAGAGGCGGCGAGATCACGCTGCAGCTGGGATCGGATCAGATACACCTCACCAATCTCGACAAAGTCCTGTGGCCGAAGCAGCCCAAGCTCAAGCAGCCGGCTATTGCCAAGCGCGACCTGCTGATCTATCTCGCCCGCGCCTCGCCGTATATGCTCCCGCACCTGGCCGACCGGCCGCTCACCATGATCCGCTTCCCGGACGGGATCACGAAGCACCAGTTCTTCCAGAAACACTGGGAGCACAAACTGCCCGAATTCGTGGAGACGATCACGGTCTACTCGGAAAGCAAACAGGAGAACGGGGAGTATCTGTTGTGCAACAACCTGCCGACTCTGCTGTGGCTCGGCCAGATGGGGACGCTCGAGTACCACGTCTGGCATTCGCGCGGGAGCCTGTACCCGGACGCGCAGGACTCCAGCACGGAGTTCGCCGACAGCGAGGAGAACATCGACGGCTCGATCCTGAACTTTCCGGACTACGTGGTGTTCGACATCGACCCGTACATCTATTCCGGAAAGGAGGCGCCGGGCGCTGAGCCCGAGCTCAACACGAAGGCCTTCGAGCGAGGAAAGGAAGTGGCGTTCTGGCTGAAAGAGCTGCTCGCGCGGCTGGGGCTGCACAACCTGGTAGTGAAGACCTCCGGCAAGACCGGCCTGCACATCTTCCTGCCGATCGTGCGCAACCTCGACTTTACCGCAGTGCGGCAAATTTGCGACACTATAGGCCGATATGTGATGCAAGAGCATCCGGATGTGATTACCATGGAATGGAATATTCCGAAGCGCACCGGGAAGATCTTCATCGACAGCAACATGAACGTCCGCAGCAAGACGTTGAACGTCGCCTACTCGCCGCGCGCGCTGCCCGGGGCGCCGGTGTCGATGCCGCTCACCTGGGACGAGCTGGCGAATGCACATCCCATGGACTTCAGGATGTGGAACGTGTTCGATCGCCTCGAGCGTCAAGGCGACGTTTGGCGGGAAGTCATCGCGCTCAAGCAGGATCTCCACCGCGTCTTCGGCTAACACCCATTCAGCGAGAAGCAAAGGACCAACATGGCACGCTCCATCGCATCGGCTACGATTTCCTTCGGCATGGTGTCCATACCGGTCGACATCTTTCCGGCCACCCAGAGCAGCGCCGGCATCTCCTTCAACCTGCTGCACAGCACGTGCGGCTCACGGCTCAAACAGCAGTACGTCTGTATCAAGGAGAGCGTGGTCGTTGAGCGCTCCGACATGGTCAAGGGCTACGAATTCACGGAAGGGCGCTACGTGACCTTCACCAAGGACGAGCTCAAAGCGCTGGAGGAGCCTCCGACGCAGATGATCGAAATCACCGAGTTCATCGCCGCCGAGGCGATCGATCCGATCTACTACGACAAGGCGTATTACATGGCGCCCGGCAAGGGCGGCGCGAAACCCTATGCGCTGCTGCGCCAGGCTATGCAGGAGACGCAGCGCTTCGGGTTGGGCAAATGGGCCGCACGCGGCAAGCAGTACATCGTCGAGCTGCGCCCGGTCGCGGATGGGATCGTACTGCAGCAGCTGCTGTACGCCGATGAAGTGCGCGGTATGAACGAGGTCGGCATCGACAAGGGGGAGGTGCGCGCGCCGGAGCTCAAGCTCGCAATGCAGCTGATCGAACAGATCACCTCGGACAAGTTCGATCCCTCGGCCTATCAGGACGAGGAGAAGAAGCGCATCCAAGCCGCAATACAGAAGAAGATTGAGGGCGAGCAGATCGCCGTTTCGCCCGAACCCAGCAAGGGTGGAGCACAGATCATCGACTTGATGGACGCGCTGCGCGCGAGCCTGGAGAAGGGAGGGACGCAAGCGCCCGCGCAGAAGGCCACCGAGCGCAAGCCGCCGAAACGCGTCACCGAGGCGAAACCTGCGGCGCAGAAGGTCAGGGCCGGCAGGAAATAAGCGCGAGAGCGAGGCCTAGAACCAGCCGTGAACGAATATTCCCTGCGCGAGGTGCAACGCACGCTAGGTCTATCGCGCAGCATGATCCTCGGCCTGGTCGAATCCAAGTACGTCGTTCCCAAAATCGGGCCGCGCCGCGCCTATCGCTTCACGTTCAATGATCTCGTCGTGCTGCGCACCGCGCAGGAATTGCTCGAAGCGAAGGTCCCGGCGCGCCGTGTCTCGCGCACGCTGAAGCGCCTCCGGGCCCAGCTGCCTGAGGACGTCCCGTTTGGCGGCTTGCGCATCAGAGCCGCTGGCGACCGCATCCTGGTTGAGGACGGTGCAAACCAATGGGAAGCCAGCAGCGGGCAGTACGTGCTGGACTTCTCGGTTAACGCAAACAAGGTGAGCGTGCTGCCAGCATCCAAGGCGGCGCGCGGCTCGGCCGAAGAATGGTTCGTCGAAGCCTGTGAGCTCGAAGACCAGGGCAACGCCGGTGCCGCCGAAACCTATCAGCGTGCGATCGACGCCGATCCAGCGTTCGTGGACGCCTACGTCAATCTCGGACGTCTGCTGCACGAGCAGGGGCGGTTGCGCGAGGCCGAAGCCGTCTACCAGAGCGGGATCTCCCAGTGCCCGTCGGATGCGCTGTTGCGCTATAACCTGGGCGTGCTGCTGGACCAGTCGGGCCGCCAGCAGGCCGCGCTTCAGGCCTACCGCGCGGCTCTTGCGCTGCGCGACGATCTGGCGGATTGCCACTACAACATCGCGCTGCTGTACGAAGCCGTGGGACAGACGCGGGCGGCGCT
>DATJZQ010000146.1:0-26250 GCA_035499005.1 Burkholderiales bacterium | reverse complement strand
CGCGACGGCGATCCGCGCTTCGGCTATCCCGATCGCGCGGAAGCCGCGGCGGCCACCTTCGAGCAGCTCCGGGCCTGGCTGACCACGCCGCTCGCGACCGGCTACCTGGAGATCTCGCTGGTCGGGGACTTCGATCCGGAGGCGGCGCTGCAGGCCATCGCGTCCACCTTCGGCAGCCTGCCGACGCGCGACGCCCAGAAGCCGCCCTACGCCGCGGAGCGGGAGCTGCACTTTCCGGGCGGGCGGCGGCTCGCGACCTTCACCTTCGAGGGGCGCGATCAGAAGGCGTACGCCTCCGTCTACTGGCCGACGACGGACTTCAGTCACACCACTGAAGTGCGCAGGCTGTTCGTGCTCGCCAAAGTGCTGGAGGGCCGCATTCTGGAGCGTATCCGCGTGCAGGAAGGCCTCTCGTACACAGCGCAGAGCGCCAACCTGCCCAGCGTCGCTTTTCCCGGCTACGGCGTGCTGTACGCGATCGTGGATGCCACGCCCCCGACGGCCGCCGAGCTCACCCAGCAGATTCGCGACAGCGCTGCCGCGATCACGCGCGAAGGGGTGACGCAGGACGAGCTGGAACGAGCGCGCAACCCGCTGGTGACCACCCTGAAAAAGCTGCTGGCGGACAACAACTACCTGCTCTCCGCCATCGTGTCGGGTTCGCAGGAGCAGCCTGACCGTTTGATTCGCGCCACCACCAGCCTCAAGGAATTGGAGGGGCTTACCGTCGCGGATCTCAACCAGGTGGCGCAGAAGTATCTGCGCTCGGCGGACGCGCTGCCGGTGGTGGTGGTGCCGAGCGAAGCAAGCACCAAGGACTCTGCCGCGCAACCCGCAGTGCGCGAGCCCGCGGCGGTGCGCTAGCCGCCTACGTGGGCTTGCCAGCCATGCCGCGGGACAAGGCCTGAGCGAACGGTCCCCCCATCTCGAACGGGAACACGATCGTGTTGCTCTTGTCGCCGGCGATGACGGTTAGCGTCTGGAGATAGCGCAGCTGCATCGCCTCCGGCTGCGCGGAGAGGGTCTGCGCGGCCTCGAGCAGCTTCTGTGCGGCCTGCATCTCCGCTTCCGCTAAGATCACCTTGGAGCGCCGCTCGCGCTCGGCCTCCGCTTGGCGCGCCATAGCACGCACCATGACCTCGTTGAGGTCGATCGCCTTGATCTCGACCATCGACACTTTGATGCCCCACTGGTCGGTCTGCTCGTCGAGCTGGTGCTGGATGTCGAGGTTCAGCTTGTCGCGCTCGGCCAGCATTTCGTCGAGCTGGTGCTTGCCCAGCACCGCGCGCAACGTGGTCTGGGCCAGCTGGCTGGTCGCGACGAGATAGTTCTCCACTTGAATAATCGCCTTCTGCGGATCGACCACGCGGAAGTAGATCACCGCGTTCACTTTGACGGACACGTTGTCGCGCGAGATCACGTCCTGGCTCGGCACATCCATGGTGACGGTGCGCAGCTCTACCCGCACCATCTGCTGGATCGCCGGCCAGACGATCACCAGCCCTGGGCCTTTGACTCTCCAGAACCGGCCGAGCTGAAAGACGACGCCGCGCTCGTATTCGCGCAGCACGCGGACGGAATAGAACAGCAGCGCCGCAATGAAGACCAGTACAACGATTCCGCTGATGCTCTGCATCTTGGTCTCTCCTCTCTGAAGCTCTCAGGTCCGAAGTCGCTAGGCTTCGGGCTCCACTTCCAGCACCAGGCCGTCGATGCGCGTGACGCGCACCTTCTGGCCGGGATGCAGCTCGCCGCGGCTGCGCACCTTCCAGACTTCGCTGTGCACCCGCGCCCACCATTGCCCGTTGGCATGCTGGATGATCTCTCCTGGTGCCCCGACCAATTCCTCGCGCCCGCTCACGATCGGCTGACGCCGCGCGCGCAATGCCATCCCAATCACCACCAGGAAGAACGCGGCCGTGACGGCTGAGACCGATGCGATCAAGGTCCACGGGATGTCGTAGCCTGGTATGTCGGTTTCGATCAGCATAACGGACCCAAGGACGAAAGCGATAACCCCGCCGATGCCCAGCGCCCCGTACGACGTGACGAACAACTCCGCCACCATGAAGCCGATGCCCAGCACGATCAACCCCAGCCCGGCGTAGTTTACGGGCAGCAGTTGGAACGCATACAGCGCCACCAGCAGGCAGATGCCGCCCACGACACCGGGTAACACCAGCCCAGGGTTGTAGAACTCGAACAGCAGGCCGTAGATGCCGAGCAGCATGAGGATGTACGCGATGCTCGGATCGGTGATGACCGCCAGCAGCCGGCTGCGCCAGTCCGGCTCGATGCGCACGAGCTCCGCGCCCTCGGTGTTCAGCGTGCGCTTCTGCCCCTGGATCTCGAAGGTCTTTGCGTTCACCTTCTTCATCAAATCGGCCAGGTCGGAGGCGACGAGGTCGGCGACTTTCATCTTCACGGCATCTTCTGCGGGCAGACTCACCGCCTCGCGCACGGCTTTCTCTCCCCACTCCGCATTGCGTCCGCGCAGCTCGGCCAGACTGCGCATGTACGCGGAGGCATCGTGGATGGCTTTCCGGCTCATCGCATCGCCCGGCTCCGGTGCGCTCTTCTCCCCGCGCTTCTTGGCAGCGTTCTTGTCTTGTTTCTTACCCTCGTCGGACTTGGGCTTTTCCTCCGGTTTGGACGGCTCCCCGCCGGGTCCACCGATCTGCACCGGCGTCGCCGCACCCAGGTTCGTGGCCGGCGCCATCGCGGCGATATGGCTCGCGTACAGAATGTAGGTGCCTGCGCTCGCGGCGCGCGCCCCGCTGGGGGCCACGTAGACGGCGACTGGGATCGGCGAGGCGAGGATGTCCTTGATGATGGCGCGCATCGAGGTGTCGAGCCCTCCCGGGGTATCGACCTGGAGCACCACCAGCTGCGCACCCTGCTTGACGGCGTGGTCCAGCCCGCGATGAAAATAGTCGGCGGTCGCCGGGCTGATTGCGCCATTCACGGTGAGCACGACCACTGGAGCGGGCGCTGCCGAAGCGCTCGAGAGCAGCAGGAGGCTAAGCAGAGCGAGCAGCAAGCGCATGGATGGAATGCCGGGGAGCCTGCGGGTCAATATAGACCCATTCCGGCACCCATGCATTCCGCAACGTTGAACCGCAGAGACGCAAAGAGCGCGGAGAAAAGCTAAATCGCGTTGACCGGCAGGGACGCGGAGCTCTCTGCGCCTCCGCGGTTCAGCTTTCAGGATCGATGAGAACCCCGGGATTGAACATACCTTTGGGGTCGAGGCGCTTCTTGGCCGCTTTCAGCGCGCCCGCGAACAGATCAGGCCGCTGACCGTCGTACCAGCGCCGGTGGTCGCGACCCACAGCGTGATGGTGCGTGATGGTCCCGCCCAGGCGCATGAGCACGTCGGATGCCGCCGTCTTGATGGCCCAGGCCTGCTCCATCAGACGCCCCTTGTCGCCCAGCGCGTGCCAGGAGAAATAGGGTGCGGGTCCGTCGGGGTAGACATGGGTAAACCGGCAGGTGACCAGGCCCGGCCGCCCGGTGACCTCTCGAATCGCCGTTTCCGTCGCAGCTTTGACCTGCGCGTGGAAATCGGCGAAACGCTCCCACGTGATCGCGGTCTCGAACGTCTCGGTGATGATGCCGCGCGGCGTGAGCACTTCCCGGTTGTAAGGCATGCGCAGAAAGCTGTCGCGCCACTGTCCAGCGGCGCCCTGCCGCTGTGCTCCCTCTTTCGTGGCAGCCTGTTGATCGTACTGCCCGCCGTGAGCGCGGACGATCTCCAGAGCGCGGGCGAGCGAGGCGTCCATCGAACGGTCGGCGGATTCGAACGCGAGCACCAGTACGGAATCGGTGCCGTCGCCCGCACCATTCACCCGCGCTTCGCCTTCATCCAGCAGCCTGCAGTTCGCCGGATACAGATGGGCCTGCGCAATGCTGCGCACGGCTTCGGCCGCGCGGTAGAAGTCCTGAAAACGCGCGCTGGTGGCAGCGCGGAAGGTCGGACGTGGGCGCAGCCGCATCCAGGCCTCTGTGATGATGCCGAGGATGCCCTCCGACCCGATGAACATGCGATCGGGGCTCGGGCCTGCGCCGGACCCCGGCAGCCGCAGCGACTGCATGATCCCCGCCGGCGTAACCACACGCAGACTCTCGACGAAGTCGTCGATGTGCGTGTAGAGCGTGGCGTAGTGCCCGCCTCCGCGCGTGGCGATCCAGCCGCCCAGCGTGGAGAACTCGAAGGACTGCGGAAAGTGCCGCAGCGTGAGCCCGCTCGGCTTGAGCTGGTTCTCCAGCGACGGCCCGTACACACCGCCCTGAATGCGCGCCGCCTGCGAGGTCTGATCGATCTCGAGCACGCGATCGAGATGCTTCAAGTCGATGGTCACGATCGGCCGGTCGGTGCGCGGCGGCTCTACACCCGCCACCACGCTGGAGCCGCCGCCCCACGGAATGACGACGCCATCGATCGAGCCGCACCAGTCCAGCACCGCGATCAACTCCGCCTCGCTGCGCGGAAAGGCGATCGCGTCGGGTGGGTTCGGGAAATCGCGCGCGAAGGCGCGCACGCTGTCGAAGAACGACTTGCCGTAGCTGTGCAGCAGCCGCTCGTAGTGGTCGGTCGAGCACACCTCGCTCAGGGTCGCGGGGGCCCGCACGCGGGGCTCGCGCAAGTTCACGTCCTCGGCGCGTGGCTCCGGCACTGCGTCGAAGCCACCGACCCGGAAATAGGCGGCGTAGGCGCCTTCCAGCCGGCCGATCTCGGCGGGAGTCAGGCGCTCGGACTCGTAGCCCCAGCCCCAGAACTTGAGTCTTCCCCCGCTCATCCCGCTCACTCCTGCCGCAGCCAGGTCTGCGAGCGTCCGAAGAGCGAAATGCCGATGTAGGCACGCACCTCGAGCTTGCGACCGCCGTCGGTCAGCTTCAGCCTGGCGCGATAGATCCGGCCGATGTTGGGATCGAGCACTTCGCCGCCGCTGTAGGTGTCTCCGTCGCGGCGCAGGCCCCAGAGGAACACCATGCCGATGATCGGCTGGTCCTTGCGTTCGCCATCGCACCTGCGGCACAGGTGCTTGGGATCGTCGCCGGGCTGATCGAAGATCTTCTCCACCGAGCCCTCGAAAACGCCGTTGTTGTCCACGATGCGTATCAGCGCGCGCTCCTTCCCGCTCTTGTCGTCGATGGTCTTCCACAGACCCGCAGGCGAACCCGGGTCGGCGCAGGCCGCGCAAGCGACCATCAGCGCAGTAACACAGACCGACACGCACGCGAGCGTCCTTATTTGCCTCCGGAGCACGCTGCAGGCACCAGCGGAGGTCAGCGCCGTCACGCCACCACCTCCGGCGGCCCGTTGCGGCGTTTTTCGATCGCTTTCCAGTCCCACTCGATGCCGAGCCCGGGGCGATCCAACGGCAGCGCGTAGCCGTCCTCGATGACGACGCGCGAGAGCGTGATGTCATCCAGCTGCGGAATGTGCTCCAGCCAGGTGGCATTGGGCACAGCGCAGCACAGGCCGAGATGGATCTCCATGAGATAGTGCGGGCAAACCTGCACGTTGAACGTCTCGGCGAGATGTGCGACCTTGAGCCACGGCGTGATACCGCCCACGCGCCCCACGTCGACTTGAACGATGCTGCAGGCGCCGCGCTGCAGGTACTCGCGGAAATGGCTCGGATGATAGAGCGATTCGCCGACGGCGATCGGCAGGGACGTGGAACGAGACAGCTGCACGTGTCCGTTCAGGTCCTCGGCCGGAAGAGGCTCCTCGAACCAGAGCACGTCCAGCGCCTCGTAGTGGCGCGCGCGGCGGATGGCCTCGGACACCGTGAATCCCTGGTTAGCGTCGGTCATGATGTCGAAAGACGCTCCCAGCGCCTTGCGCACGGCCGCGAGCCGAGCCACGTCTTCCGAAACATGCGGCCGTCCGATCTTGATCTTCACGCCGCGAAAGCCTTTGGCCTTCGCTGCCAGGGCGTTGCGCACAACTTCGTCCGGCTCGAGGTGCAGCCAACCGCCCTCGGTGTCGTACACCGGCACGCGCCGCTGTGCACCTCCGGCTACGACGTGCAGCGGCAAACCGGCGGCTCGGCAGCGACGATCCCACAGCGCGGTATCCACCACCGCGAGCGCGATGCTCGTGATCGCGCCGACCGACGTCGCGTGCGTGAAGAAGTAGAGGTCCTTCCAGATCTGCTCCACCATGTCGGGATCCTGACCCACGAGCCGGGGAGCGAGGTGGTCGCGCAGCAGGGTGATCACTGACGAGCCGCCGTTTCCGATGGTATACGAGTAACCGGTCCCCTCCGACCCATCGTCGCAGAACACGCGCAGCATCGGCGTCTCCTGCAGCGAGAAGGTCTGGATCGCATCGCTGCGAGCGACTTTCGGCTTCAGGTCGACCTGGAAGATTTCAGCCCGTGTGATCTTGGCCATGCCTGTCCTTTCCCGGCGTCGATCTGTGATCAGCGCAAGGCTTCGAACACGCCGGCTGCGCCCATGCCGGTTCCGATGCACATGGTGACCATGCCATAGCGCTGCGCACGGCGGCGCAGGCCGTGTACCACGGTCGCGGTCCTGATCGCTCCGGTCGCGCCCAGGGGGTGGCCGAGCGCGATGGCGCCGCCGAGCGGGTTGATCTTGCCCGGATCAAGATCGAGATCGCCGATCACCGCCAGGCTCTGCGCGGCGAAGGCTTCGTTCAGCTCGATCCAATCCATGTCCTGCTGCTTGAGCCCCACCTGCTTCAGCACTTTGGGAATCGCGAACTTGGGTCCGATGCCCATGATCTCGGGCGGCACGCCCGCCACCGCGAAGCCCAGGAAGCGCGCGAGTGGCCGCAGGTCGTAACGCTTGAGGCCAGCGTCTGACGCGAGGATCACCGCCGCGGCGCCGTCCGAGGTCTGCGAGCTGTTCCCGGCCGTCACGCTGCCCTTGGCAGCGAACACCGGTTTGAGCTTCGCCAGCACTTCCGGCGTGGTGCCCGCACGCGGACCTTCGTCCACCGCAGCGACCCGCGCGTGATGCTCGATCTCGCCTGCTTCCGGCCACTTCTCGTCGATCCGGTAGGGCGTGATTTCGTCCTTGAACTCGCCCACCTCGATCGCGGCGAGCGCTTTGCGATGACTCGCGGTCGCGAACTCGTCCTGCGCCTCGCGCGACACTTTCCATTGCTGCGCGACCTTCTCCGCAGTGATACCCATCCCGTAGCCGATGGCGATGTTCTCGTCGCGCTCGAAGATGCGCTCGTTGATCGCGATCTTGTTGCCGCCCATCGGTATCATGCTCATGCTCTCGGCGCCGCCGGCGATCATCACGTCCGCCTCGCCCAGCCGGATGCGATCGGCGGCCATCGACACCGCCTGCAGGCCCGATGAGCAGAAGCGGTTCACCGTGACGCCCGGTACCGTGTTTGGCAGGCCCGCGAGCAGCAAAGCGATGCGCGCCACGTTCATGCCCTGCTCCGCCTCGGGGATGGCGCAGCCGACTATGACGTCGTCCACCGCAGCGGCATCCAGACCCGGCGCCTGCTTGAGAACGCTCGTCAACGCATGCGCGAGCAGGTCGTCCGGGCGGGTGTTGCGGAACATGCCGCGCGGCGCCTTGCCGACCGGCGTGCGCGTGGCCGCTACGATGTACGCATCCTGTACCTGCTTGCTCATTCACAAACTCCATAGAAAACGCGTTTACCACGAAGGACACGAAGGAACACGAAGGAGAACCAAGCCTTTCTCAGTCCTCCGAGAGGCGACGCAACCGTTGCCGCGGATTTTCAATGTGGCGCGAGGGCGATTCGCTTCTCGCTTTGTTCTCGTCCTTTGCCGTCCGTCGTGTTCCTTCGTGTCCTTCGCGGTAAATGAGGTCAATTCAGTTCCGCAGCGGTTTACCAGTCTTCAGGGTGTACTCGATGCGCGCCTGCGTCTTCTCGGTCGCAAGCAGCTCCATGAAGCACGCGCGTTCGAGATCGAGAAACCACTGCTCGTCCACCGGGGTGCCGGCCTCGACATCGCCACCGCACAGCACGTACGCGATCTTGCTGGCGACCAGAAAATCGTGCTCCGAGATCTGCGCGCCCGCCAGGAGGTTAGCGAGATGCGCCTTCAGCGTTGCGAGCGCGGTGCGGCCCGCGGCCGGAACATTGCGCGGCTTGAGGGGCGGCCGATAGCCAACCTCGGACAGCGCAGTCAACTCCGATTTCGCGATGTACAGCAATTCCGACCGGTTCATCACGATCCGGTCTGCCGGCCTGAGGTAACCGAGCTCGCGTGCCTGCTCGGCGGATTTGCCCACGCTCGCCAGCGCGACGGTCTGAAAATAGCGGCGCAGAAACGGGAACGGATCGCCGCCCTGCGCATCAGTCGCGGTGCGCAATGCGAGCTCCTTGCATCCACCGCCGGCCGGCAGCAGCCCCACGCCGGCTTCAACCAGGCCGATATAACTCTCGAGCGCAACCACGGCGCGCGCCGAGTGCATGATGAATTCGCACCCGCCGCCGAGCGCCAGACCTTCCGCCGCGCACACGGTTGGAACCGAGGCGTATTTCCAGGCCTGGGTCGTGGCCTGAAACTGCTCGACGATGCCTTCGATCTTCTCCAGTCGCCCAGCCATCAGCGCATCGGCCACGTTGAGCCGATGCGCTGCCTTGAGAACCATGGATTGCGCTTCGCGGCGGACTTTTTTCATCATCGAGGCAAACGCCGAAGGCTTGGCCGCTCCTGCGGGCCGGGTAGAAGGTCCCGACAGGTTCGCGCCGACCGAGAACGGCGGCTCGGTCTGCCAGATGACGAGGCCCCTGAACCCGCGCTCCGCCGTTTCGATCGCCTGCATCAAACCGTCGAGCACTTCTTCGCCGATCGTGTGCATCTTAGTCTTGAAACTCACGATCCCGATGTCGTCGCCGGTGGTCCACATGCGCACGGCGTCGCTCTCGAATACGGTGTCGCCGTAGCGCGCCGGCTCGCCTATCAATCGATCAGGGTAGGCCTGCCGGCGATACACCGGCAGGCTGGAGCGCGGCTGCAGCGTGCCGGTCGAGGGACTGTAAGCGCCCTGCGCGGTATGCACGCCGCTCCGGCTCGGATCGCGGGCCCAGGCGGGTAACGGCACGCTGGCCATCGCCTTGCCACTCTCGATGTCCTGCGAGATCCAGGCCGCGACCTCGCGCCACCCGGCCTCCTGCCAGATCTCGAACGGGCCCTGATTCCAGCCGAAGCCCCAGCGCACCGCGAGGTCCAGGTCTCGCGCGTTGTCGGCGACGTCGGCCAGCTGATAGGCGCAGTAGTGCAGCATGTCGCGCGACACCGCCCACAGAAACTGCGCCTGCGGATGCGCGCTGTCCCGCAGCTTTCGCAGCCGCTCGGCCGCGTCTTTGGTCTTGAGGGCTTCGACCACGCTGGCGTCGGGTTCTGCCCCGGCGGGCCGGTAATCACGTGCGCCGAGATCCAGCACCTGGATCTGCGCACCGGCCTTGCGGTACACGCCGCGCCCCGACTTCTGGCCGAGCGCACCCTGCTCGAGCAGGCCGCGGTACCACCCCGGCGGCTCGAAGTACTTGTGCCACGGGTCTTCCGGCAGCGTCTCCTTCATCGTGTTGATCACGTGAGCCAGCGTGTCCAAGCCCACCACGTCGGCCGTGCGATACGTTGCGCTCTTCGGCCGCCCGATCAGCGGCCCGGTGAGCGCGTCCACCACGTCGAATCCCAGCCGCAGGCGCTCGGTATGGTGAAAGGCGGCCAGAATCGAGAACACTCCGACGCGATTCGCGATGAAGTTGGGTGTGTCCTTGGCGCGGATCACCCCCTTGCCGAGCGTAGTCGTCAAGAAGGTTTCGAGCTGATCGAGCAGGTCAGCGTGCGTGTGGCGGCTTGCAATGAGCTCGACCAGGTACATGTACCGCGGCGGGTTGAAGAAATGCACGCCGCAGAAACGCTCACGCAGCGCCTCGGGCAGCGCCTGCGCGAGCGTGTTGACCGACAGGCCGGACGTGTTGGTCGCCAGCACCGCGTGCGGCGCGAGGTGCGGCACGATGCGCTCGTACAGGGATTTCTTGAGATCCACCCGTTCGGCGATGGCTTCGATCACGAGATCGCAGTCGCGCAGCTCGGCCAGGTCCCCATCGTAGTTGGCCACATCGATGTACGCGGCCAAGGCGCTCGCGGCGAGCGGAGCGGGCTCGAGCTTGCCCAGGTTCTCGATCGCACGCCGGACATTCGCATTGGGATCGCCATCTTTAGCAGCGAGCTCGAACATCACCACCGGCACGTTTGCGTTGATCAGGTGCCCGGCGATCTGAGCGCCCATCACGCCGGCTCCGAGCACGGCGGCTTTGCGGACTTGAAGGCGGGAGGATCTCATCGTATTGAAGCCGAAGTGCAGCGCGGGCCCTCAAGGCCCGCCCACCGGTCAGAAACTATAAACCACCTGCAAACTGATGATGTCCACTGAGTTGTTGTAGGTGCCGATCAGCGTGCCAGACGCGGACTCGGTGTGGTTGATGGACGTGTCGGGCACGAACAGGTGCGCGTATCCGACATCGACCGACGCGCCCTTGGCGAACGACCAGCTGCCTCCGATCGCGAGCCAGGTGCGGCTGTTGTCCGGGACGCGCGGGTTGCGCACCTGAGGATTGGGGACAGGCGATTGGTCCCACGCCACGCCGGTGCGAAGCTTCCACTGCTCGTTGAACTTGTAGTTCAGGCCGAGCGAAAAGCGCCAAGTGTTCAGCCACTGCTCAGGCGTCGTATTGCTCGGTGCGCCATTGGCGAAGTTCACGGTGAGCTGGTTGAATACGCTCCAGTGCGTCCACGTGATATCGCTCATCATCTCCCACTTGTCGCCGAAGGTCTGGAACACGCTGACCGACGCGGAGTCCGGAACGGTCAGGTCTGCGCTCGCCGAGGTGTTCTGAAAGCTGGGGTTACCAGCGAAGAGCGGATTCACGCTCGAGTAGGTCGAGCTCCCGGTGAGCGTGTACTTGATCTGCGAACGGTAGTTGACCCCGATTCTCATGTCCGGCGAGATCTGAAACAGCGCCCCGAGATTGAAGCCGTAACCCCAGTCGCCCGCAGACAATTGCTGTTGTGCGTCTGCGGTTTGGGGAGGTCCGACCACCGCATTGCAGACTCCGGGCGGCGCCACACCCAGACAGATAGTGCCCTGGTCAATCGCTTTGCTCAGGGTGGCGTCGATTCGCTGGGCGCTGACGCCGAACCCGAGCGAAACTTTATCGCTCACTTTGTAGGCGATGCTGGGATTGATGTTGATCGTCATCAACTCGGAGTTCAGCGCTTGGTAGCGCCCGACCCATCCCTGCTCGTACTCGGTCTTGAGGCCGAACGGTGAGTTGACGCCCAGCCCCAACCACAGGCTGTCGTTCAGCTGCCAAGACAAATAGAGATTGGCCACGGCATTCCAGCCTCCCGCGTTGCCGCCGTTGCCGCCGGTCAGCGGCTGCCCGAGCGTGGTAGAGCCTTGATTGGTGAACTTCACGTTGGTCCCGATCGCATGCGCTGCGGCGAGCACCTGTTTTCCCGGCAGACGCGTCATCCCGGCGGGATTGAAATAAATGGTCCCAGCGTCCTCCGCCACGGCAGCGCCACCAGCGAAGGCATTGCCCAACCCGCTAGCGTCCTGCTCGATCAACGCGAACCCTGCCGCGCAAGCGCCCCCCGCCCACCCAGCCAGTGCCGCCACGAACACCAGGCGGACCAACACCGTTGGTAGTTGCATGGTTCCCCCTCCTCTGGCCGCAATGTCAGACCTCTTTCGCCGTTTCAACTTACCGGACGCGGTTTGCGATTTTGATCCACTGCCACATACGTCAGGGTCGCTTCCGTGACCTTGACCGTCACCTCCTCGGGTGCGCGGCGCTGAGCATATACCTCCACATCGACGGTGATCGAGGTGCGCCCGATTTTGACCACCTTCGCATAGAAGCTCACCAGATCGCCGATCAGCACCGGCTGCTTGAAAATGAAGGAATTGACCGCGACGGTTGCGATGCGGCCCTTCGCCACCCGCAGCGCGGGAATGCTGCCAGCGATATCGACGTGCGACATGATCCAGCCGCCGAAGATGTCGCCGTTCGGATTGGCGTCGGCCGGCATGGGCACCAGGCGCAGGACCGGCTCGTGATCGCGGGGCAGTTGCACCGATTCGCCAGGCGTAGCGTGCTCAGTGGCCGGCATAGAGCTGTTCGTACTCGGACTGGTGCTGTTCGATGACACGCGCGCGCTTGAGCTTCAGAGTCGGCGTGAGGAGTCCATTCTCGACTGTCCAGGGTTCGAAGAACAGCGCGGCGCGCCGCACCTGTGCGTAGCCGGGGAATGCCTTGATCTGTGCGTTGATCCGCTCGAGCACGAGCTGCTCGGCCTGCGGCGCCTGCAACGATTGCGCTGAAGCCGGATCCAAACCGTGCTCGGCGGCGGCTTTCACCCACAGCTGCGTGTTCGGCACGACGAAGACCGACAGGTAGGGCCGGCCCTCGCCGATCACCATCACCTGTTCGAAGAACGGGTCGCGGACGATGGCGGCCTCCATATCGACGGGCGGCACCTTCTCACCGTTGGACAGCACGATGATCTCTTTGAGGCGGCCTGTAATGTAGAGCCGACCCTCGCTGTCGGTGCGTGCGGTGTCGCCCGTATTCAGCCAGCCGTCGGGCGTGAACATGGCTCGCGTCGCTTCCGGGTTTTCCCAGTAGCCCAGCATCACGTTAGGCCCTTTCACGAGCAGCGCGTCCTTGTCACCGATCTTGACCTGCACGCCGGGAATCGGCGGACCGATGCTCGCCGGAACGTTGTTCTCGACGCGGTTGCCGCTCACCACCGGGCTGGTCTCGGTCAGACCGTAGCCCTGCAGCACCGGCAGGCCGAGCCCGATGAAGACTCGCGCCACGTCCGGCGACAGCGCGGCACCTCCGCTTACCGCCGCCCGCAGGCGACCTCCCAGCCGCGTCAGAATCTTGCGGGCCACCAGCCGCTCGAGGATCGGCCACAGCAACAGACCAGGTCGCCACGGAGCACGCCCCTGCAGATGCTCGAAGCGCGACCAGCCCACTTCGATCGCGAGCTCGAACAGCCGGCGGCGCAGCGCCGGCCCTTCCGCCAGCTTCAGCTTGACCGCGGAGTAGATTCGCTCGTAGACGCGCGGCACCGAGATGAGCAGGGTGGGCCTGACGGCAGCGAGATCTTCGGCGAGCTGAGCGATCGAGCGAGCGAACGCCACCCGCGCGCCGCCCATCATGGTCAGGTAGTAACCGCAGGTGCGCTCGAAGGTGTGAGACAGGGGCAGAAACGACAAGAACGTGTCCTGGCTGCTCAGGTCGAACAGCTGCACCGCGCTGTAAGCGTTGGACAGCATGTTGTTGTGGCTCAGCATGACACCCTTTGGACGGCCGGTGGTGCCAGATGTGTAGATGATGCTCGCCAATTTTTGCGGGTCGCGGTTCACGTGCCGGAGCGGACCGGCGCTGTCTGGCAGCCAGGCGTTCACGCTCATGAGCCTCGGATCCGCTGGCGCACCCGCCCCGTCGTCGAGGGACAGCACGCGCACCAGTGTCGCGAGCTGCGGCATCACGTCGGCGAAGGCACCCCACTGCTCGGGCTTCTCGAACAGAAGCAGCTTGGCCCTGCAGTTCCCGATGATGTAGGCGACGTTGTCGGGGCGATCCTGGGTGTAGAGCGGAACCAATACCAGACCCAATCCCATGGCAGCCTGATCCAGCGCCACCCACGCGGTCGAGTTGCGCAGCATGACCGCCACGCGGTCGCCGGGCTGGAGCGGTTCGCGTTGGAGCGCCGCCTGCCAGCGTCCGACCAGGCGGTCCATTTGCGCCCACGTGTAGTCGCGCCATGTGCCGGTACTCGCGTCGTATTCGGTATAGGCAACGGCCTCGGGCGAACGCCGGACGCGCTCGCTGAACAGGCCATCGAGCGTGACCGCAACCTCCGGTGCGATGATGTCGGCGTACTGCGCCACCGCTGCTCCGCGCTCGAGCGGTTTCAATTCAGAAAAATGTCCTGATGCAGACGGGCTCCCGGCGTCACCGCGTAGGCCTCCAGATCGGTGATGCCGCTCGCGCGGAGCACGTCCTCGTCGATGAAGAAGCGGCCAGTCGTGGCGCGGCTGTCACTGGTCACGATCAGGTAGGCGGCGTCCGCCACGATCTCCGGCTTGCGGCTGGCCTGGACGGTTTCCGGAAAGAACACCTCGACCGCTGCAGTGGCGATGGTGGTGCGTGGCCACAACGAGTTGACCGCAACGCCCTGCTGGGCGAACTCACGCGACATGCCGAGCGTGCACAGGCTCATGCCGTACTTGGCAACGGTGTAAGCAAGATGCGGCGCGAACCACTTCGGATCGAGATTTAGCGGCGGCGACAGCGTGAGGATGTGCGCGTTCTCGCCCTTCAGGAGATACGGCAGACAAGCCTGCGAGCACACGTATGTGCCGCGCGTGTTGATGCCCTGCATCAGATCGTAGCGCTTCACTGGCGTGCCGAGCGTACCGGTCAGGCTGATGGCACTCGCGTTGTTCACCAGCACGTCGATGCCGCCGAAGGTCTGCGCCGTGCGCTTCACTGCGGCTTCGACCGCGGCCTCGTCGCGAATGTCCAGCTGCAGCGGCAGCGCTCGTCCGCCTGCGGCCTCAACTTCTGCTGCCACGCTGTGGACTGTCCCCTCGAGCTTCGGATGCGGCTGCGCGGTCTTGGCCGCGATGGCCACGTTGGCGCCATCGCGAGCGCAGCGCAAGGCGATCGCTCGCCCGATCCCGCGGCTCGCCCCGGTGATGAAGATGGTTTTGCCTTTGAGTGTTCGCACGTCGTTTATGTTTCCTGGATCAAATCAGCAGCGAACGAACCGCATCTACCACGAAGGACACGAAGGAACACGAAGTAGAACTATGGGACGGGCGCACATTGTTGGACTCTTTTAGAGGCAGGCGCTCTCCTCCCGACTGTATTTCCTTCGTGATCCTTCGTGTCCTTCGTGGTAAAGGAGGTACGCCGCACGCGCCGCGGTTCAGGCCGTCTTGCGCGCCATCAGCGCCTGATCCACGGCGCTGACCGCTGCTGGCTCGGCCGCCTCGCGGCCGAGGTCGTGCGGGAAGTCGTCGACCATGATGCACGCGCGGCGCAGGGCATCATAGCTCCGGAGCGTCTGCACCTCGTCCGCAGTGATGGCGCCAGCCTCGACCGCGGCGGCGACGCGCGCCTCCGCGCCGAATCCGTGCACCACCTCCCCGCGCTTGACCGCGGCCCGCACCTTGGCCTCGATCTGCTCAGCTTCCGCGACGCGCTCGAGCGCCAGCTCGAGCCGCCCCACCGGATCGCTCTCGTGGCGGTGGATGAACATGCCCGCCGTCAGACGGTCGCGCGCGGGCGAATGCTCCGTCATCAGGCGCGCTACGCGCTGGCCGAGACGATCGTCCGGTGCGCGCAGCGTGCGCCCGTAAGGAAAGATGAGCGCGCGCAGCAGCCAGCTCGCCGCACGCGCGGGGAAATTGTGGAACAGCCCGTAGAACGCCTCCTGGATGCGGTGCTCCGCGTCCTGCACGGCCCATTGCACAAACGGGAGGTCGAGCTGCTGGCAGCCGTCATCGTGCCAGCGTTTCAGCGCGCAGGAGGCGAGATACAGTTGACTCAAGATGTCGCCCAGCCGCGCGGAGATCTTCTCGCGACGCTTGAGATCACCGCCGAGGAACAGCATGGCGGTATCCGCCGCAAGCGCGAATCCGGCGGAGAAGCGAGTCAGCCGGCGGAAGTGGCGGCGGGTCTCGGGAGCGCCGGGCACAGAGGCGAAGCTCGCGCCGCTGACACCCAGCCAGAGCGCACGGGCCACGTTGCCCAGAATGTGGCTCACATGACCCCACAAAGCGGCGTCGAACGCGCGCGACGCCGCTGCCGGATCCGTCTCCTTGGTCGCTGCGATCTCGCGCAGCACGTAGGGATGGCAGCGGATGGCGCCCTGCCCGAAGATGATCATGCTGCGGGTGAGAATGTTGGCGCCTTCGACGGTGATGCTGATCGGCATCTGCTGGTACCCGTGGCCCAGATAGTTGTTGGGCCCCAGGCAGATCGCCTTGCCGCCGTGCACGTCCATGGCGTCGTTGATCACCTGGCGCGCGCGCTCCGTGCAGTGGTACTTCACGATGGCGGACAGAACGGCAGGCTTCTCGCCCAGATCGACGGCAGCCGCGGTCAGCACGCGAGCCGCCTCCATCGTGTACAGGTTCCCGCCCATGCGCGCCAGCGCTTCCTCTACTCCTTCGAAGCGGCCGATCGGAACACGGAACTGGCTGCGCACGCGGCTGTAAGCGCCGGTGGTCCGCACGGCAGTCTTGGCGCCGCCCGTGGTCGACGAAGGCAATGAGATAGCGCGCCCAGCCGCGAGACATTCCATCAGCATGCGCCAGCCCTGCCCCACGTAGGCGTGCCCGCCCACCACCCACTCCATCGGAATGAAGACGTCGCGGCCCCAGTTGGGCCCGTTCATGAAGGCGGCGTTGAGCGGCAGATGGCGGCGCCCGATATTCACCCCCCGATGGCTGGTCGGGATCAGAGCGAGCGTAATGCCGAGATCCTCCTGCGCGCCGAGCAGACGTTCCGGATCGTACAGCTTGAAAGCCAGCCCGAGCAGCGTCGCCACCGGCCCCAGCGTGATGTAGCGCTTGTCCCAGGTGACGCGCATGCCCAGCACTTCCTTGCCTTCGTGTTGACCCCGGCACACGATGCCAAAATCGGGAATGCCGCCCGCATCCGAGCCAGCTTCAGGTCCCGTCAGTGCGAAGCAGGGCATGTCGATGCCGCGTGCCAGCCGCGGAAGATAGAAGTTCTTCTGCTCTTCGGTACCGTAATGCAGCAGCAATTCCGCTGGCCCCAGCGAGTTGGGCACCATCACCGACACGCAAGCGGTCGGATTGCGGCTGGCGAGCTTCATCACGACCTCGGAGTGCGCCAGCGCCGAGAAGCCCAGGCCGCCGTACTGCTTTGGGATGATCATGCCGAGGAAGCCGTGGTCCTTGATGAACTGCCACAGCTCAGGCGGCAGGTCGTGCAGCTCGTGGTTGATCTTCCAGTCGTCGCACCTCCGGCACAGTTCTTCCACCGGGCCGTCCAGGAACGCCTGCTCCTCCGCGGTGAGCTTCGGCCTCGGGAGTGACAGCCACTTGGCCCAGTCCGGGCGCCCGCTGAAAAGCTCGCCGTCCCACCACACCGTGCCTGCGTCGAGCGCTTCCTGCTCGGTCTGCGATACCTGTGGCAGGACGCGGCGGAACCAGGCGAGCAGTGCGTCGCTCAACAGCGCCCGGCGCAACGGCACGATCAGGAGCAGGGCCGATGCCACGATCCACACCGTCAGCAGCGCAGCCCCCCACGCCGGCGCGAGCGCGACGTGCAGCTTCAGAGTGGCGAGCCACAGCGCACCCGCAACGGCCCACGTCCAACCCGGCGCGCGGAAGTAAGCGAGCGCGATGAGCGCCGCGATCAACCCGATAAGAGAAAGAAAGACCATGGCAAGTCCCCCGACGTGCGCTCAGCGGCTGAGGCCCGCCGGGGCCGGTCCGCCGCGCGTGTTTGTGAGCCGCCGCTGGAGCGTCCGGCTCAGAACTGTCCCTCTTCCAGCGCCAGCACGCTCGCAGAGCCGTTCACCACGGCCGCTTTGTGCGCCTGCGCCTGCGGCACGATATGCTCGGCATAGAAGCGGGCCGTATCGATCTTGCTGCGATAGAAATCGAAGTCCTCGGCGCCGCCCTCGAGGCGGGCCTTCGCCAGATGAGCGGCGCGCGCCATCTGCCAGCCGCCGGCGACGATGCCCCAGAGCTTGAGATAAGGGACAGCGCCGGCGCCGGCCGCCGCGGCGTTGTACGGATACGTCTGCAACAGCCAATCCGTGGCTTCCTTCAGGGCGGCTACACCGTCTGCGAGCGCGCGACGTATCACCAGCAGCGCCGGATGGGTGTGGCCAGCCAGTTCTCGATCGAACGCCTGCATCTGCTCGATCAGCATCTTTGCTGTCATGCCCTTCTCCGCCGCGACCTTGCGCCCGACGAGATCGTTGGCCTGGATGCCAGTGGTGCCTTCATAAATGGTGGTGATGCGCGCGTCGCGCAGATGCTGCGCGGCGCCCGTCTCCTCGACGAAACCCATCCCGCCGTGCACCTGCACGCCAAGTGATGCAACTTCTATGCACTGTTCGGTGCACCACCCCTTCACGACCGGGGTGAGCAGATCGAAGACCGCCTGGTGCGCCAGGCGCTGCGTGCGATCCGGGTTGAGCTGCGCGTGATCCAGAGCGGCGGCCGCGGCGGCAGCGAGCGCGCGCATCGCCTCCGTCTGCGCCTTCATGCTCATCAGCATCCGGCGCACATCCGGGTGGTGGATGATGGGTACACGCTCGCCCGCGCGCGCACCCATCGGGCGGCCCTGGACGCGCTCCCTGGCGTAGCCGAGCGCCCGCTGGTAGGCGCGGTCGGCGATGGCGACGCCCTCGATGCCTACCTCCAGGCGCGCCAGATTCATCATCGTGAACATGTATTCGAGACCGCGGTTCTGCTCTCCCACCAGATACCCGATGGCCCCGTCTTTCTCTCCGTAGGCCAGGACGCAGGTGGGGCTCGCGTGGATGCCCAGCTTGTGCTCGATGGAAACGCACTTCACGTCGTTGCGGGCACCGAGGCGACCGTCCGCATCGACCAGGTATTTGGGCACCACGAACAGCGAAATACCCTTCACCCCCTCGGGTGCATCCGGGGTACGGGCGAGCACCAGGTGCACGATGTTGTCGGCGAGATCGTGCTCACCCCAGGTGATGAAGATCTTGGTCCCGTACAGACGGTAGTGCTCTCCCTCGGGCACAGCGCGCGCACGGACCGACGACAAGTCGGAGCCGGCCTGCGGCTCGGTCAGGTTCATCGTGCCGGTCCACTCGCCGCTCACCAGCTTGCGCAGGTATTGGCGCTGCTGCTGCTCGGAGCCATGCCGCAGGATCGCATTCACCGCGCCGTTGGTCAGCATCGGACACAGGCAGAAGGACATGTTGGCCGCGTTCCACATCTCGGACACGGCCGCCGACACGAGGTGCGGCAGACCCTGGCCGCCCCACTCGGGGTTGCCGGCCAGACTGGTCCACCCGGCGGCGGCAAACTGCTGGTAGGCCTGCTTGAACCCGGGGGCCGTGGTGACCACGCCATCGTTCAGTTTGCAGCCTTCGCGATCACCCGACGCATTGAGCGGGCTCAAGACTCCGCTAGCAAACTTGCCGGCCTCCTCGAGCACCGCGTCGACGAGATCGGGCGTAACTTCCTCGCAGCCCGGCAGACTCGATACCGCCTCGAGCCCTGCCAGCTCCTTGATGACGAACTTCATGTCGCGCAGCGGCGCTGCGTACTCGGCCATATGCGGCTCCTGCCGGATGTCAGTTCAGTTTCGCCGTGAACTCAGGTACGGCCTGGAACAGGTCGGCGACCAAGCCATAGTCGGCGACCTGGAAAATGGGCGCCTCGCCGTCCTTGTTGATCGCCACGATGACTTTGCTGTCCTTCATGCCCGCCAGGTGCTGAATAGCGCCGGAGATGCCGACCGCGATGTACAGCTCGGGCGCAACCACTTTGCCGGTCTGCCCGACCTGGTAGTCGTTCGGCACGAACCCGGAGTCGACGGCCGCGCGCGAAGCACCGACGGCGGCGCCCAGCTTGTCCGCCAGCGCCTCCAGCAGCTTGAAGTTCTCGCCGCTGCCCATGCCGCGCCCGCCCGATACGATGATGCGTGCTGCAGTGAGCTCAGGGCGCGCGGATTTGGTCAGCTCCTGCGTCACGAAGCGCGAAAGACCCGCATCCGGGCCGGCTTCGGTTGCCTCAACCGGCGCGGAGCCGCCGTCCGCGACCGCTGCCTCGAACGCAGTGGTGCGCACCGTGATCACCTTGATGCGGTCGCTCGATTGCACTGTGGCGAGCGCGTTGCCGGCGTAAATGGGCCGCATGAACGTATCAGGCGAATCCACGCCGATGATGTCCGACACCTGCGCGACATCCAGCAGGGCCGCCACCCGCGGCAGAAAGTTCTTTCCGAAGGTCGTCGCCGGCGCCATGATGTGCGAATAGGCGTTGGCCATCGAGACCACCAGCGCTGCCAGATTCTCGGCCAGCGGGTGCGCATATGGCGGAGCGTCGACGATCCGCACCTTGTCGACACCCTGAATTTTGGCAGCCGCCTGCGCCGCCGCAGCGCACGCGTGCCCGGCGACCAGCACGTGCACCGGCTGCCCGATCTTTGCCGCGGCGCCGACCGTATTCAGGGTGCTCGGCTTGAGCGCCGCATTGTCGTGCTCGGCGACAACCAGGGTGGTCATGTTTTAAGGTTCTCCTTAGATCCCTTTACGGGATCGCTTTCGCCTCGTTCCTGAGCTTCGCCACCAGCTCCTCGACGCTCTTCACCAGCACGCCGGCCTTGCGCTTCGACGGCTCCACGACTTTCAGCGTCTTCAGACGCGGCGCCAGGTCCACGCCCAGGTCCTGCGGCTTGAGCACGTCCAGCGTCTTCTTTTTCGCTTTCATGATATTGGGCAGCGTGACGTAGCGCGGTTCATTCAAGCGCAAGTCGGTGGTGACCACTGCCGGAAGCTTGACGGCAACGGTCTCCAATCCGCCGTCCACCTCGCGAGTCACTTCGAGCTCGCCGCTCGCTAGCTTCACTTTCGACGCAAACGTGGCCTGCGGCCAGCCGAGCAGTGCCGCCAGCATCTGGCCCGTCTGGTTGGAGTCATCGTCGATCGCCTGCTTGCCGAGAATCACCATCTGTGGCGCTTCCTTGCGCGCGAGCTGCGTCAGCGCCTTGGCCACCCCCAGCGGCTGCACGTCGGCGCTCGCGTCCACGAGAATGGCGCGGTCGGCGCCGATGGCCAGTGCCGTACGCAGGGTTTCCTGAGACTGGGCGGGGCCGATGGACACGACCACGATCTCGCTCACCGCCCCCGCTTCCTTCAGCCGGACCGCCTCTTCCACCGCGATCTCGTCAAAAGGGTTCATCGACATCTTCACGTTCGCGGTTTCCACGCCGGTGCCATCCGCCTTTACGCGCACCTTGACATTGAAATCGACCACGCGCTTGACCGCTACCAGGACTTTCATGGTTTCCGTCTGCTCGGCTGGGATTTTGGGATTTTACCGCAGGCGACCCTCGAGGACGCTTCGCTGTCCAACCCTTGTGGCGCCGGCGTCGGCTCCGGACGGTTGGCGGCTCTCTTGAATCGTTTCACACTATTGCCGCTATTAAGCGTGCTGGCCGTTCATTCAGCCTTGCCTCTGAGGCCACCCATGACTGCAAGCCAAGCGAAGGGATCCAACGACACTAGACACTCGAGCGACCCTGTCGACTGCGCGTGGCAGCGCATCGGCTCCGCCTACCGCGGCGACGAAAGCGAAGCGCTGAAGACGCTGTGCGCGGCCCTCCCGTTCGATACGGCAGCCACCGCGCGCATCGATCAGCGGGCCCTGGAGCTGGCGCGTGAAGTGCGCGCAGCCCTGGCGGGCGACGTAAGCGCGGAAGCATTCCTCCGGCACTACGGTCTGTCGACCGGCGAAGGGGTGGTCCTGATGTGCATCGCCGAGGCGCTGCTGCGCATTCCCGATACGCATAAGGCCGATGAACTGATCCGCGACAAGCTCGCCCAGACCGACTGGGGCAGCGCGATCGCGGACACCGACTCCCTGCTGGTCAATGCCTCGACCTGGGCCTTGATGCTGACCGGCAGGCTCGTCGAGTGGCAGCAGGCATCCGGCGACGAGCCGCTCGCCGTACTGCGGCGACTGGTCGGACGCAGCAGCGAGCCGATCATCCGCGCGGCTCTGCAGCAGGCGATGCGGGTCATGGCCGAGCAGTTCGTGATGGGGCAGACCATCCAAGACGCGCTGCGTCGCGTCGCGCCTCTCGAGCGCCAGGGTTACCGCGCGTCCTACGACATGCTGGGCGAGGCCGCCTTGAGCGCAGCGGATGCGCAGCGCTACTTCGACCACTATGCCGACGCCATCGAGGCCATCGGCGCCAATGCAAGTCAGTCGAACCTGATTGAGCGCGCGGGTATCTCGGTAAAGCTCTCCGCTCTGCATCCCCGCTACGAGATGGCGCAGCGGGCGCGTGTGATGGCGGAGCTGCTGCCGCGCCTGCGCGAGCTGGCGCTGAAAGCCGCTCGGGCCGGCATCAGCTTGACGGTGGACGCAGAAGAATCGCACCGGCTGATCCTGTCCCTCGAACTGTTTGCCGCGCTCGCAGGTGACCGCGCCCTGAGCGGCTGGGAAGGCCTCGGGCTCGCGGTGCAGGCTTATCAGAAGCGCGCCATTCACGTGATCGACTGGCTGGTGGAGCTCGGCGCCGACAAGCGGCGCAGGTGGATGATCCGGCTGGTGAAAGGCGCCTACTGGGACTCTGAGATCAAGCTCGCGCAGCAGCTTGGACTCGACTATCCGGTGTTCACGCGCAAAGCCGCCACCGACGTGTCGTATCTCGCCTGCGCGCGCCGGCTGCTGCAGGCTTCCGACCGGGTGTTCCCGCAGTTCGCCACGCACAACGTGCGCACGGTCGCGACCATCCTCGAGCTGGCTGGTCCACGCCAGCAGTTTGAATTTCAAAAGCTGCACGGGATGGGAGAGCGACTCTACGAACGTGTGGTCGCATCGACAGGCTTGAACCGTCCCTGTCGCGTCTACGCACCTGTAGGCAGTCACCGGGATCTGTTGCCATACCTCGTGCGCCGCCTGTTGGAGAACGGAGCGAACAGTTCCTTCGTCCACCAGATCGGGGACAGCCGCGTGCCGGTCGAGCGTCTCGTGGCCGATCCGATCGCGAGCGTGAAAGCCGCACAGTTCGCGCCGCATCCTTCGATCCCGGCGCCGCGTGCCCTGTATGGCGAGCGCGTCAACGCCGCAGGGGTCGACCTATCCGATCCGGGCACGCTGGCGCGGATCGAGGATGCCGTGGCGGTGGCGCGCCGCCAGAGCGCAAGCGAAACCGATCCTGCGGCCGCCCCGCGCACACGTGTGCTGACTGAACCCGCGAACCGGCGCGTACCGATCGGCGCGATTCAGGAAATAGACGAGGCGGGATTGCGCGGCGTCATCGAGACGGCTGCGAACGCGGCTCCGGACTGGGCCTCGCGTTCGGCGGCCGAGCGCGCGGGCTGCCTCGAGCGCACTGCCAGTCTGCTGGAGGCAAACCTAGACGAGCTGCTGGTCCTGTGCGTGCGCGAGGCGGGCAAGACCATTGGCGACGCCGTCGCGGAAGTGCGCGAAGCCGTTGACTACTGCCGCTACTACGCCGCTCAGGTGCGTCGCGCGCTCAATTCATCCACGCTGCTGCCCGGGCCGACCGGCGAGCGCAACGAGCTGTCGCTGCACGGGCGCGGTGTGTTCGCCTGCATCAGCCCGTGGAACTTCCCGCTCGCGATCTTCCTCGGGCAGGTGACAGCCTCGCTCGCGGCGGGCAACACCGTAGTCGCAAAGCCCGCGGAGCAGACGCCACTCATTGCGCGGCGCGCAGTGGCACTCCTGCACGAGGCCGGCGTGCCGCGCGAGGCGCTGCATCTCGCTGCGGGCCCGGGCGAAACCATCGGTGCGAGCCTCGTCGCCGACCGGCGCATCGCCGGCGTGGTGTTCACGGGCTCGGTGGACACCGCGCGCTCGATCAATCGCGCGCTGGCCGCGCGCGACGGGCCGATCGTGCCCCTGATCGCGGAAACCGGCGGACAGAACGCCATGATCGTCGATTCGAGCGCCTTGCCCGAGCAGGTGGTAACAGACGTGATCGCCTCCGCATTTCAAAGCGCGGGCCAGCGCTGCTCTTCTCTGCGCCTGTTGTGCCTGCAGGAGGAGATCCAGGCGCGCGTGGTCGAGCTGCTGGCGCAAGCCATGCGCGAGCTTCGCGTCGGCGACCCGGGCGAGCCGGAGACGGACATCGGGCCCGTGATCGACGCAGCCGCCAAGCGCGCGCTGCAGATGCATCTCGACCGGCTCAGATCCGACGCGCAGCCGATCCTGGAGCTGACACTGCCCGCCGGGTGCGAGCACGGTGACTTCTTCGCGCCGTGCGCGTACCGCATCGAGCCCGCACAGATTCCGCGCAACGAAGTGTTCGGACCGATCCTGCACGTCCTGCGCTATCGGCGCGCAGAGCTGGGCTCGCTGCTCGATGCGATCAGTGCGACGGGGTTCGGGCTGACCCTGGGAATCCACTCGCGCGTGACGCGCTTCGCCGACGAGGTGCGCAGCCGGTTGAGGGTCGGAAACACCTACGTCAACCGCAACATGATCGGCGCGGTGGTCGGCGTGCAGCCGTTCGGCGGAGAAGGCCTGTCGGGCACCGGGCCGAAGGCCGGCGGCCCGCATTACCTGCAGCGTTTCACGCTCGAGCGCACATACACAGTGAACACCGCGGCTGCAGGGGGCAACGCGAGTCTGTTGGCCGAGATCGATTGAAAAGGCAGACCTACCTCACTCACCACGAAGGACACGAAGGAACACGAAGTAATCCGTTGGAGCGCTCAAAAAACGCCTCGCGCGCGACGCACTTGAGCGTCCGATGGGTCATAACGCCCACCGACCCGCAGTCCTGTAGTTCCTTCGTGTCCTTCGTGGTAAATGGGTTCTTGTCTTGTCTATACGCTACAGCGCCTTCGCCTGATCGCGCAGCAAGTTCTTCTGGATCTTGCCGGTCGAAGTTTTGGGTAGCGGCCCGAACACCACCCGTTTTGGGACTTTGAAGCGGGCCAGTCGCGAGCGGCACCAGGCGATGAGCTCTTCCGCGCTGACCGCAGCGGCATCCGGCTTGAGCGTCACGAAGGCGCACGGCGTCTCGCCCCATTTGTCGTCGGGCCTGGCGACGACCGCCGCCTCCAGCACCGAAGGATGGCTGTACAACACGTCCTCCACCTCGATGGTCGAGATGTTCTCCCCGCCCGAGATGATGATGTCCTTGGAGCGGTCCTTGATCTTGACGTAGCCATCCGGGAAGACCACCGCCAGATCACCGGTGTGGTACCAGCCGCCGCGGAATGCTTCTTCGGTGGCCTTCGGGTTCTTGAGGTAGCCCTTCATCGTGATGTTGCCGCGGAAGAAGATCTCCCCCATGGCCTCGCCGTCGCGCGCGACCGGTTGCAGCGTTTCGGGGTCGGCCACCATCATCGCCTCCTGCAGCGGGTAGGTGACGCCCTGCCGGCCGTTCAGCTCCGCGCGCTTCGCGACCGGCAGCTCATCCCACTCCGGATGCTTCGCGCACACGCTCGCAGGACCGTAGACCTCGGTCAGCCCGTAGACGTGCGTGAGCTGGATGCCGATGCGCTCGGCGCCCTCGATGACGGCCTGCGGCGGTGCCGCGCCCGCGATCATGCCGTGCACCGCGTGATCCCAGCTGCCCCGCATCGAGTCGGGGGCGTTGATCAGCATGTTGTGCACCACCGGGGCGCCGCAGAAGTGCGTGACCCGGTGCTCGTGGATCAGCGCGAAGATAGGCCTCGGCTCGACCTTGCGCAGGCACACGCTGGCGCCCGCCAGCAGCGCGAGGGTCCAGGGGAAGCACCAGCCGTTGCAGTGAAACATCGGCAACGTCCACAGGTAGACCGGGAAATGCGGCATCGCCCAGGCAAGAGCGTTGCTGACGGCGTTGATGTACGCGCCGCGGTGGTGCAGCACGACACCTTTGGGGTTCCCGGTCGTGCCCGACGTGTAGTTGAGCGCGATCGCGTCCCACTCGTCGCGCGGCAGGCCCCAGTCGAAGCTCGGATCGCCGCCGGCGAGAAACTCCTCGTACTCGAGCTCCCCCAGCCGCTCGCCCCCGCTCCCCAGCGCGTCGTCGATATCGATCACCAGCGGCCGCCGTTCCAGCATCTGCAGCGCCTTGCCTACCGTGCCTGACAGCTCGCGGTCGGTCAGCAGCACCTTGGCCTCGCCGTGCTGCAGCATGAAAGCGATCGAACCGGAATCGAGCCGTGTGTTGAGTGCATTGATGACAGCTCCCGTCATCGGGATGCCATAGTGGGCCTCGAACATGGCGGGAATATTCGGCGCAATGATGGCAACCGTGTCGCCGGTGCCCACTCCGCGGCGCCGCAAGGCCGACGCAAGGCGCCGGCATCGGGCGAACGTGTCGCTCCACGTGTAGCACTGAGCGCCATGCCTGACTGCGGGCCGGTCCGGATGGACCTCGGCCGCGCGACGCAGGAACGAGAGCGGGGACAGCGGGACGTAGTTGGCGGCGTTCTTGTCGAGGCCGAGTTCGAAGGAATTCATGCTTGTCTC
>DATJZQ010000145.1:0-9485 GCA_035499005.1 Burkholderiales bacterium | reverse complement strand
GGCGAGTATCTGGAGCGCTTTGAAGTCCTCTGTGCGTCCAACGGGGTTACCTTGTACAACGTGCCAGTAGGGGACGCGCGATCCCATGGAAGGCCACATCACGGACTCAAGCGATCACTTCGACAAATGGGCTTTGCAGCTGACGACTGGACTCACTTGATGGCTGCTCTCGTCGCGGCGGCAGAGTGTCTCTGCACGACCGACCCCGACTTTCTGGACCCAGCAAACAAGCGAAGGCCGCGCGCGAAGAAAAAGCTGACGAGGGTCCGCGATGCGATTGAAGGTAACTTCAATCTCAGAATTTTCCTTCCTTCTCAGCTACTGGTGGCGTAGGCGGTCACCGCGCGGCCACTGAGGTGGGGCGCGACTTGGTTGAGGTGGGATCTTGACGACGATCTCGCGCGAATAGTGCGGGTGGCCTAGCCTGGACTTCGATGGGTACTGTGACGGGTACGGATCAATCCCAAGGCGAAAGAATTACTTGCGCAGTCAATGCGTTACCGCACATTCTTCAACTCCGGCCGGGGGCGCCAGACCCTCGTTTTACTCCGACGGGCGCCAAGCAGGGCGGCTTCGGTACCGGCTCGGCGGCCGCGAATCGATCGGGAGCCTCGACACATACTCTCTGTCGCGGGCGCTTGCGTCGGCGCACAATATTTCGATATCGTTGCAACTATGAAAGCCACTGAAGTCATCGAAGCCTTGAGCGCGCTCGCCTCGGAAGCGCGGCTCGCCGTTTATCGCTTGCTTGTCAAGCGGGGTCCTGACGGGTACACCCCTTCGGAGCTCGCGGCGCGCCTGGACGTTCCCGGTCCCACGCTCTCGTTTCATCTCAAGGAACTGGTGCGTGCGAAGCTCGTGATCAGCCGCCGCCAGGGTCGTAACCTCTACTACAGCCCGAGCATCGAGCGCATGAACGCCCTGATCGCCTTTCTCACCGAAAACTGCTGCAGCCTCGCGCAAGAGCCGTGTGATTCAAAGTGTCAGCCGCTTGCGGCTGCCCCCGCTCAAAGGAAGAGAGCATGAAGCGCTTGCACGTTCACGTCACGGTCAAGAATCTTGACGTCTCGGTTCGTTTCTATTCCCAGTTATTCGCCGCCGCGCCCAGTGTGCGCAAGCCCGACTACGCGAAATGGATGCTCGAAGATCCGCGGGTGAACTTCGCAATCAGTGAGCGGAGTGAGCGCGGTGTGCCCTCCGGCGTTGATCACTTGGGGATCCAGGTCGAGGATCGCGCGGAACTGCAGGATGTCTACGGCCGCCTGAAGCAAGCCGAAGCCCCCGTGATCGAGGAGGGCGAGACGACCTGTTGCTACGCCCAGAGCGAGAAGAGCTGGATCCAGGACCCGCAGGGCGTCCAGTGGGAGACTTTCCTAACCACAGGCGAAAGCACCGTATACGGAACGGACGAAATACGGGCCGTGCAGGAAAAGCGCCAAGCCGAGGCGTCTTGTTGCGCGCCGAGCTGCTGCTCGCCCGAGGCTGCCTAGGGAAGAGTTCCGTGCAGCTGCGAGCCGGTACCGCTCGAGACGTCTCGGGCATTCGCGCGCTTCTGGAGACCGGCGATCTTCCGACCAGCGATCTTTTGACTTCATCCCCCCAATTCATCGTCGCCTGCGATGGCGAAGATAGGATCGTGGCGGCCGGTGGACTGCAAGCCTTTGGGGATTCGGCGTTGCTGCGCTCGGTGGTGGTGGCGCCCGAGCTGCGCGGAACGGGTCTCGGACAACGCGTTGTGCGGGAGCTCGAACGGATTGCGCGAGCGAACCAGGTGAAAGAGCTGGCGCTGCTCACACTGACTGCAACGCGCTTCTTTGAGCGCCAGGGATATCGCGTGATCGCACGGCAGGAGGTACCTGAGGCTCTTCAGGGTACAGAGGAGTTTCAATCGCTGTGTCCCGTCTCGGCCATCTGTATGGCCAAGTCTCTGGCGGAGGCTTGAGGACGCGCTATGGCTGACCGACTCTACAACGTGCTCTTCTTATGCACCGGAAACTCGGCACGAAGCATCATTGCCGAGGCATTGATGAACCAGTGGGGTCGCGGCAAGTTCAGAGGCTTCAGCGCCGGCAGCCATCCCAAAGGTGCCGTACACCCGATCGCGCTCGCTTTACTCCAGCGCCTGAACCTTCCGACCGAAGGCTTGCGAAGCAAGAGCTGGGACGAATTTGCGGCGCCCGGTGCAGAACCGTTGGACTTCGTCTTCACCGTCTGTGACAACGCCGCGGCCGAGGTTTGTCCCTACTGGCCCGGTCAGCCCATGACGGCCCACTGGGGAGTGCCGGATCCGGCTGCAGTCGAGGGCACGGATGCCGACAAATGGCTGGCATTCCGGGAGGCCTTCAGGCTGCTGGACAACCGGATCAGGATCTTCACCAGCCTGCCCCTCGTCTCGCTCGATCGGATCAAGCTGCAGGAGCGTCTGGACGCAATTGGCAAGACGGCAGCGCCAAAGGCTGACCAATGAGTCTTGCCAGGCGGCTGAGCGCCGAAGGGATCGGATCTTTGCTCCTAGCCGCTGCTGTCGTCGGCTCCGGGGTCATGGGCCAGCGATTGGCAGGCGGAAATGTCGCCATTGCGCTGCTGGCGAACACGGGCGCGACCGTGGCGGTGCTGGCCACACTCATCGCACTACTGGGACCCGTCAGCGGTGCGCATTTCAATCCCGCGGTCTCGCTGATCGAGGCGCTGCGAAATGCTCTGCCGTGGCGGGATGCCGGCGCCTACGCGCTCGTCCAGGTGCTCGGCTGCTGCGCAGGCGTGGTTCTGGCTCATGCGATGTTCGACCTTCCCTGGCTGCAGTCGTCGGTTCATGTGCGTACCGGGCTCTCTCAGTGGCTCGCCGAAGCGGTCGCGACGTTTGGTTTGCTCCTGGTCGTGCTGGGGCATCGCCGCCCGCAGGATGCGGCCTGGATGGTCGCGGCATGGATCGGCGGGGCCTACTGGTTCACGGCCTCGACGTCGTTCGCGAACCCCGCGATCACGATCGCCCGCTCGCTTTCGGATACGTTCGCTGGAATTCGGCCGGTTGATGCGCCCGGCTTCATTGCCGCGCAGCTGATCGGCGCGCTGCTCGCACTGGCGGTGGCGAGAGTTCTGTTCAGCGCGGATCGAGTGAAGGTCGTCGAGCCGGCTCAAGACCCCCCGGCCGAGACCGCACGCGCGAGGATCAGTTCATGACCGGTCGATCCGTTCCCGTGACGATCTATCACAACCCCGCCTGCGCGGGCGCTGCGCGACTCCCGCTAGCGAAGCGCGACGGGTGCGGCGCAATCCTCGCGGTGAGAGCATGAATTGCCTGCCGTGGTCCGTCGCGGCGCTTCGATCCCGACGCGGAGCGAGTGAAAGGCCATAGTCCTCGACCTGGCCGCGGCGGATTTCGCGCAACGCCTCGTGCGATATGTCAGATCGAGGGCACGGGCGAAGTGCCGCGGTGATGACGGTATTGTGGAAGCGCGGTAAGCCGTGAAGTCCGTCGCATCAAGTTCGCTGCCGGCCGGTCACCCTCGCGATCGCCCGCTGCTGACACCGGCCACACGCTTGCAGCCCTTGTCTTACGGTGGGCATCTCATCTACCCGGAGGAGTACCCGCCATGTCGAATCCGTATGACAACGCGTCCGAGCGCATTTCGGTGCTCGGGCCGACGCTGCAGTTCAAGGGTGAACTGCACGCCGATGAGGAGCTCTTGATCAAGGGTCGTATCGAAGGGTCGATCACCCATACGCAACGCATCACCGTGTGTCCCGAGGGGACGGTCACCGCGAACGTACGCGCCATGATGATCGTCATCGAGGGGACCGTCACCGGCGATCTGCAGGCCGAGAAATCGGTGCTGGTCAAGGAGACTGCGCATCTGCGCGGCAACATCACCGCGCCGAGCGTCAGCATCGTGGAAGGCGCGCAGTTCAACGGCGGCATCGATATGGAGAGGAAGGTGGTGGCGGTGGAATCACCTCCTGCTGAGCGCGCTCAGAAAACGTCCAGCGGTGGCAGGTAAGGGGAGGCGGAGCAATGCTACAGTCAAATCCAGGCTTTGAACGGGGCCCCTCTCCGGAGCGTCCCGCCAGCAGCGCGGGCTTCGGCGCGCCCCGCCCGGCACCGACGGAGGATGCCGAGCCAGCGAAGATCCCGGTGCTCGGCAAGACCCTCGTGTTTCGCGGCGAGTTGACCGCCGAAGAGGACGTCATTCTGCAGGGGCGGGTCGAGGGCTCGATTCGCCACGCGCGCAATCTGATCATTGGACCGGACGGTTCGGTGATGGGCGATGTCTATGCGAGTCACCTGACGGTCGAGGGTCTGGTGGAGGGTGACCTCCATTGCAGCGAAGCGGTGGTTGTGCGGGCGACCGCCCAGGTTCGCGGCAACATCTTTGCGCCGCGGGTTGGAATCATGGAAGGAGCGACCTTCAACGGGCGTGTGGAGATGGATCCGAACGCCGCAGCCACGCAGGCAGCCGGTGCGCGACCGGCCGCCCGGCAGCCGGCGGCAGCGGCGCGCGCCACGGCGGCATCCCCGCCGGTGCCGGCTCGTCCCGGCGGCTCTGCGGCCAACGCCAGCGCGCGTGCTGCAGGCAGCCCCGCAGGCGCACAGCCTGCGGCCGCAGCGGCGCCGTTGACCAATGCGGCGGTCGATCAGGTGTTGAACGCGCCCAGCCCGACGAAGAAATGAGCGCACCCTGCCGGCTGCGCGGTGGTCGCAGCCGGCGGGGACGATCGCGAGCATTGGCGATCGTGAGGATTGCCGGGGAGAAGTCGTGTCGCGTTAAACTCCGACGCACGATGGTTACGCTGCGGTCTCGGCGCTTCGGCATCCTCCTGGGCCTCTCCGCCGCTCTGATCCGGGTTGCGCTCGCGGGTACGCCGGTCACTCCCAATCTCCTCGTCAATGGAGACGCGGAGGCGCAGCGCTGCACAGACGACTGGACCGCGCAGACCTCGGTCCCGGGCTGGCGGGGAATGCGGGGCGCGGCCAGCGTGCTGTGCCATTCCGCCCTCGGGTACACCGGCGAGACAGCGGTTTTGCCGACAACCGGTTCGCCTGGCACGGCGTTGTTCACCGCGTCCAGCGGCACGAAGCGGATCGGCAGCACAGCCGAATTCACCGTAACACCGGTCCTGCCGTAACGGCTGCCCCTTGCAGCGCGATGAGGGAGGCAGAGGCGATGACGAACCCTGCAGCAGTCGCCAGCCGAGAGCTTCTGCGGGATGCGCAGGATTTCTCCCTGGTTCTCGGCGGCCCGCTCTTCCAGCTCCTGCGTCGCGTCCGTCTCGCCGACGGTGCCCTGCACCTGCTGCGGCGGCGCATCATCGCGGTGGTGCTGCTCACCTGGGCGCCGCTGCTGGTGCTGTCGGCGCTCTCCGGTCACCTTCTCGGTCGAGCCGTCGACATCCCCTTTCTCCTGGACCTGGAAACGCACATCCGCTTCCTGGTGGTCGTGCCGCTGCTCCTGGCTGCCGAGCTCGTCGTGCACGCGCGCTTGCTGCCAATCGCGCGGGCGCTCATCGAGGGCCAGCTGATCCCCGAGGAGGAGCAGCCGCGCTTCGACCGCGCGCTGCGCTCGGCATTTCGCTGGCGCAACTCGCTGGCCGCCGAGGTGCTGATGATCGCGGCCGTCTACCTGATCGGAGTGCTGATCGTGTGGCGCCGCTATACCGCTCCGCATGCGGATACGTGGTACGTATCGACCGTGGGGGATCACTCGCAGCTGTCACCGGGCGGGATGTGGTTCGTCTGGGTGAGCCTGCCAGTCTTTCAGTTTCTCCTGCTGCGCTGGTACTTCCGCCTGCTCATCTGGACTCGCTTCCTGTGGCAGCTCTCGCGCTTGCGTCTCAACCTGTTGCCGACGCACCCGGATAAAGTGGGAGGTCTCGGCGTGCTCGGCAACACCGTCTATGCCTTCACGGTGCTGCTGGTCGCCCACGGCGCCATCGTGGCCGCACAGGTTGCCGACCGGGTGCTGTTGCTGGGCGCGACGCTGCCTGAGTTCGCGGTGGAGATCGCAGCGGTCGTGGGCGTGCTGCTGCTGGTGGTACTGGGTCCGATGTGGCTGTTCGCGCCGCAACTGTCGCGGGCCAAGCGCGCGGGACTGCTCGAATACAGCATCCTTGCGGAGCGCTACGCGCGGCAGTTCGACAGCAAGTGGCTGCGCGGCGGCGCGCCACGCGATGAGGCTCTGCTCGGCAGCGCCGATATCCAGTCGCTTGCGGACCTGGCCAACAGCTTCGCCGTAGTGCAATCGATGCGCGTGATGCCCGTCAGCAAACAGGCGGTCATCCAGCTCATCGTCGCAGTGTGCGCGCCGATCAGTCCGCTGTTGCTCACCATGATGCCGCTCGGCGAGCTGCTGAAGAAGCTGCTGGGCTTGATACTCTGATGCCTGGTGCCCGGGTCCAGCCACACCTTCCATGACCGGACGACTGTCCTGCGTCCTGGTGGCCCTTGCGGCCTGTTGCTGCCCTGCGCCGCTCTACGCTCAGTTCACCGATCCGCGGACCTATACGGTTGCACCCGTCGGTATCAGTCAGCTCGAGGTCAACTACATTCACGCCGAGGCGGACGCTTCCCTCGATACCTCGCTCGAGGTGGTCGGCGCGCACTTCGAGCAGAATGAGGCAGCCCTCTCCTACACGCACAACTTCTCCATGCTGAGCCGTCTTGCCTGGATCAAGTTGGGTGTTCCCTACGCCACGGTCAGTGGCTCGGTCGCCGGGACGAATATTTCCGGCTCGACTACCGGAGCGGGTGATTCCAGCATCCAGTTCGCCATGCTGCTCAAAGGTGGCAGGGCCCTGAGGGCCTCTGAATTTGCCGCCTACGAGCCGGCGTCGACCGTGGGACTGAGCGTGACCGTCACCGCGCCTACCGGGGAGTACGATGCGGGCAAGCTGCTCAATCTGGGCTCACATCGCTGGTCCTTCAAACCAGAGCTCGCCATTTCCTGTCCCTTCGGGCCGGAGCGAAGCTGGGAGGCCGACGCCTACATCAACGTCTATTTCTTTACCGACAACACGACCTATCACGGAGTGGAAGTCCTGCGCCAGGAGCCGTTGGCCGGTGTCGAGGGGCATCTGAGCCACGACTTTACGCCGCACTTATGGGCGTCGCTGGATCTGCGTTATGGCTTTCGCGGCGAGGCCGTCGTCGACGGTGTGAGCCAGAATGATGCTCAGGAGAGTCTGGTGGCCGGAGCCGAAGCCAACTGGTCACCGAGCCCGAGCCACTCTTTCGTCCTGGTATTCGCCAAGGCCCTGGTGTACCGGAATGCGCCGTCGGCAACCGGTGTCGCGCTCAGGTACGTTTACACTTGGGAAATGGCTTCCCGGTGAGTTTGGCGAGGCTGCCATGAGAATCCCGACGCTGCCGCTCGCTTTGGCTGCCTGTCTGGTTGTCGAGGCGGCGCAAGCGCACGCGCATCTCGAGAAGTCCACGCCCGCCGATGGCAGCACACTGGCTGCTGCGCCGGCTACGCTCGAGTTGACCTTCTCGGAGCCGGCACGACTGACGGCGCTCTCGATCCGGCGGGATGAGGGGGCAGAGCAGGCCGTCAGAGTGCTGCCGACCGCCGCGGAGCGAACCCAGCGAGTCGCGCTGCCGGCGCTGGCGGCCGGGACCTACACGTTCACCTGGCGTGTGCTGGCTGCGGACGGCCACGTGAGCTCGGGCGTCGTGCGCTTCACGATCGCTGCGAGCGCGCGCTGAGATACGAGTCCCGGGTCGATCGATGCCGCCGGACGCACTGTCGGTTCTGTTGCGCGCCTTGAGCTTCGTGGCGCTGCTTCAGGCCGCCGGGATCGCCATCTCCGTCACGCTGTTCGCGCGGCACCTCGCCGGAGTCGAGGCGGAGGTTCGGCGCCTCGGGGCGTGGTCGGTGGCTGCCGCGCTTCCCTTGCTGAGCGCGCAACTCAGTCTCGAGCCGGCGCGGCTGGCGGGTGCGTACGCGGGCGTCATCGACCCTGCTCTCGAGCGGATCGCGCTGACCTCACCGGCGGCAGCCGCGTTCGGCGCGCGGGTGCTCGGCCTGGCGCTGACTGCGCTCGGGCTTGTCGGGCGCGGCGCGCCGGCGCGGCTGGCGGCCTGTACGGGGAGTCTCGTCGTGGCGGCTTCCTTTGCGCTCATGGGCCATACCGCGGTGCATCGTTACCACCTGCTGCTTGGCCCGGCGCTCACGACCCACGTACTGGTCGCAGCATTCTGGCTCGGCGGCGTTCCGGTTCTGTATCTCGCAACCGTGCGCTCGGCGGCCGGTTCGGCGGCGCAGCTGATCGCAGCGTTCTCGAGGGTGGCGGTGTGGACCGTTCCGTGGCTCGCGATCGTGGGTGTATCGATGGCGGTGGCGCTCGTTCCCAAGCTCGCGGTCCTTCCGCAGCCCTACGGATGCCTGCTGCTCGGGAAGGTCCTGGGCTTCGCGGTGCTCCTTGGCCTCGCCGCCGCCAACCGCTCGAGACTCGGTCCGGCCGTGGCGCTCGGGGCCACGCGGGCTTTCAGACGCACGCTGGCCGCCGAGTACGTGCTGATCGTCGGGGTACTGGCAGCTACCGCGACCATGACGAGCCTTTACTCGCCCGAGCCGTAGCGCGGGGCCTTTGGGTGCGAGGGCTCATGCGGAAGTCTTCTTCGCCGGTTTCCTGTCGGACATGGCCGCGACCAGCTCCCGGCATCCGGAGCCGAAGCGCGACACCGCCTGAATGGCGTGGGTGAACGGTACGTCCACGGGATGGACGCGATCGGCGTCCAGGATGTAGACCGCGCCGGTGAACGGCGCCGGCACGGCGGGCACGAACACCGTGAAGCGCCCGTCGGCGAGCGTCTCGATGATGAACGCCGGCACCAGCGCGTCCTCGATCTCGGCCAGCGCCGGCTTCCAGGTCTCCTCGTGCGTATCGCCCGCCAGGCGATGCGTGAATCCCCTGACCACCGAATAGCCGGGGATCTTCTCGAGCAGCGGGTCGGCCCGCTTCCACATCCTCTGACCCCAGCGCGTACGCACCAGCAGCCCGACGAGAAGGCAGACCAGCAGGATGAGGACCAGGGCGATGGCATTCTCGAACCGCGCCCACACCGGAAGCATTCTCACAATCGGCTTCACGAGCCCCAACACCGAGCCCGCCGCCTTGAGCAGCAGCAGCAGCGCCAGGTAGATGGGAGCGAGGACCAACAACCCGGCGACGATGGTGCCGAAAATAAAGTGCACGGACCTGGACATTTGCTCAGCCCCCTTTCACGGTGCCGCCGACGCTCTGCTGTGGCTGGATCGCCGGCCGCGGCGCAACGGCCGCTGCGGCGCCTCAAAGCGGGCCATTGAGGGCGTGCATCAACGCCGCCGTATCGGCGAAACGCAGCGCTTCGGCGTGGCTGCGGTCGAGCCCGGTCTGCAGCTGCTGGCGCTCGGCATCGAGCAGCGAGAACTCGCTGATGCCCCCGGCATCGAAGCGCTGCTGCGCGATGCTGTAGCTGGCCGCCGCGTGCTGCGCGGCGAGCGCGCGCG
>DATJZQ010000144.1:0-18981 GCA_035499005.1 Burkholderiales bacterium | reverse complement strand
GCGCAGGAAGCGCAGGCCACCGGCGCGAGCATCTATGGGCTCGTGCTGAGAAAAGGCCTCCTCACGCGCGAGCAGCTCGACGAGATCATGCGGCCGGAGGCGCTGACGCGGCCGCGGTCGTCGAAGGGAGAGCGGTAGGCTGATTGCGTGCAGTGCAGAAGAGCTCCACCTCCGTGGAGCATCGCGATAAGAAAGGCGTCAATCCGTATACGATCCGTAAGCTCACACAGGCTATTCTCGGGATGGCCTTGCAGGTGCGAGGCCCTCGGCTGTATCTGACATATGGGAGGATGCCATGCGAGTAAGTATGCGATTTGCTTACGTGGGTGTTTTCAGCAGCTTCTTGATCACGCCTGTTGCATTCGCTGCAGACAATTGCACAGGCCACTTTCACAACGTCTCGCAGACCTCGGACACGGTGGAGATTGGTAAAGGCTTCACGTTGACCACTTTCGTCTTCAACAGTCTGACCTCGAGCGACAATTCCGCTAACAATGCAATGGGTACCTGCAGCGGATACGCGCTCACTACGCCGGAGGGCAAAACGAGACTGTCCGGGATTTGCGCGCGCAAGACCAAAAACGGGGACAACTGGGCCGATACGTGGGTAAGTGATGCGGGGCCTGGCGACCGTGGCACCTGGAAGCTAGTCGAAGGGTCGGGTGTGTTTGCAGGAAAGGCCTGGGCGGGTTGGTGGAAGGTTGACTTCAGCGAAGGCAAGATGACCAACGGTAGTTGGGGCGGCACCTGCAACTGAGCACCGCGGCCGACCAGGGCATTTGCAGAATCGGGCAAGTGGCGTCGGTTGAATCGGGCCTGTAGGCGGCGGCTCTTTGCTTGCTGCTTGCGGGCCCGCGTACAATGGTCCATGAGATTCAAACACTCGGCAGCTCAGCTCTCCGTCCGCGCGATCGCGGGCAACCACGCGGTCATCCTCGCGTGGGACATACGCAACTTCGATACGCATGATCTGCTTGGTTTCGCCGTCGAGCGCACGGAATTCCACGGCAACACCGTGGTGGAGCGTTACTTCCTGCGCGGCATCAAGCGTTTCGAGGACAAAGACAAGGGCCTTCCCGCCGGAACGCCGGTGCCGACTTCCGAGCATCCGATCCAGTCGTTTCAATGGGGCGACTACACCGTCAAGCCGGACACCAGATACAGCTATCGCGTGGTGCCGGCAACGGGCGCTCCCAAGGCGCTCATGCTGCGAGATGATGTTGCGGTCGCGGTCGAGGTCAAGACCGAACCCTTGTATCACGGCGCTCATGCGATCTTCTTCAACCGCGGTGTGGCTGGGTCGCAGGCCTATGCGCGCGAGTTTCCCGATCCCACGCCGGACGTCTCCGATCCGCTCTCACCGCAGATGGCGTGGCTGTCGCGGGGTCTGTACGAAGCGCTGGTGAAATTCATCGGATCCGCCAAGAGCAAGCGCTGGGCACTGCGCGCCGCCCTCTACGAATTTCACTACGACCCTGTCGGCGCAGCCTTCAAGACCGCGCTCGACAAGAAAGTCGACGTCAAGATCCTCTACGACGAGCCCAACTACGGCGACGAAAACAGGAAGATGATCGACGCCCTGGGTCTCACGAACGTATGCGCGCCGCGCAAGTCGGGCGGCGCACAGAAGCACAGCAAGTTCATCGTGTTGCTGAAGGACGGCAAACCGGTAGAGGTGTGGACCGGCTCCACCAATATCTCCGCCGGGGGCATTTTCGGTCACTCGAACGTGGGGCACCTGGTGCGTGACCCCGGAGTGGCGGAGCAGTACCTCGCCTACTGGAACGCGTTGTGCAACCCCATCGATCCGCCGCCTGCCCCGGCCACGCCTTTCCGGGACACACGAATCGATCCTGGGCCGAGCGCCCTCACCAAGCGCAACAACGCGGAAACGCCCACTCCGGCTGGCAATCCTCCGGCGGGTTCGATCGTAAGCCTGTTCAGCCCACGCGATCCCGCTACGCTGCAGTGGTACGCCAAGCTCATGGGTGCGGCACACGAAATCGCCTGCTTCATGGTGGCTTTCACGCTGGCGGACGAGTTCGAACCTGTCCTGGAAGCTGACACGGACGTGCTGCGCTTCGTGTTATCGGACAAGCAGCTGACGCAGGGCGACCTGATCACGCGGGACAGGGACGTGGTTTACGCCGCCGGCGCGAAATTCGAAAAGGACTCGTTACCGAATTTCCTATCCGAGAAGCTGACTGGGCTCAACAACAACCTGTACATCCACGACAAGTTCATGCTGCTCGACCCGCTGAGCGAAGACCCTACCGTGGTCACCGGCTCGGCTAACTTCAGCGTCGCGTCGCAGAACAAGAACGACGAGAACATGCTGGCGATCCGCAGCGACAAGCGCGTCGCCGATATCTACTTCGGGGAGTTCATGCGTCTGTTCGATCACCTGTATGCGCGCTACCTGACGAAGAAGATCAAGGAAGAGGCCGCCAAGCCCAAGCTCGCGCCCAAGGGCTCGAGCGGCTACCTGAGGCCAAACTCGAGCTGGGTGGCCGCCCATTTCGGCAAGGGATCGAAATCACGCCGGCGGCAGTACTTCCACGGTGCGTGGGAGGCGTGAGGCATGAGCCTGGCGCCCGAAGTCCGCGGAAGCATCTCGATTCGGTCAGCGCCGTGGGACTTCCTGCAGACCCTTCAGCAGCGCATCGCGCGCGGGCTCCTTTTGGGACAACCGCACCGGCGCTCGAAGTACGTGGTGACGCGAGCGGATGCGCAGCACGTGCACGTGCAGGCGGTCGACTGGTGGACAGCCATCAACGTCGGCCTCAACGAAGTCGACCTCGAGGTACCGCAGCCCGGCACGGTGCGCTACCGGGTCTACTACTGGCGCTGGGCCTCGTATGTCATCGGCCTGGGCGCGGTGCTCGGGGCAGTCGGGCTGCTGCTGCTCGTCACCTTCGATGTCCGCAGCTATATGAGCCAGTCTCAAAGCCGGCAGTTGCCGGGCCTCTCCATCGAGCAGAACGTGATCGTGCTGTGGGCGATGGTGCTGTTCTGGGGTTTCGTCTGGCCATGGTTGCTGATTTGGCTTCACAAAGGGCCCCTGCGCCGCCTGCTCTCCCGGCTCGTCGCAGAGGTAGACGAGCAGGCCCTGTCTCCCGAACGAGCGTAGCCGGCTCTCGACCGGGTCAGACCGGCACGCGCGCCCGAGCGGACGCCAAGTTTCCCTGGCGTAATCGATCTGTAAGTGCCCGCGGCGTAGGATTCTAGACCTGCGCCGCGCCCTGTCACCTGTATTGCTGCGCTAGGGGCGCGGCGTCGTTTTTATTTTGGCTCAGGCCACCCGGCGGACCCCGGCCGGAGCTTCCAGCTTGATGTTCGCACCGGTGCGCTCGACCGCGCGGTTCACCGCCGACAGCACCGCCATCAGCGATGCCGTAACGATGTTGACGTGCAGCGCGACGCCGAAGCACGAGCCCGTCATTCCACCGCCGCCCACTTCCACGAACGCCACCGCGCGCGCGTCGCTGCCTTGCCCGATGGCGCGCTCCTCGTAGCCCTGGATGTTGAACGGCACGCCGAGCGCGTGCACGAACGCATCGAGCGGGCCGTTGCCGCTGCCTTCGAGCTGGCGCTCTTCGCCGTTGACGCGCAGCCGTACCTGGATGCTCTGCACGTTCGGGCGCGCCGGGTCCTCCGACAGATGGTGAGACAGGTACTCGAACGGTGAGCGCGGATCGAGGTACTCCTGCCGGAACAGGCCCCAGATCTCCTCGGAGGTCATCTCGGTGCCGCTCGCATCGGTCGCTTTCTGCACCGCCTGGCTGAACTCGATCTGCAGGCGGCGCGGCAAAGCGATCCCGTAGTCGCGCTCGAGCAGGAAAGCGACGCCGCCCTTGCCCGACTGGCTGTTGACCCGGATCACCGACTCGTAAGTGCGGCCGACGTCGACCGGATCGATCGGCAGATACGGCACCTCCCACAGCGCATCCTGCTGCTGCGCCGCGAAGCCCTTCTTGATGGCGTCCTGGTGCGACCCCGAAAACGCGGTGAAGACGAGATCGCCGACGTAGGGATGGCGCGGATGAATCGGAAGCTGATTGCAGTATTCCACCGCGCGCGCAACGTCGTTGATGTCGGAGAAGTCGAGCCCGGGATGGATGCCTTGCGTGTACAGGTTGAGCGCGAGCGTGACCAGGTCGACGTTGCCCGTGCGCTCGCCGTTGCCGAACAGGCAGCCCTCGACGCGGTCGGCGCCCGCCATGAGGGCGAGCTCCGCCGCCGCCACCCCCGTGCCGCGGTCGTTGTGGGGGTGGAGGGACAGGACCAGACTGTCACGCCGGCTCAGCTTGCGGTGCATCCACTCGATCTGGTCGGCATAAATGTTGGGCGTGGCGAGCTCGACCGTCGCTGGCAGGTTGATGATGGCTTTGCGCTCAGGCGTGGGCTTCCACACATCGAGCACCGCATCGCATACCTCGCGCGCGAAGTCCAACTCGGTACCGGTGAAAGTCTCAGGGCTGTACTCGAAGCGCCAGTCCGTTTCCGGGCGGTCTTCCGCGATCTGCTTGATGAGGCGCGCCGCGCGCACGGCGATCTCCATCACGCCCTTGCGGTCCTGTCCGAAGACCACCCTCCGGAACACGGGCGAGGTGGCGTTGTAGACGTGCATGATCGCCCGCTTGGCGCCGCGCAGGCTGTCGAAGCTGCGCAGGATGAGGTCCTCACGCGCCTGGGTGAGCACCTGGATCTCGACATCGTCGGGCACGGCGTCGGTCTCGATCAGGTGGCGCACGAAATCGAAATCGGTTTGCGAGGCCGACGGAAAAGCGACTTCGATCTCCTTGAAACCTACGCGCACCAGCGTGTCGAACATGCGGCGCTTGCGCTCGCTGTTCATCGGCTCGATCAGCGCCTGATTGCCGTCGCGCAGGTCGGAGCTGCACCACACAGGCACCCGCGTGATGGTGCGGGAAGGCCAGGTTCGGTCCGGGAGAGCGATCGGAGCGAACGATCGGTACTTCTTGGCGGGGTCGGTCAACATCGTCTTCTCCTTCAATCCTTCTGCGAGGGGCGCCGGACGCGCGGAGAGGCAAACCTTGGCCCCGGCGGCGCCGCGGGTGAACAACTACAAGATGTGGGGGGTTTAGTTTGCGCGCGGTGCGCGCAGCAGCAGACCCAGGCCCAGAAGGGCGAGGAGGAAGATGTTGCGGGTCTGCGCCAAGCGAAACATCGCGTGACTGTAGCCGGGGCGGGGTCCGGGTGTCAAGCGCTGCCGTCATCCCGGCGAAAGCCGGATCCAGGGGAGGGGGACTGCAGCAAACGCTGGATTCCGGCTCGCGCTCCGCTTGGCCGGAATGACCGGGGCTCAGCGTCCGACGCGAGTCTCCAGCAACTCAGGCAGGACCGACTTCCACAATTCGGTCACGTAGAACGTCCGGTGGCCAATCGTCTTCTCGCCGGCCGGGATGAGGATGTACCGGCCGTCGCGCACGCGCCCGATTTCGCGCTCCATGACGCCCAGCTCGGGCGGGTTGACCTCGTCGTCTGCGGAGTTGATCGCCACGACCTTTGCGCGGATCTTCTCCAGGCCAGGGCTGGGGTCGTAGGTCCTGGAAGAGTCCCACTGAAACAGGTAGTCGTTTGCGTCAATGGTGGCAAGCCGCTCTCTGACCGCCTCTTCCATCAGCTTGTCGGTCGCCTGCGCGGTCGGCGCGCGCCGCTGCAGCTTTTCGGCGCTCGCTGTGGCGATGAAATTCATCTCCAGCGCGATGAAGAGGCCGCGCGGCTGCTTTTCGTAATCGCCGTTGCGATATTCGGGGTCGTTACGAATCGCGTCCATCATCAGCCTGCGCTGCAGGCGGTTGCGGCCCGCGATCGCCACGGGCAGGCAGGCCATCGGCAGCAGCGCATCCATGAAATCGGGATAGGCCTCGCCCCACAGCCAGGCGTGCATGCAGCCCATGGAAGTCCCGATGATCAGCCGCAGATGGCCGACGCGCAGATGTTCTTGCACCAGCCGGTACTGGGCCTTGACCATATCCTCGTAGGTGTAGCGCGGGAAGCGCGCGCGCAGCCCGTCGCTCGGCTTGCTCGATTTCCCCGTGCCGATCGCGTCGGGCAGGATCAGATAGTAGCGCTGCGCGTCGAGCGGCTGCCCAGGCCCGAACAGCGTGCCGGCAAACTGTTCGGTCAGGAAGGCGCTGCCTCTGCCCCCAGTGCCGTGGAGAACAAGCACGGCGTTCGTGACCATACCGGTCTCGTCACGCACGGGCGATCCGAGCGCTAGGTAGTGCAGCTTGAGCTCCGGCAGGACTTCGCCGCTCGCGAATGCGAAGTCGCGCATCACGTAGTCGCCCTCCGCTGGCGCGGGATACGACGCTGCTTGGGCGATTCGAAGGCACGACAGCAGGCATGCGACCAGGAGGGTCAACCAGCGCCTGACATGATTTCTCAGTGTCGACGGCATCGTCATAGTCTTCATGCGAGTCGCTCCGTGTGCACGATCAATGCCCCTCGAACGCGACCAGCGCGAACACGGTGTGCCCGAGCGCCTCCAGGCGCCGGCGCCCGCCCAGCTCCGGCAGCTCGACGATGAAAGCGCACTCCACGATGCTCGCCCCGGCGTCCTCGACCAGCTTGACGGCGGCTTCGGCGGTGCCGCCGGTCGCGATCAGATCGTCCACGAGCAGAACACGCTCGCCCTTTGTGAGCGCGTCCACATGCATCTCGAGGCGGTCAGCGCCGTACTCGAGCTCGTAGTCCTGGCCCAGCGTCTGCGCGGGCAGCTTGCCGCGCTTGCGCAGCGGCACGAATCCAGCGCGCAGCTGAAAAGCGAGGGCTGCGCCGACGATGAAACCGCGGGATTCGATGCCCGCCACCTTGTCGATAGACTGTCCCTCATAGCGCTGCACCAGGTCGCCAATGGTGAGCTGCAGCCCCACGGGATCTTTGAGCAGAGTGGTGATGTCGCGGAACATCACACCCTGCTTCGGGTAATGCGGAATAGTGCGGATCAGCGATTTGATGGACACGGCTCGTTTCGTCCGTCCAGCGCGCTCACGTTCCGCGCAGCAGAAAGTCGCGCACGGTTTCGATCTGGCTCTGCGTCATCAGCGATGGCGCGTGCCCGATGCCGGGCAGCTCCACCACCTCGACCGGCGCCGCGCTCCTGCACATGCGCTCGACCGTGTCGCGTTGGAGCACCTCTGAGTCTACACCGCGCAGGATCAGAGTCGGACAGCGAATCGCCTCCCACACCGACCACACCTCCAGACCCATCAGACTGCGGTTGCCGACTTTTGCGTCCGGGTTCCAGCCCCACGCGGTGGCGACGCCCACAGCGGGGTCGCAGGCCATCTCCCAGCTGCCGTTCTCGCTTTTGCGGACACTGTGCAGGGCGAGATGCCGCCACTGCTCGTCGGAGATCGGCCCCCACTGCGCACAGGCTTCGCGCAGCCCACGCTCGACGTCCTCCAGCGAGGCGTAGCGCGTCTGGCTCCCGAGATAACCCTTGAGCCGGATCAGCGCAGCCCATGGGATGAACGGCCCGATGTCGTTCAGCACCAGACGCCGGATCGGCGAGTTGGGCTGCGCGGCGATCAGCATGCCGATCAGTCCGCCCATCGAGGTGCCGATCCAGTCCACCTTACCGTCCACACCCGCGGGGGCTGAGCGTGCCCAGCGCGGCAGGACCGACCTTCCGTGCGGGTCGGTGGCCCGCGCGATCAGCGCCGCGGCGTCATGCTGGTACTGGCGGAACGTGTAGTCGTCCTTGTGCTGGAACCAGTCGCTGCGCCCGCGCCCCACGACATCCATGCACACTACACGGCAGTCCGACTGCAGGGTGCGCGCGAGGTAATCGAAGTCGCGGCCGTTGCGCGTCAAACCATGTACGCACAGCACGACGTGCGGGTTCGCCGGGTTGCCCCAGTCGGTGTAGGCGACGCGATGAAAGCCGTGCGGATTGAGACTCGGGAAGCTGCTTTGAATCATGCTCTGGATCCGTTTCGACGCTTCGGCGCAGTATAGAATCGCGCTCTCAAACAAACGAGGACCAACCTTGCACTTGCTTCGCCCTTTTGCCGGCATGCGGCCCGCGCCAGCTCGGGCAGCCGAAGTCGCTGCTCCGCCCTACGACGTGCTGTCGACCGAGGAAGCGCGCTCGCGCGCCGCGGACAGGCCTTGGAGCTTCCTGCACATCTCCAAGCCCGAGATCGATCTCCCGCCCGGTATCGACCCGTATTCACCTCAGGTATACGGCAAGGCAGCCGAGAATCTGCAGCGCATGCTCGCAGCCGGCGTGCTGCTCCGCGACCGCGAGCCTTGCTATTACCTCTACCAGCTCATCATGGGCAGCCACACGCAGACCGGCATCGCTGCGGTCGCATCGATCGCCGCCTACGACGTCAATCGCATCCGCAAGCACGAATTCACCCAGCCGCACAAGGAAGAGGACCGCGTGCACCAGATCGAGGCGCTCAACGCGCAGACGGGACCGGTGATGATGGCCTATCCTTCCGCGCCCGAGCTGGACGCCCTGCTGGCGGCGACGCAAGGCGGGACGCCGGACACCGACATCATCGCCGACGCAGGCGTGCGTCATACCATCTGGGTGATTCGCGAGCCGCGTCTCATCACGCAATTGACCGCCGCCTTCAACGCCATGCCTGCCCTGTACATCGCCGATGGCCACCATCGCTCCGCCGCTGCCTCACGCGTCGCAGCCGCTCGGCGCGCGCGCAACCCAAAACACACAGGAGAGGAGTCGTACAATTTTTTCCTCGCGGTCTGCTTTCCGCACCGTCAGATGCAGATTCTCCCCTACAACCGCGTTGTCACCGACCTCGCGGGAATGACCGCCAGCGTATTTCTGCAGAGGCTCGCCAGCACCTTCAACGTCGAGCCAAGCGCCGGTCCCGTGTCGCCGGACGGCCCTGGTCAGTTCGGTCTGTACCTGAGCGGCGCGTGGTACCGGTTGTTCATCCATCCCGGCTTGATCCCGGTCGAGGAGCCCGTGGCGCGGCTGGACGTCAGCCTGCTCGCAGATCACCTGCTCGCGCCTGTGCTCGACATCCGCGACGTGCGCACGGACCGGCGCATCGAGTTTGTCGGCGGGATCCGCGGACCGAAAGAGCTCGAGAAGCGCGTGAACAGCGGCGAAATGGCTGCAGCCTTCTCCTTCTACCCCACCAGCATGGAGGACCTGATCGCGGTCGCGGACCGCGGTGAGGTCATGCCGCCGAAGTCCACCTGGTTCGAGCCCAAGCTCGCCGACGGTCTGGTCTCGCACGTGCTGGATTGAGATTTGCTCGGCACAAGCGGGAAGAACGGCCGGGACCGCCCGGCCGGCAACACGCGGGCAACACGCAGTGTATGATTGCCCATCTCCGAAGGTCGCCGATGCCAGACAAAGCCGTGCGCGGTGCGCCTGACCGGCGCGAAAAGCTGTACCCTCCGAGCCTCGAGAGAATGGTCTCCTGGCTGGCGCGTGCTCTCGAATACGGAGCGGCCGGCGTCATGTTTGCGCTGCTCCCGCTGGGGCCTTTCGTCGCGGGAGCAATCGCGCGCGACGCATCCTACGTCCGACGCTACCGGGCGACGTTGTTCCGCAGCGTGGCCCATGCTCGTGGCATGTTGCGCGACCGGGCCATCTCGCGCTATCTGCTGCGGCCCCGGCATGTGCCCGCGCAGCGCGAGCGCATCGTCGGCGCCTGCACGCACTGCGGCAACTGCTGCCTGAACCGAAGCTGCCTGTTCCTGGAGTTCGACGCGGGCGGACGCTCCCGCTGCGCGATCTACGGGAGCCGCTTCTGGGGCCTGCTGAACTGCTCCCGCTATCCGGAGAGCCGCAATGACATCGAGCTCTACAGGTGCGCGAGCTTCACCGCCGTGCCGGGCCCGGGCGCGCCACGCTACCGCGTCATACCGGTCTGGCGTGCCGATATCCCAGCGGCCGAGCCGCTCGAGCGCTGAGCAGACGCGCTTCTGCGCTCACTGCTGGCCGCAGATCAGCTTGCGTACCTCGGCGGGCTTAGGGAAAGCGCCCGGCGCCAGGCGCAGGTAACGAATCCCCGCTGCGCGTAATCGCTGCTCTTTCTCGCGCGCGAGCAGCGCATCGGACTGGGTGCCCGCGTCGAGATCCACCGCCGCGACGATCGCCAGTTCCTTGCTGCATACCAGAAGGTCGATCGGCAGGTTGGCGAGCGCGCCGAGGGAAATCCCGTCCACCAGGTCGGCGACTCTCGTGTGCGCAAACACGTGGTGATCCGGAAGCCCGGCCTTCAGCACGAGAAACGCCAGCTTCGCCGGCCCGGAGAGGAATGCGGCGCGGGATTTGACGGCGCTGGCGGGAACCATGGGAGGTGGGCCGACTGGTGGCGCGGGCTGAGCCGCTGCGTTCGGCTGGGTCTGGCCCGCCCCTTTGTCCCGGCGATAGGCGGCTATGAACTCCTCGAGCTCGCTGGCCCGCGCGACTTCTTGCTTCCTGTCCGGCGGGGCGTTCGAAGCGCTGCTGCCTGCCTGGATTTGCCGGTGAAACCGGAACACCAGGTAGAGAGCACCGACGCTGATGGCCAGAGCCAGGAGCAGCTTGAACAGGAACATTCCGAGCCTTGTGCCGAAACCGTCTCCGCCGCGGGATCTCGCGGCTCACGGCGAATATCCTCTCTTTTCGGGCACGGCACGGCAGACTTGAGCTAGAACCTAGTACAGTCCTCTACCATGACCATTCAATCCCACATCGAGCAGAAATCGTTCAAGGCTCGCGCCGTGCTCGTCGGTGAGCGCATAGACCTGAAGGCCTTGAGCGCAGCCGACGCGCTCGCGACCAACCCGCTCACCGTTCGGGTCCAGGGCGGCGGGATTGCGACCCTGCACCGCTATGGAGTCGCGGTGTTTTTTGCCGTGTCGCCGATGGAGCAGGTGGCGTTTCTGCGCTATCTGCAGCCGCTCGCCGCGAACCCGTATCCGAAGCCGGAGACGGAAGAGCTGGAGGTGCGCATCGAGGCCGGCGGGCGTGAAGGCGTGAGCGGCGGTGTCGTGGTGCTGGACGACGCTGCCGTCGAGCGCCTGCAGGTGATCGCGGACGTGTTGAGCAAGAGTGCATTGCTCTCGCTGTACGAGAGCAAGGTGGCGGGCGAGTTCGACCGCATCGAGCCGCTGGCGGTGGAGCTGGACCGCACCGGACGCATCCGCGGACACAGCAAGGACCTGTTGAAGAAGATCGGTTCGATGCTGCTCGTCGAGCAGCGCATGGTGGGGCGCGCCGAGATCAGCGAAAAGCCCGAGGTGTTGTGGGACAACCCAGCCCTGGAAGGCCTGTTCGCCAGGCTGGAAGACGAATTCGAGATCAAAGAGCGGCACACCGCGCTCGAGCGCAAGCTCAATCTCATTGCGCGGACTGCGCAGACCCTGGTGGAGCTGCTGAGCAGCAAGCACTCGTTGCGCGTCGAGTGGTACATCGTGCTCCTGATCGTGTTCGAGATCCTGCTGACGCTCTATCAGCTCTTCCTGCGCTGAGCATGCGGTTACGGCGTCCGCGCGGTCAACGACGCAGCTCGGCGGGCGATTGCGCGCTGTCGCGCGCGCACGCTCGGTTCGAATCTTGATCGCCGCCGCCGGTATTCTGACCTTTGCGCTGCTGGGCGTGATCCAGTCGTTGTACGGGCCGCTGCTGCCCGGGTTGCAGCGCAGCTTCGGCGTTGACACCGGCGCGGCCGGCATCGTGTTTGCGGCACATGGACTGGGCGCGCTGGCGGGAATCCTGATGCCGAGCCTGGTTCGGACTGCTGCGCTGACCCGCCGCTGGCTGACTGTGGCAACCGGCCTGCTCCTGGTTGGTGCGGCGGGAATTTCCGCGGCGCCGACATGGTCCGCGCTGCTGGCCGGTGCGTTTGTGCTCGCTCTTGGCTTCGGGGTTCACGTGGTCCGGCTGAACAGCCTGTTCGTCGCAGGTTTCGGCCAGCGTGGCATGACGATGTCGCTGCTCATCAACGCGGCTTTCAGCGTGGGCGCCATCCTCGGCCCCATTGTTGTCGCGCTCTCGGGCGAGCCGTCCAGGCGCTTGTTCGTGGGAGTCGCCGCTCTGGCTGCGATATTGGTGCCGGTAAACATGGCAGCGGACCGAAAAGGGCGGGGGATCGCTTCGGCACTGCTGGGTCGCGAAACGAACCCTGGCGAGTGGAATGTTCCTGGCTCGCGAGGGCACACGATCCTCATCGCATTCGTGGCCCTCATGTGCCTTACCTCCGGTGCGGAGAATTGCATCGGTGGCTGGATCGCCACGCTGGCGCTCACCAACGGGTACGCGTTCTCGAGCGCAGCCAGCTTGACCGCAGTGTTCTACGGCTCGATCTTCGCCGGCCGGCTGCTGGCGGCTCCAGTCGGCCACCGCTTGCGGCCGGGAAATCTCGTCATTTCGGCGGTCGCTTTGGTTGCGATCCTGCTGGCGGTCGCTAGTGCCACCGAGTCGAGCGTCGCGCTGGCGCTGGCTGGCTTCGCGATGGCGCCCATCTTCTCTGCCACGCTCGTGTGGCTAGGTGGACAACTGCCGACCTCCGCTCACGCCAATGCGCTTGTCATCGCCGGAGCCTTGCTTGGCGCAGCGTGCTTCCCGCCGCTGGTTGGCCGCATCATCGCAGAGTTTGGTGCAGGCGCCGCACCACCGGCCATTCTTTGCATCGCGCTGGCGGCACTCGCCGTCGCCGGCGGCATCTACCTCGCGCGCCGGCGCTGACAGTCTACGCCGGCCGCTCCGCGCGATTCCGCTAAAAGACGAAGCGGAATATCCAGAACAGCGTGCCGGACAGCAGGATCGAAGCGGGCAACGTGAGCACCCACGCGATCAAGAGATTGCGCACGGTTGCCCACTGCAGCCCCGAGCCGTTCGCGGCCATGGTACCGGCCACGCCGGACGACAGCACTTGAGTCGTGCTGACGGGTAAGCCGAGTACGTCGGCCACGCCGATCGTGGTCATGGCCACCAGCTCGGCGCAGGCGCCTTGCCCGTAGGTGAGATGGCTCTTGCCGATTCTTTCGCCCACGGTGACGACGATCCGCTTCCATCCGACCATCGTGCCCAGGCCGAGCGCGAGGGCCACGGCCACCTTGACCCAGGTGGGAATGAACTTGGTGGCGTAATCGAGCCCGGCGCGGTACTGCTTGATCGTCTTCTCCTCGTCGCCGCTGAACGGGATCGCCCTCTGTTTCAGCATGTGCCGGAACGCTTCGCTGACCAGGTACATGTCGTTGCGCACGTTGTTGACCTTCTCCGTCGGCACGTTGGCGAAGGACTTGTACGATGTGACCTGTTCGTCGATCGAGGCAATCATCTGAATCAGCGCCGGCAGGGTCGTCGGTTCCAGCGTCCTGGTGCGCACGAAGGCGGCGACGGCGCTGCGCGCCTCCTCGATTGGTTTTGCGCTCGGTGGCTGTGTCCCCACGTGGGACGACAACACCTGTGTGACGGCCGCGCCATCGCCCGAGAAAGCCTGGATGCGCGGCGTCTCCATGGCCCGATTCAGCGCGTAGACCGTGGGGACCGTCCCGATCAGGATGAGCATGATCAGCCCCATGCCCTTCTGGCCATCGTTGGAGCCGTGCGCGAAGCTGACGCCGGTGCAGGTCAACACGAGGATCGACCGGATCCACAGGGGTGGCGGCTTCTTTCCCTGTGGCGCCTTGAACAGCGCGGGGTTTCTAACCAGCATGCGCAGCGTTACCAGCAGCATCGCGGCCGCGGCGAAGCCGATCAGCGGCGAGAACAGCAGCGACTTCCCGATATTGGCGGCCTGGTTCCAATCCACACCGCTGGTGGCGGTGCCCGTAGTGGCCAAGAGCTGATTTGCCAGGCCCACGCCAATGATTGAGCCGATGAGTGTGTGTGAGCTCGAGGCCGGGAGCCCCAGGTACCAGGTGCCCAGATTCCAGATGATGGCGGCCACCAGCAAGGCGAAAACCATGGCGAAGCCCGCTCCGCTGCCGACCTGCAGGATGAGCTCCACTGGCAGGAGGGCGATGATGCCGTAGGCTACCGCACCGCTCGAGGCCATGACGCCGAGGAAGTTCCAGACTCCAGACCAGACCACCGCGGTGTTCGGCGTCAGCGAGTGCGTATAGATGACGGTAGCCACGGCATTGGCCGTATCGTGGAAGCCGTTGACGAACTCGAAGCCGAGCGCGATCAGCAGCGCGATCCCCAGCAGGACGAACGGGACCCAAGAGGTCTCGCGCGTCGCGGCGAGGTCGCCCGTCAACGCCACGGCGATGTAGGCCAGCGCTGCGATGACCACGCCGCCGAACAAGAAAAGCGGCAGTTTTCCTAGGGTTGACGCGCTGGCGAGCGGGTGGTGTGCCGCGGCGACAGACTGGTTCATGTCGAGCCGTCCAAGGTCGTTGGGGAGCCTTGAAAGGCTACGGCAGCTTTGTGTCAGCTAGATGACATACAGGTGGCAGCGGGGGGCCAGGGTGCGGCGCAGCGTGAGGTGCGCATCGCCCACGGGGCCTGTGCCGCAGGGATGAATTCGCCGCGCTGCTTGGTCTAGTTGCCGAAGCGCACGCCGTCGAGCAGGCGGTTGGCGATCGGTCCGAGCGGATCCTGCTCGGTTGCCATCACCAGCACGTCGACCTTGCCGGCCTGCAGACACAGCGCGAAGGAGGTTGCGCCCGCATCCTCGGCGCGCTCCGCCACTCCGCGCAGCGCGTTGACCTTGCCCGCTCTGACCTGGCGTGGCTCGCGCACCAGATCGCGGCAGGGGCTCGGCATCCTGTGACCTAGTCGGTGGTCGAAGATCAGCATTTCGAGGTGATACTCGCCCGGCTGCATCGCGACCTGGCTGCCTGCCTCGGACTCGTAGTTGTGCACGCGCAGGTACTGGTAACCGCGATCTCTTCCCGTCTGGACCTGACTGTCGGGCGGGTACGACAGGCGAAACGCGTAGCGGTCGTCGCGATAGATCTTCCACTTGCTCACAGGTAGGGCGGCAGCGGTTTCTTGTTGCGCTGCGGCGCGCATTGACGTGAGTCCGAGCCCTCCGAGACACGTCGCGAGGACGGCCAGAGCGCAGATTTGCAGGAGCGACGACCTGTTGTACATCTGTTAAACCGTTGAGGAATAATCGGCTTGGAAGCACTAGCAAGATTGGCTCCCGGCGCGATCGAAGGGACCTGAAGCGCGCCCGCCGGGAGACGCGCAGCTGCGCCCAAAGCGCGCTGGAGTGGCAGCTCCGCGTGTGTAGCAGCGTGATTGCTCAGCGAGATTCGGCTTGATGCTGCTGCGCCAGCGCGCGCGCCTTCACGAGCGCGACTGCATCGCCCTGTCGCGCGGCCTGCGCGTACCAGTAGAGCGCAAGCCGCAGATCCTTGGCTACGCCGTCGCCTTTCTCGTACATGCTGGCGAGGATGTACTGCGCGCCGACGTGGCCGCCGTTCGCGGCCTCGCGATACCAATGCGCCGCGCGGGCGTAATCCTTGGGTGCGCCACGCCCGAGAAAGTACTGCGTCGCTGCGCTCACCTGCGCATCGGTGTGGCCCTGCTCTGCGGCGCGTTCGAACCACGCCGTGGCCTCGGTGAGCGATTTGGGGACCACGGCGCCGTTCTCATAGAGCAGGCCCAGGTTGTACTGCGCCTGCATCATCCCTGCATCGGCCGCGCGACGCAGCCAACGCAGTGCTTCGCCGCGCTCGCTCTCGGGCGCTTCCCCGCGAAACAGCATCATCGCGTAGTTGAACTGCGAAAGACGATCGCCCTGCTTCGCGCCTTGCGCATACAGTTTCGCGGCGGTCGCGTGGTCGCCGCGCTCGTAGGCGTGCCACGCGCTTTCGGCGGCAATGCTCGTGCGCGACACGAAACCGAGCGCGAGCAACGCCGCCGCCAACGCCACAACGACCCGGATTCCTCTCGAGCGCATCGGGGCAAGATAGCACGATCGCTCGCCGCCGCAGCCCCGCCGCTTGGTGCAGAATACCGGCGCAGCAGCACATAACAACAGGAGGAGAACAATGAAGCTCACAATCGGAATCGTCCTGGCCGCGGCGCTCGCCGTTCCTGCCGCGCGAGCCGCCGACACGATCACGATCGGGGTGGTGGACGAGTTGACCGGGCCCAACGCCGAGGCCGGGGTGCTGGTGCTACACGGCACCCGTCTCGCGGTCGATGAGATCAACGCTGCGGGCGGCATCATGGGGCGGCAGATCGAGCTGAAAGTCGAGGACAACGCCAGCACCAACCCCGGGACCGTGCTGGCCTACTCCAAGCTGGTCGGGGAAAGCGGCGTGGTGGCCGTTATCGGTCCGCTGCGCAGCACGCAGGTGCAGGCCGCATCGCCGACGATCGCCAAGGCGCGCGTCCCCGCGTTCATCGGCGGCAGCGATCCGAGTCTCACGCGCGTCAACAACCCCTGGATCTTCCGGCTGCGCCCAAGTGATTTCTATTCGTCCAAGGTAATGGCGGAGTACGCGGTGAAAGTGCTCAAGGGGACAAAGATCGCGATCGTTCATTCCACCGACACCTTCGGCGTGGGCGGCAAGAACGCGCTGGTCGACGCGCTGAAGAATGTCGGTGTCGAGCCGGTGCTGATCCAGGGCTACACCAACAACTCGACGGATTTCACCGCCATCGTGCTCGCGATCAAGAAATCGGGCGCCGACCTGCTGGCGACCTACATGACCAACTCGCCCGACGTGGGGATCTTCGCCAAGCAGCTGCGCCAGCTCGGCGTGAATGTGCCGTGGATCGGCTCGGCGTCGCTCACCACAGACACGGCGATGAAGCTGGCGGGCGAATCGCTTTGGGGAACTTACACGGTGGCCGACTTCGTGATCGAAGCCAACGACGAGAGCCGCGCCTTCGCCAAGAAATTCCGCGCCAAGCACAGTTTCGACCCGGATCTCTATTCGGGCTTTCCGTACGCGGCCGTGTTCCTGATCAAGCACGCGATCGAGACGGCCAAGAGCACCGACCCGGAGGCGATGCGCCAGGCGTTGCTGGCCACGCGCGGCTACAAGGACGTCGAAGGCACCCACAACTTCGAGTCCAACGGGGACTCCGTGCACGGCTACAACGTGGTGAAGAACGACAAAGGCAAGGTCGTGTTCATTCAGCGCATCGACTTCCCCGCGCCGTAGCTCCCTCTCCCGTTACGGGACAGGGCGGGGGGTGAGGGGCCTTTGCGGGAGCGGCTTGGGCTCATATGAAGAGGGGGACAAGATGTTCCTGAGAACGCTACTTCACTGTGCTCTGGGCTGCGCCCTTGCCGTTGCTTCGATGGTTCTGGCCGCAGACGCGGCCAAGCGGATCACGATCCTCTACGACGCGTTCTCAACCTCTGCAGATTTCACGAAGGACTGGGGGTTCTCCGCGTACATCGAGTACCGGGGCAAGCGCATATTGTTTGACACCGGTAATGATGCGCAAATATTCGCGCACAACGTCAAGGCCGCGGGTGTAAATCTCGCGGAGCTGGACTTCGTGGTGATCTCGCATCGGCATCTCGACCACACGGCCGGTCTGAGTTATCTGCTTAGCGTCAACCCTCACGTCCGTATCTACGCACCGAAGGAAAGCTTCGGCGTGTTCGGCAGTTCGTTGCCGAGCAGCTTCTATCGCAAGGACGAGTCGCTGCCAAGTCAAATGCGTTACTACGATGGCGTGCCCCCCGAGACCATGACCTTCGGCTCCGCTTGGCCCGCTGCGAAGTTCGAGATGATCGACAAGACATTTGAGGTCGCACCCGGCATCCACGTCCTGTCACTGGTGTCAGATAAGCCTGGCACGCGCGAGTTGCGGGAGCTGTCCTTGGCGATCGAGACTCCGGAGGGCATGGTAGTCATCGCGGGCTGCTCTCATCCCGGCGTCGACCAGATCGTGGAAGCGGCGGCTGCGATAGATTCGAGAGTAGCCTTGGTCATGGGGGGATTTCATCTGCCAGCGGCATCCGATGCGGAGATCGCGCGCATCGCCAGTACGCTCAAGGATTCACGCAAGGTCGATCGGCTCGCGCCAGGGCACTGCACGGGAGAACCAGCCTTCGCACTGTTCCGGAAGATGTGGGGCGAACGTTACGTTTATGCCGGGGTCGGGAGCGTCATCGAGCTACCGTAACGACAGGCACAGTTAGCCGTCTAGAAAAACCCCGCCTTCTGCGCGCCGCCGACGAGATCCCGCGCGAGCGTTGCGATTTGCTGGTTCAGGTCTCTCGATGGCGGCGTGCTCGCTCTCGCCGTCCACATCAGCCGGCCACTTGCGACGTCGGTCAGCGTAGTGTTGGCCGCGTAGCCGGTCATCACTTGCCTGCTGCCCACGGGTGCTGACATGCTCATACTCGTCCCCATGCCGACGCCGCCGCCGCCGCGAAAGCTGCTGACGCCGAACCCGACCGAAGGGCCAGGGTTCACGACCGTCGCGTCGGGCGCGATCGCCGAGCTCATCACCGACTCCGCGCCGGCCGCGCGCGCGGCCGCCAAGCTTTGCTCGGCCGCTTGCGCTTGGTTGGCCGGTGCAGCGGCAGTTGCCTCGGGCCTGATCGGCGTTGCGCCGGCGGCTGTGACCTGGAGCGCCATCTGCTGCTCGCAGTTGAGCTTGATCGCAGCCTCGGGGGTTACACACACGACGAAGACCTTCGTGCCGCGCAGCGAGCGCCCTTTGAATTGAGGGTCGATCCATTCGGCGTCGAGCCTGGTCGAAGCGCATCCGGCGAGCAAGAGCAGGGCTGTCGCTGACGTGCATGCGGCGATGCGCACTGCGTGCGCCGCGGTGTTCGAATTGGACATCGTTGGTCTTCTTGTCGGCCGAAAGAGCTTACCCTCAGCTTACCCTGACGCTATACTGCTGTCGCGGGCCGGGCCTGAGCCCTCCGCCGGTCTGAACTACAGCATCCAGGCCTACGCAGGCGGCAACCAGCAGGATTCCGATCGTGATGAGCAGCGCCGGCTCTGATCCCGTGAAGCAGGGCTTCATCAACAATCTTCGTCAACCCGAGGGAAACATCACTGGCTCGTACTCATTGATCTATGGTCTCGAGAACA
>DATJZQ010000143.1:0-17494 GCA_035499005.1 Burkholderiales bacterium | reverse complement strand
AGGTACCGCAGTCTTGCCGAAGGTCATGGAAGCGGGCGAAGCGGCGGAGCTGAAGCCAGACGCCTTGGGGGTGAGCAGCAGCCGGCCTTTCCCGCCCTCGAACGCCGTGCCTTGCGTCTCTCTCAGATCCTGAGTCTGCTTTAGCCTTCCTACGGTCAGACTGGCCTGCCCGCGCGCGTGGTTGTAGTGCTGGAAGAGGATGTCGATCTTCGCATCGGGCATCGTCTTTGGGTCAGGGGCGCCGGCGGGTAGTGAAGAGGCAGCCTCCAGCAAGCCTGCTTTGAATTGGGGGAAGGTGTTGTAATGCATTACTCCTCCTCTTTTTTAAGGCGCACGCACCGCAGCCTCGCGGATCACGTGTGTAGTTCCACCACGTCGCCGTCGTCGAGCCTGTGCTCGCGCCCAACGTGCTGCCCGTCGAAGCCGGACTTGCCCCACACGCGCGCGTAGCGCAGGGTGCGCGGGAGATCGCGGTGCACGAGGCGCGCGACGTCTTCGACCGTCTGGCCAGCACGCAAGCTGAACGGGCGCGTCCGATCGGGTGCATGGCCAGGCGTCTTGGTATAGATGCGAAGCAGGTGCAGGCGGCGGAACAGAAGCGATCCGAGTTCATCCAGACCATGGCCAGTCGCCGCCGAAACGGCAAGTGCGGGATAGGTCAAACCCGTCAGCTCGCGGAATACACGAAGCTCCTGGCTCGGGTCGGTCAGGCGTTCGCATTTGCTGGCCAGGATCAGGGTCGGAAACCGCAATCCGAACGGACTATCGTCGTCGCCTCCGGGTTCGGTCTCCGACTCCCAGTCGGGCGCCAAGGTGACGCGCCGCTCTCGCAATATGCCGTGCAGGGCCTGCATCTGCTCCACGCACTCAGGGTCGCTCAGGTCCACTACGAGAAGGCAGGCATCGGCGGTCTGCACCGCGTCCGCGATCCACGGGACCGGATGCTGGGGCGAGATCGCTGGCAGGTCGAGCAGCTGGAAGTGGATGTCCGCGTGCGGCATCATGCCCGGCTCGGGGTAGAGGGTCGTAAAGGGGTATGGGGCGACGTGAGCGCGCGACCCTGTGAGTCGCACGTGCAGAGACGACTTGCCCGAGTTGGGTGGGCCGATGAGCGCCAGCTGAGCAGCGCCTTCGGGGCGTGTCACCACGGCGGGGGTACTGCGCACGCCGCCCTTTCTCGGACCTTCCAGCTCGTCTGCCAGGTCTTTGATTTTGCGCTTGATGTCGCCCTGCAGGTGATCGGTTCCCTTATGCTTGGGGATCACGCGCAGCATCTCGCGCAGCCACTCCAGGCGCTCTTTGGGCTCGCGCGCCTTGCGGAAGTGCGCTTCGGCGGCCTTGTATTCGGGCGACAGGTTCGCGGGCATAGCGGATAGCGCCAACGCGAAGAATCGAACAGACAGCCTACTCGCGTTGCCTGGAAACGTCAGCCAGGAGGCCCCTGGCCTCCACCGAAGTGATATTCGCTTATCCCGTAGGCGGGATTGCAATTCACGCTTGCCGCTGGGATCATCAAGGTCAGCGTTTGCGTCTGTCGGTGCAATCGGAGCGTTTCATATGCGTGCAAAGCTTTTTTTTGTAGCTGCTGCCAGTTTCGTCTTGTGCTCGTTCGCTGGCGCAGGCAGTGCAGCAGAGCCTCTTTCGTCTCAGTCCGGCATGAACCGGGCGGACGGCGATGACGTCACTCTCAAGAGCACGGGTCCATCTAGAGCTGGCCGAGCCGCGGACGAGGAGCAACCGATCAAGCGGACCGGCGACTCTCGCAAATTCTGGCATGCACTCGAGGACGACCAGCCGCTGAAACCCGCAGGCGCCTCCAAGCCCGCGCGCGCCGCCGATGACGATCAGCCGCTGAAACCCACCGGGACGTCGGGTAAGCCCGGACGGCAGGCGGAAGAGATCACGCCGCTGCGCGCCTCAGGCGGCATCAACAGACCTACTCGCATCGAGGACGACGGCAGCAAGAAGTAATCGAAAGCGGGTCGGTCCTCGCAGCGAAAAAGGCAGGGTGTTCCCCTGCCTTTTGCATTTCTGGTGGCGGGTCATCCGGCGGCGACGAAGATGCTTGCCAGCGCTTTGTCACCTTTGAGCTGTTCCAATTTCTCCCGGGCGTAGCGGTAGCCGGTCTCGACGATGCGGTCGATCGACTCGAATTCGAGGACGCCGAATTCGTCGATCGGCGGACGCAGACACAGGTCCGCGTCGCGCTTCACCTCATCGGTCTTCTGGTGGCTGCCCACTTCGGTGGCGCGCATCAGGACGGCGGCGATGTTGGGCGCATTCACGCGCTTGCGGAACGGCAGGAGCCCATTCCACAGGTATTCCCACGGAGAGGGGAACTCCGCGATCTCGAACGCGAACGTGTGCTCTGAACCGACGTCCACCACGATCACTTTCTGGCAAAAGCGCTTGCGCATGATGTCGCCGGGTAGATTGTTCACGATCGCGCCGTCCACGAACACGTTGCCGTCGCGCAGTACCGGCACGAACACGCCCGGCAGAGAAGAGCTGGCACGCACCGCCTTCCACAGAGGACCTCGCTCGAGGACCACCGTTTCGCTCGTGGTGAGGTTGCACGAGACGCAGTAGAAGTTGAGCCACATGTCCTCGATCTCGGTATCGCCGTAGACCTCCCGCGCCCAGCGGTCGAGCACCCGCGTGCGGATGAGCGAGATGAAAGGCAGCGTGTACTCCTTGTGCGGCTTGTGCCGCAGCCAGCCGGTGCGCGAGATCTCCAGGATCTCTCTCCAGTCGTGACCCATTCCCAGCGCGCCCGCGATAACCGCGCCCATGCTTGTTCCTCCGATCATGTCGATCGGCACGCCGGCTTCGCCCAGCGCGCGGATCACCCCGATGTGCGCGAGTCCGCGGGCCCCGCCGCCGCCGAAGACGACCCCGATCGCCTGGCCGCTCAAGCAGCGCGCAACCCGCGCGTAGTCGTCCTTGCGATCCTTGCGGATATGGAAGTGGCGCTGCAGATTCCGTCCGCGGAACCACCGCTCCGTGCCGGAGGGCGGCCGGTCGCCATCGCCGTGCAGCAGGACGAGCGTCCGCCCCGCTTTGGAAATGGCATCGCGCGCGAGCAGCGACGTCTCTCCTTGCCCTGGCTCGGGGTCCGCGCCCGCCTGCGCCACGAGGAGGATCTCATCCGCCTGCCGCAGGCAGCGCTGGCTCCAGCCCGACCCGCTGGTGTCCGTCTCGCACACGAGAAAGCGGTGATGCGCCTCCTGTTCGTCCATCCAGGCCGTCAATCGCATTCCCGCCATGTGATCCCGGCCGGCGTCGGCGATGCCGGGCTGGTTGAGTAGGGCGTCCACTCGTTTCCCGGAGAGATGCAGGGTCGGCCCGATGTTTCCCAGGGCTTCGACCAGTCGTGTGGTGAAATCCGCGGTCGCCGACTCGGAGCCGATGCCCAGCACTGCGATGCACATCCCTCCCGCATGCGCTCCGCCCGAGCGCTCTTTTGCGAGCAGCCGGCGCACGACCATCTCGGCGAGCACGTGCATGACCCTGGGATATTTCTGAATGATCTCCTCGAACGCTTCGTGGGAAATGCGAACGAGCTCGCTGTCGCGCACAGCGATCACCGTGGCGGTCCTGGGCTCGCCAGTCAGCAGCGCGACTTCGCCGATGCTCTCGCCGCGGCTCATCTCATTCAGCACGCGCCCGCCGCTCCCAACGGCGCGCAAGCGTCCGCCCAGCACGAAGTACATGTCTCTGCCGCGGTCCCCCTCCGAGAACAGCACCTCGCCCGCCTGCAGGCGCACCCACTGGACGCGCGATTCGACGTAGCGGAGCACCGACTCCTGCACCACTCCGAACAACCGCGTGAGACCCAGAGCGAGCTGGGAGCGCGCGATGCGCCGCCGAATGCCTTCGGACAGCTCCTGCACGACCTGGGGAGAAGTCTTGAGCGCGTGCTCGAACGTGCTGGCCGGAATCCGCACGAGCACGCTATCCTGCGCGGCAAAGACGTTCGCGCTGTATACGCCGCCGCCGGCCAGAATCGCCATCTCTCCCGCGATCTCGCCCTGCCCGAATTCCGACAGCGTGAGCTCGGTCCCGTCTTCACGCTCGGCGGTGGCGCGCAACGCGCCTGCGGCGATGACATAGACCGCGCTCGCGGCTTCGCCCTTGGCGAGCAGGCGTTCGTTCGCCTTGACCTCCACCTTTTCCAGCTGCGACGCGGGCTGTGCCAGCAGCGCCAGGCGCAGGGCCGGCAGCCGGTCAGAGAGGCAGTCGAGAAGCTCCGTGAAATCCGCCGTTGCGTGGTTCATCGACTTACGAGTTCGTGGGGTCCCGGAGCGACATGATGCCGGGAAACTGACGCGGGTGGGACCGCTGGGGCGTTCTGCTCAGCTTCCCGTGGCACCTGCCGGCTCGAGTGCCAGCGCATCCTCCTTCAGCTTGACGTGGTTTACCTTGCCAGTGCCGAGCAGCGGGATCGCCGGCAATGAGATCACCCTGCGCGGGACCGCGATCTCGGGCAAGCCCAGTGACCGCGCGGCCTGCTGCAGGCGTTCGCGGTTAAGGGCAGGGTCGGTGGTGAACAGCACCACGGTTTCCCCGCGTTGAGTATCCGGTCTCGAGGAGGCGGCGTGCTGGAAGCCAGGCGCGGCCTCCGCTGCCATCTTCTCGACCACCTCGAGCGAGATCATCTCGCCGGCGACCTTCGCGAAGCGCTTGACGCGCCCCACGATGAAGAGGAATCCATCCGCATCGATCTCCACGATGTCGCCGGTCTCGTACCAGCCCGGGCCCAGCTCGGATTTCGGCGGCTGGATCACTCCGGGCCTGTCGTAATACAGGTAGCCTAGCATCACGTTTGGCCCGCGCAGATGCAGCACGCCGCCGCGCTCGATGCCAGGCACCGGCACCAGCCTGGCTTCCAGGCCAGGCAGCAGCTGGCCCACGCTGCCCGTCCGGCTCGCCATCGGGGTGTTGACTGACACCACCGGCGCCGTCTCCGTCACGCCGTATCCCTCGTAGATGCGCATCCCGAATTTCTCGAACCACAGATCCCGCACCGGGGGAGACAGCTTCTCGGCCCCGGCCACCACGTAGCGCAGCCGGTAGAAGTCGTACGGATGCGCGAAGCGCGCGTACTGCCCGAGGAACGTGCTCGTGCCGAACAGCACGCTGCAAGAGCGGTCGTAGATGACCTCCGGAATCAACCGGTAGTGCAGCGGCGAAGGGTACAGGAACAGCTTGATCCCGGTCAGGATCGGCAGCAGCCCGCCACCCGTCAGGCCGAAGCAGTGGAAGATCGGCAGCGCGTTGAACACCCGGTCTTCCACCGTGAAATCGGTAATCGACCGGATCTGCGCGATGTTGGAGAGGATGGCGCGATGCGACAGCACGACGCCTTTCGGCCGCCCTTCGGATCCTGACGTGAACAGCACCACGGCCGGCGAATCAGAGTCGATGCGCCGGCCCAGCAGCTTGGGGAACGCGAGGTGGAGCAGCGCCCACACCTTCACGCCGAACGTCACGCTCGGCGCCAGGTCTTCCAGATAGATGATCTTGATGCCTCGGAGCGCATCCACCTGCGCTTGCAGCCGCGCCGTCTCGAGGAATTTGCGCGACGTCACGATCGTGCTGACGCGCGCCGCGACGCACGCGTTTTGCATGCCTTCCGTCCCCGCGGTGTAATTGAGCATCGCGGGGATGCGGCGGAACGCGGTCATGCCGATGACCATGCACAGGGTTGCGGCCAGATTCGGCAACAGGATCCCGACTGTCTCGCCGCGAACGCTGTTGCGCCGGACCAGCCAGCCCAGCACCAGGGTCATCTTGAGGAGCGTGTTGTACGAGTACTCGGTCTGCTTCATGTCCTCCATGAGCTTGCGGCGACGGCCATAGATGCGCATCGCGTCGATCAGCGCGTCGTACAGGGTCTGGATCGGCTGAGAGCGGAAGATCATCTCCTGCATGATCCGGCGCATGCTCTCTCCCGCCTTGCGGCGCCGTACGCGTCCCGTCTCGCCGGCCGGCATGGCGATGGAGGTCGGTGGCTGCAGCGACACGGTGATGCGCGGGAACAGCGTGCGTGGATTGCTGCCCGAGAGCCGGCTGAAATAAGTACGCGTGGCCCCGTCCAGCCGGACGGGCGCGATGACGGCCTGCGTCTTCGCGGCGACGAAGGCCGGTCCGTCGTACACCTTCATCAGGCTCCCGGTCAGGGTGATGCGCCCTTCGGGGAAGATCACGACCGGACGGCCGGACTCCAGCAGGCGCACGACGCGCTTCATGGCCATCGGATTGGTCGGATCGACCGCCAGGTATTCGCTCAGGGACAGCAGCAAGCGGTAAAGCCAGTTGCGAGTGACCTCGGTATGCACCACGAAGACCGGGTCAACCGGCAGGAATGCGCCGAGGATCACGCCATCCAGCAGCGACTGGTGATTGGCGATGATGAGCAGACGCGGTGCAGAGAAGTGGCTGGCGTCTCCCTCGACCCGCACGCGAAATGCGACCTTGAGCAGAGCGCGGAGTATCGGCTTGAGCATGGTGGCGGTTTCCTCCCTCTTACTACAACGTCCCTCTCCGGAACCCTCACCCCAACCCTCTCCCGTCAAGGGAGAGGGAGCCTCAATGAATGCGTCCCAGCTCGATCGCCAGATCGTAAAGATGGGCGGACGTGACGCCCTTCGCTGTCTTGATCGCCGGGTTGATCTTCTTCTGCAGATCTGCAGCGCCCTGCCGGATCCCCGCGCGGAATTCGCTGGGCGGACCATCCGCGCGCTGCACCAGCAGGTTCACGTAGGCGCGTTGAAGCTCGCGCCGGTACAGCTCGATGCTCGGGGTCGGCGAGGCGAGCTCGCTGAATAAGCCGTCGTTCAGATCGTAGAGCATGTCGAGGCCGTTATAGTGTTTGGCGTTTGGATTCAGCGCTTGTGCCTCCGCCATGCGCTGGAAGACACCGGCTTCGACGATCCGTTGCAGCAGCTTGAGATTGGAATCCTGCAGGCCGTCCGTCGCACCAGTCTGGGCAACGCGCATGAGAACTTCCGGATCGAGCATGGCCCGCGGAGTGGTGAAGCCGCGCTCGAGCAGAAACTGCACCGCGGCGCGCTGCTCCGCAGGGGGCACAGGTTTGAACGGAACCGTGCCGCGGCCGGCCTGATAGCGCGTTTCCTCCACGCCGCCGACCATCTTGGCCACTGCGCTGAGCTCGCGATGGCGCTGCAGGATCAGCGCGTCCCACATTTCCCGCAGCTGCTGATAGCTGCCGCCGAGCTTGGTGGTGGCGGGGATCATCATCGGCACGACGCGGTCGATGTTGCGCAGCCCCATATCGGCTGCGCCGATCGGGTCGCCGCCGACGACGTTTGTGTTGACCTTCGGGTCGATCGCCGCCGTGTCGTCTTCGCCCCCGAAGCGCAGCATCGGCTCGGCCACCTGCCGGGCGGCAAGCTCGTCCAGCTTGGGGATCTCCGCGTCGCTGCTGAGCACCTGCGTCACCTTCTTGCCGTCCTTCACCACGGTGTCGGTGAACACACGGTAACCCCAATCTATGGCGAAGTAGTCGTACGGGCCGAACTTCGGCAGCAGATACGCATGGTCACCGGGTTGCGCGACGTAGTTCATGCGCGCGTAGTCCATCAGCGAGGCGGTGCTTCCCCAGCGCTCCGTCCACTCGCGGCTGCGCAGCTGCTGCACGGAGTATGCGGAGTGCCCCTTGAAGTTGTGACGCAGCCCCAGAGCGTGCCCGATCTCGTGCGATACGACGTAGCGCAGCAGCTCCCCCATCAGGTCGTTGGGCAGTGGAAGTTTTTTTGCGCGCGGGTCGAGCGGGCCGACCTGCGTGAAGTACCAGCGCTCGGCAAGCCGCAGCACGTTGTGGAAGAAAATGGCGTGTGAGGAAATCACCTCGCCGGTGCGCGGATCGACCACCGCTGGGCCCATGGCGTTGGCGCGCCCGCTGGGCGTCCAGCGGATCACGTTATAGCGCACGTCTTCCGGATCCCATTCGGGATCCTCTTTGGGCGTGGGCGCGTCACGGGCCAAGATGGCGTTGCGGAAGCCCGCTTTCTCGAACACCTGCTGCCAGTCCTCGATGCCGCGCTTGATGTAGGGTCGCCATTCCGCCGGCACTTCCGGGCTGATGTAGAAGACGATCGGCTTGACCGGGTCGGACACCGCCGCGTTGATGTCCTTCTTCTCCAGCCGGAAACGCTGAATATAGCCGCGCGTCACCCTGCCGTGTTCCTCCGTGCCGTAGTCGTCGAACGTGACGGCGAAGTAGCCGACGCGCTCGTCCCAGTAGCGCCCCTGCATCGGTTGCTCGGGCAGCAGGTGCAGGCTGGTGTGAAACACGAAGCCGAGCGAGGTGGCCCGCTTTTCGTCCTCGCCGGCTTTGAACAGCTCCGCCGGGTCCGGCACCCAGGTCTGGTAGAAGCGGATGTCGATGTTTTGCGGAAACGCCTTCACCGATTGGATGTATGAGCGGCGCGGATCGACCATGCGCATGTGGAACTGCTTCATCAGGTCCAGCGCGAAACCCGCCGGCACTTCGCCCACCAGAATGCTGGTGATGTCGATGATCGGCGCGCCGCCCTTGCCTTCGCGGATGACCTCGAAGGCGCGCAGCGCTGGGCGCAGCGACGCGGACTCCAGGCCGCGCTGCAGGTTGGATTCCTTCGGAGCCGCCAGCTCGTAGCGTACGTCCTCCATGTATACCTTGTTGCCCAGCCGGTTGAGGCGGATGACACGGTTGTCGACCGCGGAGCCGGGCGCCACGAAGTCGCTGCCCGAGGAAAGCGCTGCGAACTCCGTGTTAGCGAGGATGTCTCGGTTCAGCAGCGCGGGAGGAATCTCGAACAGCACGCGCTCGCACATCACGTGCACGGTGAACATGCCTTGCAGCGTCTGGATGTTGGGCTGCCTGCCGGGTGGGCAGCTTGCTGCCTTGGCCGAGGCGCCGAACGCAGACGGCGAGAGCAGAGCGCCCAGCAGGAGGCACACGACGGCCACTACGCGCATGTTCAGTCCATCTCCATTGGTGAAGCGGGAAGCTTACCCTACTCCCTTCTCCAGACGGGAGAAGGGGCAGGGGATGAGGGAAGAAGTTCCCTCAGGCGCGCTTCACCGCGTCGCGGATCTCGCGCAGCAGCAAGACCTCTTCGGGCGGGGCCGGCGCCGGTGCAGCCGCGCCTCGGCTTCTCAGCCGGTTGATTTGCTTCACCATGACGAAGACGATCAAGGCGAGGATGAGGAAGTTCAGCACGACGTTGAGAAAGTTGCCGTAGGCGATCACCGGCACGCCGGCCCGCTTGAAAGCTTCGAGAGTTGGAGGCACGGCGGGCGGATTGGCGAGTGGGATGAACAGCCCGGAGAAGTCGGCTTTGCCGAGGAGCCCGGCCACAACCGGCATGATGAGGTCGTTGACGACAGAATCAACGATCTTGCCGAAGGCGGCGCCGATGATCACGCCCACGGCAAGATCGATGACGTTCCCGCGGCTGGCGAACTCCTTGAACTCGAGGATGAAGCTCTTCATTGCAGTCTCCTGGCTTGAAAGCGATTCCCTCTCCCGCTGCGGGAGAGGGTTAGGGTGAGGGGTATCAGGCCTTTAGCCCCAGAACGTTGTACGCCGGGATCGGGCGCTGAAAGCCTTTCAGCGAAAGCTCGCCTACGGCGGCGGTCTCGAGCAGCTGTTCGGTCTTGGCCATGACGCGCTTGGAGATCAGGATCTGGCCGGGCTTCGCTTCCGCGCACAGGCGGGCGGCCAGGTTGGTGACGGAGCCGATGGCACCATAGTCCCAGCGCCCTTCGAAGCCGATCGCGCCGATCGTTGCGTAACCCTGCGCAATGCCGATGCTCAAGTCGAGATCGTAGTCGAGCTGGCGCCACCGCGGAATCAGCTGTGCCACGCGCTCGCGCATCGCCAGCGCCATGCACACTGCGCGCTCGTCCGGGTTGGGCACCGGCACCGGGTCGTTGAAGAAGATCATCATGCCGTCGCCGGTGAAGCGCTCGAGCGTACCCTCGTGCTCGAGGATCGCTTTACCCATCTCGGCGTGGTACTCCCGCAGCACGCCCATGACCTCCTCTGGCTCGGCGCTTTCGGCGAACGCCGTGAACCCGCGCAGGTCGAGAAACACCACGGTCACGTCGCGCCGGTGCGTCTTGAGCGGGTCGTCGGCTCCGCCTGCCACGATCAACTCCGCGAGCTGAGGGGAAAAGAAGCGCTTGAGCCGGCCCAACCGCTCGACCAGCGTGACCTGTTCCGCTACGCGCTGCTCGAGCGTGCGGCTCCAGTCCGCCAGCTCCTTCAGGTGGCGCGCTTCCCGGTCGCGCAGCCGTTTCTTCTCGAGGCACGCCCCGATGCGGGCGCGCAGCAGCACCGGGTCGAACGGTTTCGGCAGGTAATCCTCCGCGCCGAGCTCGATGCAGCGGACCACGCTTTGGATCTCGTCGACTGCAGAGATCATCAGCACGGGGATATCGCGCAAGGCGTCATCGGCTTTGAGCTCCTGCAACACCGCGTAGCCATCCACTTCTGGCATCATCACGTCGAGCAGCACGAGATTCACACGCTGCTGGCGTAGAAGCTCGAGCGCTTCGCGGCCGCCGGCCGCGAGCTGAACCTGGTGTCCCTCACGCTCGAGCCTGCGACCGAGCATCTCGCGATTCCCGGCGTTGTCGTCGACGACCAGAATGACCCCGGCACAGGATGTGCCGGTATTGCCCGGTCGTGCAGCGCCGCCTGCACCTGTCGCCCCTTGCGGGCTTGCGACAGGAATCCCGCTGCCGATCACCGATTGCAGCGCAGCGGCTGCGCTTGCTACCCGATCGAGATCCTGCGATGCGTGCTCGGCGCCGGCACGCACGGCCTGAGCCCGCAAGGCGTCCACTGCTGCCATCACCGAGCGCAGCGGCGCGGTCAGCTCGGCCGATAATCGCGCAACATCGACCTCGCCCGCATCCGCGTGGGTGAGCTCGTTGATGACCGTCAGCAGGCGCTGCGCGTCTTCGTGCACTTTACGCAGGCCGGCACTGAGCGCCGCCGGATCGTCCACAGCGACGTCCTCGAGCAGCATCTCGCTGTAGCCGATGATGTGGTTCAGCGGAGTGCGCAGCTCATGCCGCAGGTGCGCGAGCGCTTCACGGTCCATGCTTCAGGAGGCCTGCCGTCCCAGCAGAGCCTGCATCTTGGACAGCAAACGCTGCAGCTCGACCGGCTTGGTGTCGAAGTCGTCGCAGCCCGCCGCCAGCGCCTTGTCGCGGTCGTCCGTCATGGCGTGCGCCGTCAGCGCGATGATCGGGATTTTCTGAGTGTCGGGAGCCGCCTTGAGCCGTCGGGTCGCCTCCCAGCCATCGAGGCCCGGCAGGCTCATGTCCATCAGGATCAGGGCGGGATTCTCGCTTTGCGCTTTGGCCAATCCCTCATCACCGTCCACGGCGAGGACGACTTCGTAGCCCTGCTTCTGCAGGCGCCGCGACAGCATGTCGCGGTTCATCTCGTTGTCCTCGACCAGCAGAATTTTGGTCATCCGCCGCTCCTCTTCTTGCTCTCGATCGAGGCGGCGAGAAGCGCTCGCACTTCGGCCAGCAGGTCTTCCCTGCCGTACGCGCCCTTCTGAAGAATGCGCACCACCGAACCGTTGAGCCGCTCGTGATCCTCGGCAGTCAGGTCTTTGGCGGTGACGATCACGACGGGAATCCGCCGCCACGCCTCGCGCGCGTGCATCGCGGCGAGGACTTCGAAGCCGTCCATCTCGGGCATCATCAGATCCAGCAGCACTACGCCCGGCGCGGCCTCGCTCAGCCGCTCCAGAGCTGCGCGGCCATTTTCCGCTTCGATGACGGCGTAGCCCTCTTCCTGCAGGATCCGTCGCAGCATGAGCCGCATGCTCACATCATCGTCTACCACGAGGACCGGCAGATCGCGCCGGTATTTTGTGAGTATCGCGATGAGCCGTGCACGGTCGATCGGCTTGGTCAGGTAGTCCGACGCGCCGAGCGCGTACCCCATCGTCTTGTCGTCGACGATCGTGAGCATCACGACCGGGATGTCGGCGAGCTCCCGATCGGCCTTGAGCGCAGACAGCACCGTCCAGCCGTCCGTGTCCGGCATCATGACGTCGAGCGTGATCGCGTCGGGCCGCTCCTCGCGCGCCAACCGCAGCCCGGTTTCCCCATCGGACGCCGTCAGCACGCGGAATCCCTCCTTGCTCAGAAAGCGCTGCATCAATTCACGCACCACCGCTTCGTCGTCGATAACGAGCACGGTGCCTGCGATACCTGCCGCTTCGGTTGCATTCTGGCGGATATGCCTCACGTCGACCGGCAGGCGGACCGTGAACGTACTGCCCTTGCCCGGCTCGCTCGTGACAGTGATGTCGCCGCCCATCAACCGGCACAGCCTGCGGCTTACCGCCAGGCCAAGACCCGTTCCGCCGTACTTGCGCGTAGTCGTGGCGTCGGCCTGCGAGAACTCTTCGAACAGGCGCCCAAGCTGCTCCGGGCTGATGCCAATGCCGGTATCCATAACGCTGAAGCTGAGCCAGCCGCCGTCCGCCGATTGATCGCGCTGAACGGCAAGCGACACCGCCCCGCGCTCGGTGAACTTGCACGCGTTGCTCAGCAGGTTGAACAACACCTGCCGCACCTTGGTCAGATCGGCGTGCATGCTGCCCACCTCTGCATCGCACTTGACCTCGAGGCGGTTGCCGTTCTTCTCTGCCAGCGGCTGGACGACCGCTGCGATGTCTGCGGCAATGGCCGGCACCTCAAAGTCCTCGAGATGCAGCTCCATCTTGCCGGCTTCAATCTTCGACAGATCGAGGATCGAGTTGATCAGTTCGAGCAGGTGCTTGCCTGCGGCGTTGACTTTCTTCAGATCGGGCACCAGCGCTTCGGCTCCTTCGTCTGCTGCGTCCTCCTGCAGCATCTCGCTGTAGCCGATGATGGCGTTGAGCGGCGTGCGCAGCTCATGCGACATGTTCGCCAGGAACGTGGATTTATGCTGGCTGGCGATCTCGAGCTGATGGAACAGCCGGGCGTTCTGCATCGCCAGCGCGGATTGGCTGGCAAAGGTGGTCATCAGGTCTACCACCTGCCGCGGAAACTCGCCCGGCTCTGTACGCGCGATGGTCAGAGCCCCCATCACCTGATCCTCACGGATGAGCGGCACCGCGAGCAGCGCGCGGTAGCCGCTCTCGATCAGCAGGTCGCGCAGGCGGCTGTCATAGGCTCCCTTCACTGCTACGTCGGGGACTTGCACGGGCTGGCGCCTGGCCACCGCTTGCCCGGTGACGCCTTCCCCTTTCCGGATCGGTGTGCGCCGAATGGCCGCGTCGATATGCTCCGTATAGCCTACAGTCGCCCTCGGGTGCAGCTCTTCGGTGGCCTCGTCGTAGTCGAAAATCTGCCCTGCGTGCGTCCCGGCAAGCTTGTTCGCGTGGGTGAGGATAGTCTTCAGAACAGTGTCGACGTCCAGCGTCGAGCTGACTGCGGCGCCAACCTCGCCGAGCGCTTTGAGCTCCTCGACGGACCGCCCGAGCTCTTCGGTGCGTTCCCGCAGCTCGCTGAAGAGCCGCGTGTTCTCGATTGCAATCACTGCCTGGTCTGCGAAGGTCGTCACCAATTCGACTTGCTTCGCCGTATACGATTCGAGCCGGGTTCGGGCGAGCGCGAACACGCCGATTGGCACGTGGTCTCGGATCAGCGGCACGCCGAGCATGGAGCGCACCCCCCCGATTTTGGCCTCGTCCCTGAGCTCGTATTCGGGATCGGTCCAGGCATCCAATATCTCGATCGTCTTCCGCTCGAAAGCTGCGCGCCCAACCAAGCTTCCTCGCCCCGGTTTGATGCGTGCCGCGCGTTCGATGGCCAGATACTCGGGTCGTATCTCACACCCCGCCGCCCAGCGGTATTCGCCCTCTTCCAATCGAAACAGGCTTGATTGCTCGGCCTGGCATAGCCTCGCTGCGGTGGTGACCAGAGTCGTCAGCACTGCGTCGAGATCGAACGTGGTTCTGCTGATTGCCTTCAACACATCGCTGGTCGCTGTCTGCTGCTCGAGCGACTCGGTCAGGTCCCGGTTGCGCTTCTCCAGTTCGTTGAACAGCCGCGTGTTCTGGATCGCGATGACCGCCTGGTCGGCGAACGTTTGCAGCATCGCGATCTGGCGCTCCGAGAACATGGCTGGCTCGGCGCCGGTGACGTTCACCGCACCAATGGGATTGCCGTCGAGCAACATCGGCACGCAGAGCGCGCTGCGAAAGCCGATCGCCCGAGCCATATCCCGCAGCTGGTACTCCGGGTCCTCGAACACGTCCTTTACGTACTCCACGGCCCGCGTCTGAATCGAGCGTGCGGTGGTGCTACCGCGGTTGGGCGGCATCGGGAAGGCTCGTCTAGCCGAGTCCAGTCCTTCCTCGCTCACGCTGGTAACTGCGACCAAATGAATGAGCTCCCCGTCGAAGGTGAACACACCACAGTTGGTGGATCGGCATAGCTTGCGGGCGTTATCCGCGATTGCCTCGAACACCGGCTGCACGTCTCGCTGCGACTGGCTGATCACGCGCAAGATCTCGCTGGTGGCGGTCTGCTGCTCGAGACGCTCCTGGAGCTCATTGAACAGCCGCGTGTTCTCGACCGCAATGACGGCCTGGTCGGCGAAGGTGTGGAGCATGGCGATCTGGCGCTCCGTGAACATCCCGACTTCGGCACTTAGCATAGTGAGCGCGCCGATCGGGACATCGTTCCGAAGCATCGGCACCGAGACGACGCTGCGGAAACCGGTTGTTTGCGCGAGCTCCTGCAACTTATAGTCTGGATCCTCGCGTACGTCTGGAATGTAGACGACGGCCCGGGCGGAAATAGCGCGACCGGTCGCTCCGGTCGTGCCGGGCGACATCGGATACGCCCTGCGAATTGCCTCAACCCCCTCCCTGCTCATGCCGTCGAGAGCGGCGACATGGATGAGCTCTCCGTCGAAGCGGTAGAGCCCTCCTTGCGTTGCCTGGCACAAGCTCCGCGCATTCCTCGCGATCGTTTCGAACACCGGCTGCACGTCGCGCTGCGACTGGCTGATCACGCGCAGAATCTCGCTGGTTGCGGTCTGCTGCTCGAGGCGCTCCTGCAGCTCGTTGAACAGGCGTGTGTTCTCGATCGCGATCACTGCCTGGTCCGCGAAGGTCTGCAGCACCGCGATCTGCCGTTCCGTGAACATCGACGGTTCGGCGCCCATGACCGCGACCGCTCCGATGGGTCTTCCTTCGTGCAGCATCGGGACCGCAACGATGCTGCGGAAGCCCGCCGTCTGGGCGAGGCTCTGCAGCCCATATTCCGCATCTTCGCGCACGTCCGGGATATGAACCAGAGCTTGCGTGACGATAGCCCTTGAGACCGCGCTACTGCGATCGGGTGGGTGAGCGGTTCCACGGATCGCGTCGACCACCGCTGGATTTACGCTGTCAGCAGCTGCATATCTGACGAGCTTGCCGTCGAATATGAAGATTTCCCCGGCAATACTGGGCTGACACAGCTTACGAGCGCTGCGAGCAATTACATCGAATACCGGCTGCACGTCGCGCTGCGACTGGCTGATCACGCGCAGGATGTCGCTGGTTGCTGTCTGCTGTTCGAGCCGCTCCTGAAGCTCGTTGAACAGTCGTGTGTTCTCGACCGCGATCACGGCCTGGTCGGCAAAAGTCTGCAACACCGCGATCTGTCTCTCGGAAAACATCCCCGGTCTGGCGCCTACAACGTTGATCACGCCGACAGGGATGCCATCTCGAAGCATCGGTACCGAGATGCTGGTCCGGTATCCGAACCCGTCGGCCCAGCTCGCCAACCGATACTCGGGGTCCGAGTGGAAATCCGGGATATGAACCGCGGCCCGGGTCAGAATGGCGCGGCCGGTCGTGCTGCCACGGGTCGGCCTCAGGGGGTACAGTTCTCGTAGCGCTTCCAGCGCTGTCGGACTGACGCTATCGCCGGCGGCTACGCGCATGAGCTCGCCATCGAAGGTGACAACCCATCCGGAAGTCCCGTCGCACAACCTGCGCGCGTTCGTGGCAATCGTCTCGAACACCGGCTGTACATTGCGCTGCGACTGGCTGATGACTCGCAGAATCTCACTGGTTGCCGTTTGCTGTTCCAGCGACTCCGTCAGATCCTTGTTACGCGTTTGGAGCTCGTTGAACAGCCGGGTATTCTCGATGGCGATTACCGCCTGGTCGGCGAAGGTCTGGAGCAGCTCGATCTGCTTGTCCGTGAACGGGCGCACCTCTGTCCGGTGAACGAGGATTGCCCCAATGGCGGCTCCCTCTCGAAGCATGGGGGCGGCAAGCATCGTCCGGAATCCCACTCGCCCGGCAAAGGCCTTGGATCCTCCGTATTCTGAGTCCGGCTCGGCAAGAATGTCCGTGACGTGGGTGACACACCGTTCGATGATGGCTCGGCCGACCACGAGGTCGTGGCGCACCGTGGAAACCTCGCCCAGGGGAGACTTGGGAATCGGTCCGAACGTGGCAGCGAGCCTGTAATGGTCCCCATCGACCCTCACGACGGCCGCATCCGCAGCGTCACACAAGCGAGCCGCACTTTGCACCACTGCGTCTAGCACTGGTTGAAGATCGGCCGGCGAGCTGCTGATCACGCGCAAGATTTCGCTCGTCGCGGTCTGTTGCTCGAGCGATTCGGTCAACGCACGATTGCGAGACCCGAGCTCATTGAAGAGCCGCGTGTTCTGGATGGCGATGACGGCCTGGTCGGCGAAGCTCTTGAGCAGCGTTTTATCCTTTTCCGACATCGGGCCTGCCGCATCGCGCGCCACCCAGATCGAGCCGATGCCTTTGCCTCCCGACATCATCGGTGCAATGGCAATGGCGCGGGCACCGGCAACGCGGCATCCGTCTCGCACTTCCTCAGGTACACCCGCCCCCTCGACGTCTGGAAAATCGATAACGCTGCCGCGCAGCGAGACCATGGTGCCCGTCGTGCGGCTGGGCGCCATCTCGAAATGGCGTACGAGTGCTTCTTTTACGTGGTCATAACCAGGCGGGAATGGGCTGGCCGCCAGCACTAAGCCGCCGCTCTTGTCGATCAGGTTGATGCCGACGTGGTGACCTGTGAAGAGGCCCTCGCATGCCTTGGCAATCGCATCGAATACCGGCTTCGTATCCTCGACCGAGCTGCTGATCACGCGAAGAATTTCGGCCGATGCCTGTTGCTGCTCGAGCGCCTCCTTGGTTTCCTTGAACAGCCGCGTGTTCTCGATCGCGATCACCGCCTGGTCGGCGAAGGTCTGGAGCATCGCGATCTGTCTTTCGGAGAAGATCCCGGGCTGGCCGCCGGCGACGGTGATCGCCCCGATCGGGGTGCCCTCGCGAAGCATGGGGATGCCGAGCGCGCTCAGAAAGCCCCCTACCTGCGCGAGCTGCAAAGAAAACCATGGGTCCTCTCGAACATCTCGGACATGGACAATCTCTCGCGTGCGAACGACGCGAGCGGCTACGCTGCCATGGCTCGGAGGTAC
>DATJZQ010000142.1:0-4546 GCA_035499005.1 Burkholderiales bacterium | reverse complement strand
CGAATCTGCGGTGAGCCGCGAGTACGGCCTGGAGGCCGCGGCAGCGGTCGGTGTACCGGCGGGAATGGTGTACAAGACCCTGGTCGCGAAGCTCGACGCAAAGCGGCTGGCGGTCGCGCTGGTTCCGGTCAGCTCCGAGCTTGATCTGAAGGCGCTGGCCACGCTGGCGGAAGCCAAGCGGGCCGAGATGGCCACACCGCAGGAGGCGGAGCGCGCGACGGGATACGTCGTCGGAAGCATCAGCCCGCTCGGGCAGCGGCGCCGGCTGGAGACCTACATCGATTCCGCCGTGATGAAGCTGACAAACGTCTACGTGAGCGCTGGGCGCCGCGGACTCGAGATCGAGTTGGCTCCGGGCGATCTGGTGGCCTGCTGCCAAGCACGGCTGGGAAGCATCGCGCGATAAGCTCTCCATGAACTCGTATCGACTGGCACCGATGTCGCGCGACATACTGATCGTGACGCTGGTGCTGCTGGCGCTGCCCATCCTGTTTCTTGGGAGCACACTATTCGCACGCACCTGGCTGACCGTTCCCGGGCTGTTCCTGATTTTGATCTACGCCTGGGTGTGGCTGCGGTTCCGGCCGACCGTCTTCGTGCTTCACCCGAGGGAGCTGGAGGTGGTCTGGCCGCTGAAGCACCGGCGCCTGAATCGCGACGAAATTACCGAGGTGCGCCACATCGACAAGGCCGAGCTCCGGCGCAAAGTCGGCTTCGGCATGCGCGTCGGGGCCGGCGGGCTGTGGGGCGGGTTCGGGTGGCTGTGGACCGCGCGGCGAGGCATCGTGCAGATGTACATCTCTCGCACCGACGACTTCGTCTGGATCGAGTTCGGCGAAGAGCGGCCGTGGCTGATTACTCCCGAGCAGCCCGCGCTGTTCGTTCGTGCTCTGTCCAGGCAGCAATGAAGGACTGCGCTGCCCGCGCTGGCGTCAACCAGTCAAAGACAACCCGCGAATAGTAGAATTGCTCGGAGGCGGGGAGAACGGGTAATCGCCGCCGAACTGTCAGCCAGAGGCCGACCATGCAGCGCGCAGAACCCACCGTGCAGATCGACAACGAGGTCGTGCGAGTCACCGAATGGCGCTTCGCGCCTGGTGCCGCAACGGGCTACCACCGGCACGAGTACGACTATGTGGTGGTCCCGATGACGACCGGACGACTCCTGCTGGACGAGCCCCAAGGCAAGCGCTACGCCGAGCTGAAAGCCGGCGTGTCGTATACGCGTTCGGCGGGCGTGGAGCACGACGTGGTCAACGCCAACGATTTCCCGTTCGTCTTCATCGAGGTCGAGCTCAAGCGCTGATCCCGGCGCTGGATTTCCGGCTGCGCCGCTCGCTACGGTACTCGTCTCGAAATCACTCACTCGGAGGGCACATGACAACTTGGAGACTCATCATCGGCGCGGCGGCGATCACTTTGGCCATCGCGCTGCCGCCTCACGTCAGCGCCAACATGGGCGGGACAGATGAAGAGGAGAGCAGCAACCCCGATGCCATGGCAGGCAAGAAGGCGGTGGAGGACAAGGACTGGAAGCGCGGCGTCGAGCTGCTTACCAAAGCGGCGGCGGCCGAGCCTGAGAACGCGCAGATCCAGAACTGGCTGGGCTTCGCCCAGCGCAAGCAGGGCAACCTGGATGCGGCCTTCGCAGCGTACAACAAGGCGCTCAAGCTGAACCCGCAGCTCAAGGCCGCGCACGAGTACATCGGGGAGGCCTACCTGATATCGGGCAACGTAGCCAAGGCGGAGCAGCACCTGGCGGAGTTGAAGAAGATCTGCAGCCCGATTCCCTGCGAGGAGTACAAGGACCTGCGCCGCGCGGTCGACGACTACAAGAAGAAGAACAAGCAGTGAGTGGTGTCATCCGCCCGAATCCCGCGATACGGGCGGTGCTGTGGGATTTCGGCGGGGTATTCACCGAGAGCCCGTTCATGGCGTTCGCCGCATTCGAGCGCAGCCGCGGGCTGCCGCGCGACTTTTTGCGTCGGGTGAACAGCGTCAACGCAGACAACAATGCATGGGCCCGCTTCGAGCGCGGCGAGATCACGCTCGCTGAATTCGGCGACGCTTTCGAGGCCGATTCGTCCGCGCTGGGCCACAGCGTTCGCGGTGAGGATGTGGTCGCGCTGCTGTATGGCGCGCTGCGCCCGCAGATGGTGGAGGCATTACGCCGATGCAAGGAGCATTTCGTCAACGCCTGCCTCACCAATAATGTCAAGACGGGGAGCGGGCACGGCCTGCCTGCGAGCGACGCCCGTGCGCGCGAGGTGAGCGAGGTGATGGCGCTGTTCGACGCGGTAATCGAGTCCAGCCTGGTCGGCAAGCGCAAACCCGAGCCCGACTTCTATCGGTTGGCGCTGGAGCGGCTCCAGCTCGACCCGCAGCAAGCGGTCTATCTCGACGACCTCGGCATCAACCTCAAGCCGGCCCGAGCGCTGGGCATGACAACCATAAAGGTCGAGTCGCCCGAACAGGCATTGACCGAGCTCGAAGCGGTCCTCGAAATCTCGCTCGCCGATCACTGATCTCGGCGCGGTTTTCTCGGCGCGCGAGCGAACATCCGGTCGTACAGCGCACGCGGCAGCATTTTTAATATTGCGCCAACGATCCCCATCTGCCACGGGATCACCACCTGGCGGCGGCGGCGCGCGATAGCCCTCACCATCCGCCCGGCCGCAACATGCGCAGGAATCATGAACGGCATCCGGTAGGGGTTGCCGCGCGTCATGGGTGTGTCGATGTAGCCGGGGCAGATCGTCACCACGGCGATGCCGCTGCCGCGCAGCTCGACGCGCAAGCTCTCGAGATAAGTGATGGCGGCAGCCTTGGATCCCGAGTACGCCCCTGATCCCGGGATGCCGCGGAAGCCGGCCACGCTGGCGATGCCGACCAGCGTGCCCGCCCCTGCTGCGCGCAGCGCGGGCAGGAATGGCGCGAACGTGTTCACCATTCCCATGACGTTGACGTCCAGGATCTCCTGGAACACGGCGCGGTCCGCGCTTCGCTCCGTCGACGTGCCCGCGCTCACCCCGGCGCTGGCGATGACTACATCAGGGCTGCCGAAGCGTGCGCAAAAATCTTCTCCCGCCCGCGCCATGCCCGCCGCATCCCGCACATCGAGGGGGTAGAGCGCGGCCGGCACTTTGAGCCCCGCTGCAAATTCCTGCAATACCTGCTCGCGGCGTGCGATGAGACCCAGCGTCGCGCCGCGCCGGGCATACTCCGAGGCGAGCGCCTGGCCGATACCGCTCGACGCACCGGTGATCACCACCCGCAAGCTCACCGCTCGCCCCGGCGCTCCTCGCGAACCATTCGGATCAATTCCTCCACGGTGGTCATCAGCTCGGCCACGCCGCCGGTCATGCCGCTGCTGGTGAGATAGCGCCCGTCCACCGCGACGCTCGGCGTGCTCTCGATGCGGAAAGCATCGGTCAGCGTACGCGAGGTCATCATGCGTTCGGTCACCGCGTCGGAGCGGAAGACCTCCTCGAAGCGCTTGCGGTCCACACCCTGCTTCTCGACCCAATCGAACAGCGCGCCCTCGCTCTGCAGATTGATGTCATCGTTGTGAAAGGCCTGGAACGTCTTCGCGTGCAAGCGCGGAAGCAGGTCCAGCGCCTCATAGGCGTAAAACGCGCGGGTCAGCGTGATCCACTTGGTGGTGCGCAGGGCCGGCACGCGCCGGAAGCTCACGTCGGTCGGCTTGTTCTTGATCCACTCGCCGATGAAGGGCTCGAACTGGAAGCACCACGAGCAGCCGTAGTAGAAAAAATAAACGACCTCGATGCGCTCGGTATCGGAGAGTCTCTGCCTGGGAATGACGCGATAGTCGACGTCTTCCATCAGGTCGGCGCCGCGCGCTGCGCCAACCAGCAGCAGCGCCGCTGTCAGACCGACCAGGCAGCAGTGGCGAGCCAAGCGCATCGCCAGCGACGCGGAAATAGGCCTTCCCGCGTCACTCTCAGGGTTTGTTCTTCTTTGCCACGGGCTTGCCGCGCGACATGTCGACCAGCTTGTCCAGGACGACGAAGAAGCGCTGATAGTCCACCCGGGAATTCTGACCGCCTTCCGGGGGACTGGTCACCCAGGAAGGGCCGGTCATGTACTTGCCGTTAACGCTCATCGCGGGCGTGAACTGCACGCCATATTCGCGCCCCATCGCCGTGGAGCGCTGCAGTTTCGCGTCGATACCGAAGGAGTCATACACGTCGTTGAATTTCACCGCGTCGATGCCGACGCTCTTGGCCCAGTCTTTCACCGCCTGATCGGTGAACAGCTGCTTGCCATCCTTGTGGATCGCGTCGTAGACCTTCATGTGGTACTTATCGACGAGACCCATGGCTTCGAGCGTGTAGTACAGCTTGGCGGGCGGGCGCCACTGTTCGCGAAATACCATCGGCACCATGCGGTACTCGACGTCCTTGGGCTTGCGCTTGAGCCAGGTTTCGAGGCTCGGCTCGAAGTCGGCACAGTGCGGGCACGCGTAGGAAAAAAATTCGACCACCTCGATCTTGCCTTCCGCGCCCGCCGCCTGCGCCGGAACGAT
>DATJZQ010000141.1:0-4036 GCA_035499005.1 Burkholderiales bacterium | reverse complement strand
GCGTGGAGGAACGACCACGCTCTTCCATTACCTCCGGCAGCACCCCGAGATCTTCATCCCGCAGCGCAAGGAAGTGCACTTCTTCGACGATGACAAGCTCTGGCGCGACGGACAGGCCGACTACGCGCGCTACCACGCGGCGTTCGCGAGAGCGGCTGCCGGGCGCCTGCTCGGAGAGGCGACCCCGATCTACATGTACTGGGAGCCCGCGCTGGCGCGCATCAGGGATTACAACCCGGCGATGAAACTCATCATGCTGCTGCGCAATCCGGTCACGCGGGCCCACTCCGACTGGAACTTCGTGCGCACGGAGAGCGGCGAGCCGCTGTCGTTCCACGAGGCCCTGGCCGCGGAGCCGGAGCGCACCCGCCAGGCGGCGCCCGGGCAGTTGCGCTTCAAGGCTTACGTCGGCCGCGGCATGTATACGCAACAGCTCGCGCGCATCTGGAGCTTCTTCCCGCGTGAGCAGACGCTGGTTCTCCCGACGGATGATCTTTCGCGGGCGCTCGCCCCCATGTTCGCGCGCATCGCGAGCTTCCTTGGCGTCGCCCACATCAGCCCGGCGCGCGCCCCCACGAAGGCGAGATGAACGAAGAGGACCGACGCTATCTCGCCGGCGTCCTCGAGCCGGAGATTCGCGCGCTCGAGCGGCTGCTCGGCTGGGACTGCAGCGACTGGCTCGCCGAAGGCGCGTAGCGCTCCCGGGTTGACCCGCGCCGCAGCCGCCGTGAGAATCGCGCGGTGGCGCGCGGCAACCATGACCGGCAGGGTTAGCTTCTTGAGCATCGGGAGCCACTGTAGCGCCTCGCCGCACCCATACCCGCTTCGGCCCGGTTGATTGCCATGTTTGAGCGGGGGGGTCGGTCGCGCTATGCTGCGCTGAACATGCCTCGCCGCAGCCCCACGAACTCTCGCGAAGAAATGAACAAAACCTCGCGCGACACCGCATCCGGCACGCTCCCGACCCCAGCGTTCCCTTCCGGCGCAGGAAGCAAGCACGAAGGTTTCGAGCCGCTGCCATCGACAGGCATCCAGTGGTCGCTTCTCGGCCAAGAGCAGCTTCGAAAGGGCCTCGTGGAGCAGGCAATCACCTCCTTCAAGCAGGCCGCGCAGCTGGAACCCGACGTCGGGTTGCATTGGGGACGTCTGGGCAAGGCCCTCGCTGCGAAACGCCGATATGACGACGCGGAACCGGTGCTGCAGCGCGCGTGTACTCTTGAACCGACTCACTCGGTGCTGCACCTCGCGCTCGCGCAGGTACTTCAACAGCAAAACCGGGCCGAGGCGGCTATCGAGGCATGTCGGCGTGTGCTAGCGGTAGAACCTTACAACCTTCCGGCATTTGTCACCGAGGCGTTGATGCTGCAGCCAGTTTACGGCGGGTCAGGCGATCTCGCACGCTGGAGGGACCGATTCAACGCGGGTCTTGCGCGCGTGGCGGCCTGCACGCCGCACTGGCTGCGTCGGCCACAGGATGTGTTCGCTCTTGAGCTTAACAATTTCTATCTCGCCTACCAAGGCGAGGCTACTCGAGCTCTGCAATCCGGCTACAGCGAATTCCTGAGCGGCCTTCTGGGTGCGGCCGTGCCGGATCTTCAGCTACCCCTGCACCGACGTCGCCAGCCTCGCTCGAAGGTGCGCGTGGGATTCATCTCGTCGAATCTGCGGGCATGTACTATCGGCGCTTACTTCTCGAGCTGGATCACCGATCTGCCGCGGGACCGCTTCCACGTGTGCACTCTGTTCATAGGCGGCGTGGCTGATGGACACGCCAAAATGCTGGCACGCGAGAGCAATGAATTCATTTCACTCACGGGGTCTGCCGAGGAAACCGCGCGCGCCGCGAGATCCTTGGAACTCGATATTCTTGTCTTTCCGGACGTCGCGATGACCGTCGGAGGCACGCTGCTCGCCAATCTCCGGCTTGCGCCGGTGCAGTGCGCCGCGTGGGGACACCCGGTGACCACCGGCAGCGCTTTTATCGACTACTTCCTTTCCTGCTCCGAGATGGAACCCGCGCAAGCCGCGGCAGACTATCGCGAACGACTGGTCCTCCTACCGGGCCTCGGGACGCGTTATTCGCTTACGGCGCCGCTCGAAGAAGCGTCGCGCGACCGCGTCGGTCTCCCGCGAGACAAGCGAATCTATGTCTGCCCGCAGTCGCTGTACAAGATTCACCCCGATACTGACAACCTCCTTCTCGACATTCTGGCGCGAGATGAGGACGCCGTGCTGCTGTTCTTCGGCGGTTTGACCGAAGGTCAAAGGCAGGCCTTCCTGAACCGCCTCGCGCTGGGCATGAAGAGGCGCAACCTGGTCCCACGCCAGCAGATCAAAGTATTGCCCATGCTTAGCCAGAACGACTTTCGCCTTGCACTGCGCGCGGCCGATGTCATGCTCGACGCATTGCATTGGAGTGGCGGCAGCACGGCCCTTGACGCGCTGTGCTCGGGCTTGCCTATCGTGACAATGCCGGGCCAGTTCATGCGCGGCCGTCAGAGCACGGCGATGCTTCGCATTGTGGGAGCTGAGGAACTTATCGCGCGCGACGCGGAAGAGTATGTGCAGACCGCGCTGCATGTCGCGCGTAACAAAACCTATCGCGACGCGCTATCTGCACGGATTCAGGCCGGCTTGCCGAGACTGTTCGGTCGCAGCGAGCCAATCGACGCGCTCGCCGACGCGCTTGAGGCCATGGTCGCCTCCCGCGCCTAACCTCCATTCGCAAGACGTTACGGCGCAATCGGGACGATATAGGCCCCGCACACCGGCGGACAGTCACTAGAGCCCGGACCAAAATGCGGTGAGTTCATGCTCGAACCTCCGGCGAGTGTATTTCTGGGCGGTCGCGTGACCAGCCATGCGCCGCGCTTGCAGCAACCCTGCGGCCGCCGGGTTGCTCAGCGCGCTAATGGTCTGCTCCAGTGCCTCTGCAAGCGCCCAAACGTCTTCGTCGGGTACCCAGACGCCATTCTCGGCCGTGGCGTATTCGGCCCCGCCCCCTCCTGCGAATCCAACCACCAAGCAGCCGGCGGCCATGGCTTCGAGCGGAGGTAGTCCCAGACCTTCATTCACGCCCGTTGCCACGTAGATGTGTGCGTTTCGCAGGCGCGTCGCCACGTCCTCTTGCGGCATGCCGCTGATCTCGACCCATGACAACGCCTCAGACGTACCTGAACCGTCTGCGGCGAGCAAACCTTGCACGAAGCGGAGTTGGCGTCTGCCCTTGCGTGGCATGGTTGCCACCGTGAATGGCGGGCCCAGAGGCTTAGGCTCGTCGCTGTAAAACGCGGTATCGACGCACGGACTGACGACGCTCGCATCGACGCCGAACCAGCGCTTCATCACTTGCCGCATTAGAATCGACGTGCACAGATAGGTCGAGAAGCCGAAATCACTCCACTTCTCGCCCGGCTCCAAGCCGTCAAAGATGCAGTAGTGCCCTTGGCAAAAAAGCACCTTTCGGCACGACAGATTGCGGCATCGCCTGATGGCCGCCGCGTAATCCTCGGGTACCACCAGTGTATCCGTCTTCAGCACCCTGAAGTCGGTGCTGGCATCGATGACCGGCACGGGGTACTGAGCAAAACGGTACCGGTAGCTGGGCGTCGCGTGCACTACGAACGCGTCGAACCCATGCTGGCGAAGCGTGAACACGTGGTCGTAAAGCACGTTCACGCCTCCCCGCGGCTGATCAGGGTCGTGGCTGAGGTAGAGGATTCTGCTCATGGCTGTGGGCGCTCGGGTCACACTTTCGAGGCCAAGCGCATTCTTTGCCAGGCCGTTCGCCATATTATTGGAGATGGGACCTAACCCGCCAAGAGGGCATCCATCGGGGTTCGATCGCAGGGTTGACCCGCGCCGCAGCCGCCGTGAGAATCGCGCGGTGGCGCGCGGCGACGACTACAGAGTGAGCTTCCTCATCGCGGGAACGCAGCGCGGCGGCACGACCACGCTGGTCGAGTACCTGTTGCAGCATCCCGACGTCTTCATCCCGAAAAAGAAGGAGCTCCACTTCTTCGACACGGAGAAGCTC
>DATJZQ010000140.1:0-4013 GCA_035499005.1 Burkholderiales bacterium | reverse complement strand
TCGCTCAGCGAGCGGAAGCGCGGTATCAGCTCTTTGCGCCAGACCAGCCAGGATTTGGCGCTGTCCGCCAGCATTGGGCGCGGCAGCGCCTCGCCCGCGTCGGTGGCTTTCCGCAGCGTGGGGGCATTGCTGCGCAGCGCGATCAAGTGCACGGACGGATGCAGCACGATCCTCATCTCCGGCCAGACGGACGGCGGCAGGCGGGCGAGATCCTCGAAGCGGGCGCCCGGGAGGTCGGCGGCGTCGAAGGCCAGCGTCAGAGTCCACTCGAACAGCGCCAGCTCGTACGCGACGGGCTGATGCGCCCAGGGCGGTGTCGTGCGCAGGAACTCGGCCAGCCCTCCACCGTACCAGCGCACGTTACGGAAGAGCGACGGTGTAGCTTCCACATAGACGCGGCAGGCGTCGTTGAACTGCTCCCCGCCCAGCAGGGCGCGCAGCGCCTCGTAGTCGTTTGCCAGGGCCTCGACCAGGCGCAGGCGGTAGGCGTCGAGGTAGATGCGCATGCGCCGCTGCGGATCAACCCCCTCCGCTCCCCCGATCCGAGCGATCACGCCCGCCTCGCCGCGCAGCACGTAGCGCTGGAATGCGTGTTGGAGGTCGGCCAGCGCTGTCATGCGGCCTCCCGCTGCAACACGGTCCTGGCGATGCGCCGCGCGCGATCCAGCTCCGCGACCAGATCCGCAAACGCCGGGATGTGGTCGTCGCGCTCGATCATGGTGGAGACGGGGCCAAGGCGCTGGATGGCTTTGGCGTACAGGTCCCAGACCGGGTCGATGATATCGGCATCGTGTGTGTCGATGATGTGATCGCCGCAGTGGCTGTGTCCGGCGAGATGGATCTGCTGCACCCGCTCGGGCGGGACGCCGGCCAGATATCGCTCGGCGTCGAAACCGTGATTGAAGGCCGATACGTAGATGTTGTTCACGTCGAGCAGGATCAGGCAATCGGCGCGACGCGCGATCTCGGCCAGGAACTCCCACTCCGTGAGCTCCGATTCGCGATAGCTCACATAGCTCGACACGTTCTCGAGCAGGATGCGCCGCCCCAGGAATTCCTGCACCGCCTCGACGCGCGAGGCGATGTGTCTGACCGCCTCCTCGGTGTAGGGCATGGGCAGGAGGTCATGCGTGTTCTTCCCGTCCACGCCGGTCCAGCACAGGTGGTCCGAGATCCAGTGCGGACTCACGCGCTCAGCCAGCGACTTGAGGGCACCGAGGTAGTCGAAGTCGAGCGCGTCGGTGCTGCCGATCGACAGCGATACGCCGTGCATGACTACCGGATAGTCGGCTCGAATGCGGTCGAGATAATGCAGAGGCTTGCCGCCCGGAACCAGGTAGTTCTCCGACAACAGCTCGAACCAGTCGACGGCGCTGCGGCCGGCGAGGATCTCCTCGTAATGCGCTGTGCGTAAGCCGAGTCCAAAGCCGAGCGCCGGAGCGGTCATGGATGCGGACATCGAAGGAGTCGGGGAACAGGTGCCCGCGGGGCACCTGCCGGTAGCTGGAACAATAAAGATGGTATCAGACGCGGCCGAGACGATCGACGCAGGCCTGCTCCGTCAGCGACACGAAGCCCTTGCCCTTGCACGCATTCTGGCCCTTGCAGCCGTTCATCGCGGTCTTGCACTCGGCCTGGCCCTTGCAGCTGTTGGCGCCGTAGCACTTGACCGTCACGGCGCTGCTGTCCGCGGTCTTTGCCGGAGCGCTTCCGTCCGAAGCACAACCTGCCAAGAACAAAGTGGCGGCGGCGGCCGCGAGCGCGACGCCGCTCAATCGGTGTGTCTGGCTCATGCTTGCTGTCTCCTTACGTTGGCATGGTCCAGTCGGGTGCAGGCGGGCGCGCACCCGAGCTGGACCGCAACCCTCCGGGCACGCATCCACACATACGCCCCCGGCTGCTTGCCGGATTCAACGCCCGTGCCCTAAGGCTGCCGGTCGGGTTCCACGAAGGTGCCTCACGCGACGCAATTTGTCAGCCGATGCGCCGCGGCCAGCCCGGGCGCGGGCAGTTCCGCGCGGCGCCACGGCTCGCCGCGTGCGCAGAAGTATCTGTTCACTTCCCGTGAAATATGGTCAGGGTCGATATTTCCGTCGAATGAGCAGCGTGCGCGGCGTTCCGGACAAGCCCACCATCCACCGCGTCTGTTTGGCGCGGTCATTGCTTCGCAGTTCCGCGCTAGTCGTGTAACTGAACCACTCCCGAGTCGGCCCGGGCTCGTTCCTCGAGCGCGCACAGCGCTTCGAGTGCCGCCAGCCCTTCGCCAGTATCGCGGCTTGCCGCGAATTCCGTCAGGAGCCCCATGCACATGGCCAACCTCTGTTCGACCCGAGAAACACCTCCAGTGTGTCTGCCTGGCACGACATCGTGCGCGGCAATTGTGAAGCTCACATCGGCGCTGCTCGCTGCTTTGTTGGTGGGCTGCGCCGGCAACGTTCAGCATCGCTCGGCCAACGCGCAGACCGAGCTCGCCAAACCCAGCCCTGCGCCGGTGGCCGCGGCCTCGCCCCAGGCAGAAGACGAGGCTCCGCCGACCGTATTCAAGGACGACAGCCAAGCGCCGCAGGAAGATGCCAGGCAGCCCGAGCGTTTTGTGGATGACGCGGCGGAGCCTCAGCACGAAGACCAGCCTTCCGCTCAGCAATTCACGGACGATTCCAGCGTGGCCGCCGACGACCAGGCGCCTGCGCACCAGCCGTTTGTAGACGATGACGCGCGCGCCGAGAGCGAGAGCTCCGGCGGGCCGCAGAGATTTGCCGACGATGCTGGTGCCACACCCGAGGAAGATATCGTCGCCGCGCAGCCGCGGTTCACGGACGAGACCGCTGGCGTCGCGGACGAGGATACTCCAGCATCGGCGGATTTCAGCGACGACTCCGCGCCTGCCACCGAAGAGGCCGCGGCGCCGAGTACCTTCGCCGACGAAGGAGCTCAGTCAGCGCCGGAGGAGCTCGTGCGGGAGCCCGACAACTTTGCTGACGACGACAAGCCGGCGAGCACTGCCGAGGCGAAGACGCCGCCTGCTACCGTGCTGCCGATGACGATCACGGTCGAAGCAGATCCCCTGTTCGACTTCGATCAGTACTCGATCCGAGCCGAGTCGCGCAACAAGCTGGACGAGCTGATCCAGCAGCTCCGGGGAACCGCGTACGGTGAAGTTCGCACGGTCGGCTTTGCCGACCCGATCGGCTCTGCTTTGTACAACCAAAGCCTGTCGGAGCGGAGAGCGGCATCGGTGAAGCAGTATCTCGCCAGCAAAGGGATCCCGGTCGACCGCATCAGAACCGAGGGGCGCGGTGAGACCGAGGAGTTCGCGACCTACAAGCGCTGCGCCGAGCAAAGCAGGCAGAAATTGATCGCGTGCCTGCAGCCCGATCGACGGGTCGAGGTCACGGTCACGGCCGGCTCGCAGTAGTAGCTGCTCTTAAGTTTTCCAGTGAAGCCCTGCCTGCGCGCAGGGCTTTCTTTTTTGGAGACTCGCCCGGTATCGCTGAAATCGAACCGCTGCATCACCTCGGCGAAGCGAGCGCCTTGACCAAGCGATACTGGTACTCGAGCCCGTCATAGAATGATTTGACTGGGATGCGCTCGTCCTTGCCGTGAATGCGCACGTCGGCAACGTCCAGTGCCAGACCGCTGTGGCCGTAGGTGGGAATGCCGGCATTGCGCAGGAAGCTGCCGTCGGTCGCACCGGATGTCATGCCCCGCGCTTGGCTTCCACGACATCGAGATGGGCCAACAGCAGGATCGGCTTGCGTGCGTCCGAGCCGCGCAGCCGTGCGACCAGATTGCCTTTGCGCGGGGCGGGGCTGAGCACGTGCACATCGTCGTCGGCGAACCCGGCGGCGCGCAGACGGTCTGCCATCGCTTGGGCCGCGCGCGCTGTATCTCCAGTCCCGGTAACGGTATTGATTTCGACCAGCTCGCGGTAGATCTCTCGAGCGAGCTGTTGATGCGGCTGCAGAGCCTGAGAGAGCACGAGCCTTGGCGTGGCGCCGAGCGCTGCGCAAAGA
>DATJZQ010000139.1:0-17664 GCA_035499005.1 Burkholderiales bacterium | reverse complement strand
TACCTCTGCTGTATCTTGACGACATCATGGCCTCCAAGCTCCGCTCCCCGCCCCCTAACACAGCGCCGCTGAACTTCACTACGTCGGAGCGCGCCGCCGAATCTCAGCGAAAAAATGCGGCGCTGATGTTGGAACAGGAGTTCCCGCGGGTGGCTGAGGTGACGATTCGGGTTGAGCGGATTGGATCGCAGGGGTTGCACTCCCCAGTTGAGCAGTACGTGTTCCGTCCTCGGGCGAAAGCGCACTTTAGGGTCGAGTGTCTCTCCGGTTGCAGGAATGGGGGTTTTGAACTTAACGCCGAGGTTCGGCATCTGATCTCGTCTGGGAAGCCCAGGGCGCCGGTTCGCGTCCACTGCTGTGGATCTAGTCCTAAGGCAGGAGGCGGGTGGGCACGTTGTCCCTCCGCGCTTCAAGGGCGAGTGACGGTCGTGTACCAGTGATAGCCTTGGGAGCCTGAGCTAGCCTGATGAATGCACCGCAACCGATTTCTCCCCGTCAACGCCTGCAACAGCTTCTTGAGATACCGGATCGCGAACGAACCGACGCCCAGTGGGACGAGATTAATGACCTTGAAATCAAACTGGCTTCCGGGAATCGAGAACACACGCCGGCGCGAGGCGCTCAACGGGGCGCACCGCTAACCTCCGGTCATCCCAAGTCTAGCGTGACAACGCGGGGCAAGAAGCCCCCTAGGAAGTTCACCAGACGCCCACGGAAGGCGAATGCCCCGTGACAGTATCCAGTGGCGGATTCGGCGGCAATTCTGAGGTCCCTATTTGTTACTCAGCGCTATACTCCCGATTCGTTTGCCAGTTGCCCGCCTGGTCGAGCCAGGGGTATTGCTAGACTCTCTCGGGCTTCATGTGAATGGTTCACCGAAGAGCTGGCCGCTAGAGTTTTAGGCGAGAGGGGAGAATGAAACGGCGCGCTCAGGTTCAGGTTTTTCACGGGAGCGTCTCATGCCATCATCGTCTTTACTGACTAAACGAACATTAACTTAGAACTCTTTCAACCAACTACGGACTTAAGACAACAATGGCTACCGGTACTGTTAAGTGGTTCAACCCCAGCAAGGGCTTCGGCTTCATTCAGCCTGACGATGGTTCGAAGGATGTTTTCGTGCACATCTCGGCTGTGGAGAGTTCCGGACTCGGCACCCTGACGGAGAAGCAGAAAGTCTCCTACGAGGTCGAACGAGGCCGGGAGGGCAAGTCATCTGCGGTCAATCTGAAGGCCCTCTGACACCGATGAACATCTTCGTCGGAAATCTCGCGCCTCAAATTAGCGAAGCTGAGTTAGTGGAAGCGTTCAAGGCGTTTGGCGATGTCAAGTCCGCGCAAGTCGTCCGCGACATGTTCACTGGAATCTCGAAGGGGTTCGGTTTCGTCGAAATGCCGGGCAAAGCGCACTCGCTCGCCGCTATCGCGGGGCTCAACGGCAAAGAGTTCCACGGAAAGCCGCTACGCGTGAACGAGTCGCGGCCGAGGGCGGGTGGCGGCGGGCGGCGTCGCTGAAGAGGGAGCCAGTGATTGTAGGCTGGTGATAAAGTAGTACGCGTCGCGGTCGGAAGCCTCCGCACCTTACGAAGCTGCGCCTGTTCGGAGGCGATCTTGGCCCCGATGTCCATCGACGGCACCACGTTCAACCACCTCGGGATCGTCGTACGGTTTGCCCGAAAGCGATTGGCAATCGCGCGCCAGGAAAAGGTGCGCTCGGTCAAGGCCGATCACCTGATCGTAAAAGTCAGGCCAGGAATAGTTCTTCGGCCTCACGTTCATGGCGCGATGGTTGTCCAGGAAATGGAACGGGAACCCCAGTACCCGATGGGAGACATTCATGAGAACGCAGCGTAAGACAGCACTTGCTTGCATCCTCGTCATGCTCGCAGCAATGGGGACGGCTAGCGCCCAACAAGCGCCATCCGCACCTCCGACGACGCCCTACGGGCCCCCGATTACGCTCGAGGCGGCCAAAAAAGTGATGGCGGCCGCGGAGGCGGAAGCCGACAAGAACCACTGGGGCATGGCCATCGCCATCCTCGACAGCACGGGCCACATGGTGATGCTGCACAAGCTGGACAACACTCAGTACGGCTCGATTCACGTCGCCGAGGACAAGGCGCGCAGCGCGCTCGACTTCAGGCGCCCGACCAAGGTGTTCGAGGATTTGATCGCGCAGGGCGGCATCGGGATGCGCACGCTGGCGCTGCGCGGCGCGACGCCGCTGGAGGGTGGTATCCCGATCATCGTGGATGGCAAGATCACTGGCGCCATCGGCGTCTCCGGCGCAACCGCGGTTCAGGATGGCCAGGTCGCCAAGGCGGGCGCCGACGCGGCGAGGTAAATTATTGCTCGATCGACAGGCTCAGCTTCGCCCGAAGGCATCCTTGACTTTCGCCCAATCCTCGATCGACTGCTCCTGACCGTACGTGATCTGTATCGCGAACTGGGTATAGCCCGCATCCCGCATCGTTCCGATGCGATCGATCAGTTCCCCTCGCGTTGCGGTGAACGTGGCGGTGCGCATCAGGTCGGCGGTGACGAAGCGCCGCTCCTCCGGCCGCACGAACAGAAGGTGCCCTCGATGATTAGCAAGGTATCGGGCATCCTCGGGTTGAAACCCGCGCGCGAGCTCGATATAGCCGCGCACGGCATCCTGCACTGACGCATCGGTCGGGCTGAAGTTTCGCAGGCCCGCGAGCGCTTCGTCCGCTGCGCGGTGCAGATACAAAGCAGCGCGCGGTCCCGCCTGCGCGATGGCTCGAGGCGAATCGCAGGGCTCTCCCGCGTCGAGGACGCAACCCAGCGTGAAGGCCACAGCCGACAGGTCCTGGCGCGCGCGACCGGCCGCCGCCCAGTGGGCTTTGAAGTCCTCGATCGTCGAGCAGGCCGTTTGCAGGTCGCCCACGAAGCTGACCCAGCTCGTCCCCATCTTCGCAACGAGCGCGCGTGCTTTGGGACCGTACGCGGAGACATGCAGCAGCACAGGGTCTTTCGTATTGATCAAGCCGAGCTCGGGATTCAGGAAGCGGATTTTTCGCCGCTGGCCTTCGAGCTCGGCCTCGACGGTCTCGCCTCGCAGCAGGGCGTACACGACGCGGATGTACTCCTGCATATCGGCCAATTTCATGGCGTCCATCCCCATGGCGCGGCGTGCCGTAAAGCCGGTCCCCACCCCGAAGTCGATGCGGCCGGGGGCGAGCTTGTTGAGCGTGGCGAAAGCGCTTGCGGTCACTGGTGCAAGGCGATTCGATGGAACGAGCACGCCGGTGCCCAGGCGAATGCGTGACGTCTTCACCGCTGCCGCACCCATCGCCACGAAGCAGTCCGCGCACAGCATCTGCGTGTCGTAGAACCACGCGTGGGTGAAGCCCAGTTCTTCTGCGCGCTGGACGACTTTCCAGGAATCGGCCGACGTCGCGACCACGATGCCGAATTGCATTGGTGCTCTGCTACATCAACCGGTAGAACTTCCCGGCGTTCTCGCAGGTGATCTTGTGCACGACTTCAGCCGGCAAGTGGCTGAACTGCTCTTCGATGTACTTCGACGACTCGGGCCACACGCCGTCGGCATGCGGATAATCGGAGCCCCACATGATCGACTCCACCCCCATGTCGTCGATCAGCTTGCCGCCGATGCGATCGAACTGGAACGTACCCTTGCATTGGCGCCGCCAATAGTCGCTCGGCCTCATCTTCAGGCCGAGATCGCGGAAACGGTCCTCCCACTCAAAATCCATGCGGTCGAGCGCGTAGGGAATCCAGCCAATCCCGCTCTCGCCGAACGAGATGCGCACGTTCGGATAGCGCTCGAGAACGCCCGCCCCGATCACGGCGGCCAGGATGTTGGCGAGGTTCATCTGGAAGCTGGAGACGACGGTGAAGAACGCTGCGCGGCGGGTCGGCCCAAACGCCTGCTCCAACTGGCTCGGCGGGATCGCCGGGAAAGTGTGGAAGTGCAGCGGCAGGTCGACCTCGTGGATGGCCTGCCAGAGCGGCTCCCAGACTGGATGCCACATGGGCTCCATGTCCCAGGAGCACGACAGCTCCACACCGCGCAGCCCCAGCTTCGCGACGCGGCGGATCTCCTTCGCCGCCGCCTCGATGTCGCCGTAGGGCAGGCACGCCAGCCCGATGAACCGCGCCGGATCGTGCCTGCAAAACTCGACGAGCCAATCGTTGTAGATCCGAAACATCTCGTTCGCCGCCACCGGATCGTTCAACCGCGTCGCCGCACCGAGGATGCCGAAGATCACTTCGGCCTGCACGCCGTCGCGGTCCATGTCCTGCGCACGCAGAACCGGATCCGTCGGATGCCGCCGCCCCTTCTTGCCGTCCTCGTAGAATCCGGTCGCGGCCATAACGTCCACGCGGTGGTTCTGCCCCGGCACCAGCTTCTGCCCGGACGGCCCGACACCGTTGAGCAGCCCGAACGAGCCCTTGTTCCTGCACGTCCAGTATGGTCCGTCGGGGCCGTCGGTGACGTAGGGCATCCGCTCCTTGAGATCGACCGACGCATTGGACGTGAACAGGTCGGGCGCGAGCATCGGGAGATCGATATGACAGTCGGCGGAGATCCTGGTGTATTTCATCATCGGTGCTCCTGAACACCGGCGCGCTGCAGCACCTCGGCGATATTCGCTGCAGCCGGCTTGCGCCGGCCGGCTTCCACGTCTCTCACCATCTCCACGGTCGCGATGGAGACCGGCGTCGGCACACGGGCGGCCTTGCCCTGGTCGACGACATATCCGTTCATGTAGTCGATCTCGGTCGGGCGGCCCTTGATGACGTCCTGGCCCATGGACGCGCGCCAGTTGCGCCCCGTGGCGGACTTGGGCGTGAGCATCGCGTCGAGCGCATGCCATGTCTCGCGCCGCGCACTGTCGGCCCAGCGCTCGGCGCTCTCGCCGTTGAACTTCGGCACGCGGTAGCCGAGCGCGATTCCAACGCGCGCGGACTCGCCGGCCAGATGAATCGTGATAGCGCGCCCCGCGTCGCTCGAAGCGATCTCGAAGGAGCCGAGGCCGGACATGGCCGTCACCGGATTCCCCATGGCGTTGGCGCACAGCTTCGCCCAGCGCTCCCCCCAAAGGTTGTCGGTCACCTGCGAGCCATCGATGAGCGAGAGCATCTCGGACAGCCGCTTGGCACGCTGCGTAGTCCGGCCATCATGCTCGCCGACGCGGAACACATCGTGACCCTGGCTCTGACCCTTTTCCACGCCGCGCTCTACTTCGCCCGGCTTCCACACCGCCACGCCGATCTTCGACATGATGAGCCCGACGGTGCGCTGCGCACCGGTGACCGAAGCCACGATCGGATCCGGCCAGCAGTTCTGAGAAGAGACGATGACGCCGTCGGGTGCGGCATGGCGCAGCGCGAGCTGCGCCGCCCAGGCCGTGTCGTACGCTTTCATGGCGATGAAGACGATCGGAAAGTCGCGCGGCAGGCGCTGAGCCTCGTGCAGATGCACGGCCTTGGGCTGTGCAGTGAACGGATCGTGCGGACCCGTAACGGCAATGCCTTGGCGCCGGATCGTCTCCACCTGCTCGGCCCACGCGTCGACCAGGGTCACGTCGTGCCCCGCGCGCGACAGGAACGCGCCGATGTAGCTGCCGATCGCCCCGGCGCCGACGAACAGTATTTTTTCGCTCATAGGCCTCCTATGCCCGCATGAACCCTTCCAGCTCCGAACTGGCCCACGCAATCACTTTGTCCATCGACTCGTTGCTCTGCGTGAATTTGGCGATCATCTTCGTGATCGTCGCCTGAGTGTACATCTGCATCGCGACTGGCACTGGCGCAGGCGCCCCCGAGATCGACAGGATTTCATCCCCCCGCGGCGGATAGTGATACAACGTCCCCTTGGGCGGGCCCACCTCCGCCCAGATCTCGAAGTCGCGCAGTGCGGGGAATGAGGGCACGTCGTAGCCGGCGCTGGCGGTGACGAGCTGCTCCACCGACGAGCGCTGCGACAGATAGGTGAGCAGGCTGCGGGCAGCGGCTTTGTTCTTCGAGAATTTCCAGATGCCCCAGTAGAACGGTCCGGCGGGCTGAAAACGCCCTTTCGGTCCCTTCGGGGCAGGAAACGTCCACAGCTGCTCCGCCACCTTCGGATTGTCGCGCTTGGCGACCGCCCAGGCGCTGGGCGGATTCATGATGAGCGCGCCTTTCCCGGCGATGAGCCATTTGTTGTTCGAGGCATCGTCCCAGGCGAACACATCGGGGGGCAGCACCTGCACGAGCTTCTTGCAGTAGTCCAGCGCCTGCCGCGTCGCGTCCGAGTTGACCGTGATGTTGCCCTGAGCGTCCACCAGGTGCGCGCCGTGTGCGGCAAAGATGGCGCCAGCGGAATCGACCGAATCCGCTGTTTCTCCCATGCCGATGCCGAACGGAAACCCGGCCTTGTGGCACTTCTGCGCCGCAACCAGGAACGCTTCCCACGTCCACTTGTCGGCGAGTTGCTTGTCCGCGGGCGCGCCGGGCGGATACATCTTCGTGAGATCGATGCCGGCGTACTGCTTGAACAGGTCGACGCGGGCGCACGGCCCCTTCATTTGACTGCCGCAGGTAGCGGGCACACCTATCCAGTGGCCGTTCTGCTTGCCGAGGTATTCGATCGCCCCCGGCGGGTTGCCGTACTGTGCGATGAGCGGCTGGACGACATCGTCGACCGGTTCCAGGAGTGGGCCGTGTCCCGCGGCATACCAGGAGTAGACCGAGATGACGTCGTGCCCGGCTTTCGCCTGCGCTTCCGCCGTGATGGTCAGGAGGAGCTTGTTGCCCTGCGAGGTGATGTAGTCGATCTTGAGATCGACCTTCTCCTTCGCCGCCCACTCGTTGCAGAGCTTGGTGAGCCCGTCGTTGGCCCGCGGGACCCAGTGGTCCCAGAATCCCACGGACAGCGAGCCGGCCGCGCGGGAAGATCTGACATAAGGCGCTGCCAACGCTGCGGCCGAAGCGGACAAGAAGCGGCGTCGATCGAAGCTCATAGTGACTCCTCTCTTTGCTGTCACTTTGCAGCGAGAACATGATCTACCCGCACGCGAAGGGTGTCCAGAGCGGGACACCGCACCCCGATCGGTAATGGATTTGTAAGTCAAAGCCCAGTAACCTGATCGAGTAAGGAGGGCGAAGCCATGCAGAGAAGAGGGATTGTGCAAGCTGAATCAGCAGGTGCGATGGCCCGTCTAGCTGTAGCGGCGCTCTTGGCGGGCTGCGCCGGATCTGCCGGAGCAGCCGGATTCGCGCTCCAGGAGCAGAGCGCCAGCGGCTTCGGAAACGCCTTTGCCGGCGAGGCGGCGCTGGCGCAGGATGCCTCCACCGTTTTCAGCAACCCGGCTGGCATGCCGTTCCTGCCGGGGCCCCAGGTACTGCTCGGTGTCGCTGTCATCGACAGCTCCATCAAGTTCAGCAATAACGGGTCTTCCATACCGGCGCTCGCGACGGCGACGGGATCGCAGCCAGGCGGCAACGGAGGTAATGCGGGAGGTGTATTTCCGCCTCCGATCTTCTACGGCACTTTGCCGGTTGGAGATCGAGTCAGCCTCGGCTTCGGAGTGAACGTTCCGTTCGGCCTGCAGACGGTCTACGACGACGACTGGATCGGGCGCTTTCAGGGCATCAAATCCGAGCTCACTGCCATCAACTACAACGCAGCGGTTGCGTACAAGATCACGAACGATATTTCCGTCGGTTTAGGCGTGAACTATCAGTTCCTGCAGACCGATCTCACCAACGCCGTTGCCACGCCCTTCGGCGAAGGCCGCACGGGGATCACGGCACAGGACGCGGCATGGGGCTGGAACGTGGGCGCCCTCTTTCAGGTGAGCGCGAATACGCGCATCGGAGTGAGCTACCGGTCCAGGCTGAACTACGATCTGCAGGGCACAGTCAATACGACGTTCGCCTCCAGCGGTACGCCTGTCCCCGGCGGCAGCTTCGCCGCTACTGCCTCCGTGGCGTTTCCCGATGTATTTACGCTGGGGGTCACGCAGAGACTCGGCGACAAGTGGGACGTGCTCGGCGGAGTCACTTTCACGCGCTGGGACGTCCTGCAGCAGATCAATATCGTCAACACGGCTACCAACACGATTGCCCAGCAGCTCATCGCGAATTTCCGCAACGCGTGGCGGCTCTCGCTGGGCGTCAACAATCATCTTTCGGAAAACTGGATCCTGCGGGGCGGCATCGCATGGGATCAGACCCCCCAGCAAGATCAGTTTCGCACCGTGCGCTTGCCCGACAACGACCGTTACTGGCTCGCGGTGGGTGCAGGCTATCATCCGACAAAGAATCTCTCTTTCGATGTGGGCTACGCCTACATCTGGTTTCCCACGACCTCCATCAACATGACGCAAACCCAGCCTGGGGTGTCGGCAGCGCTGGGTACCAGCACCGTGAACGGCGAGTACAAGAATTTTGCCAACGTACTATCTGCGCAGGTCAGCTATACGTTCTGATCGACGCGGCCTCGAGTGTCGTCGTGCTACATTAGTCGTTTGGTTGAGACGGGCCAGCCATGGCCGAGTACGAAGGCACTCGAAAGCTCGAGGCGATTGTCGCCGCGGATGTCGCGGGCTATTCGCGTCTGATGCAGGACGACGACGAGGCGACCGTCGCGACGCTTGAAGACTACCGCAGCGTCTTTCGCGAGAGGATCAAAGCTCATCGCGGCCGCGTCGTCGATATGGCTGGCGACAGCGTGCTCGCCGTGTTCCCGGCGGCGACAGAAGCCGTGCGCGCCGCATTTGAAATTCAAGTGGAACTCGGCGAGCGCAACAAGGTTCTGCCCGCAGCTCGCCGCATGCCGTTCCGCATCGGAGTGAATCTCGGAGAAGTCATCGAAAGACAGGACGGCACCGTGTATGGCGACGGTGTCAACGTAGCGGCCCGCCTGGAGGATATCAGCGAACCGGGCGGCGTCACGGTTTCCGGAACCGTGTTCGACCAGGTGAGGAACCGTCTGCAGTTCGGCTTCGATTTCATCGGCGAGCACGAGGTCAAGAACATTGCCGGTCTGGTTCGCGCCTACCGCGTGATGCCTGAGGATGCGGGCGGCCCGCACAGCCAGAAGCGGCGCGCTGCTCAGGAGCAGAGCGTGATTGGAGCACTGAAGGTCTTGATCGTGGACGATCACGCGCTCGTGCGGCAGGGCATCGCGCTGATTCTGCGCGGCATGGACGCGTCCGTGAAGGCGATCGAGGCCGGCGATGCGAACGAAGCTCTGCAGACCTTGACCAGCAACCCCGACGTCAACCTGGTTCTGCTCGATCTGCAGATGCCGGGGACTTCGGGTCAAGAAGCCCTGCCGCTGTTTCGAAAGACGCATCCCGACATCCCGGTCGTCGTCGTCTCCGCCACGGTCGACAGCACGACGGTGAGAACGGCAATTCGAAACGGCGCAATGGGGTTCATTCCGAAGACTCATTCCGCCGACACGATGATCGGCGCACTGAAGCTGATTCTCGTGCACAAGGGGATCTATCTGCCGCCTGATCTGCTGCTGAGCGAACCGACGAGCCCGGCGCCATTGACCACGGTAGGCACGCCTGCCTCGACCATCGCGCCCGGCGCGCTGGGCCTTACCCCGCGGCAGGGTGAAATTCTCTATTGGCTACTGCAGGGGAAGTCGAACAAGGCCATCGCCCGACTGCTGGATCTAACGGACAATACGGTCAAGAGCCATACGACCGCAGTGCTGCGGGCGCTCAACGTCACGACGCGGACCGAGGCCGTCATCAAGAGCCATCAGCTCGGCCTCGTATTCGCGAACCCCACCAGTTAGCTCGCCTGGTCAGCGAGGCTTGCCGCTCTCCTCGTCGCGCTGTATTTCCCGCACGAGCAGTTCGCGAAGCCGCCGCTCTCCTACCGGCTTGAGTATCACCGGAATCCGTTCGGCGGCGGCGATCGTTCTCAATGCGCTGGTCTGGCTGCCCGTCACGATCACGCTCGGGACCCGCTCTCCGACCTGAGTCCAGACGTTTCGGAGCACGTCCAGTCCGGTCTCGGCGGTTCCCAGATTGAAGTCCGTGATGATCAAGTCCGGTGACCGAAGATGCTCGCGAAGCCCCGAGATAGCCTCGTTCCCGGAGCCCGCGGTCAAGACATGGCAGCCCATGCGCTTGAGCAGCGACGACATGCCGATCCGGGTATTGTCATCGTCATCCACCACGAGGACAAAGCTTCCCGCCACATTGCTTTCATGCGGCGCTTCTTCGGCATCGTCACACTTGTCCGCCTGCGGTGCGATCACGGGCTTGGCAAGAGGGACCGTAACCGTGAACACGGAGCCCTCTCCGACTTGCGACCTGACATTCAGCTCGTGCCCCAGCAGGTGCGCGTAGCGTCGCGCAATCGACAGCCCGAGGCCCCAGCCTTCTATCGAGCCGGACTCCACGTCGGAGCCGCGCACAAACTCCTCGAAAATGCGCGAGAGCTGTGCAGCGGGGATGCCCGGCCCTTGATCCCATATCTCGATGCGCAGAGAGTTGCCTTGCCGGCGGCAACCCAATACGACTCTGCCTTTCTTCGTATAGCGCACCGCGTTGCCGACGAGATTGCGCAGGATGCGCTCGAGGAGCACAGGATCGCTCATCACCTCGGCTCGAGTGGGGAACGTGCGCAGACCGATACCCTTCGCCCGGCTCTCCACTTCGAAGTCGGCCTGGATCTTCGCCAATACCCGCTGCAGAGGGAACACCCGAACGTGCTGCGCAACGACACCCGATTCGAGCTGCGATTCTTCGAGCAGCGCGTCGAGAAATTGACTCATCGTTTCGATGCTGGTCTGCACGCGCGCCAGCGCTACCTGCCCGACACCCTCGACGTGCTCTCGCAGCGCCCCCACCATGAGGCCCAGCGCATGTATCGGCTGCCTGAGGTCGTGGTTGGCAGCGGCGAAGAAACGCGTTCTGGCGCGGTGCGAGGCCTGCAGCTGCTCAACCAGCGCTTCCTTCTCGAACGCCAGCGTTATGCCGCGGCGCGACAGACGATTGATCTGACGCCCTCCGATGATGATCGTGGCCCAGACGATCATCAGGCCGAATGCCTCGACCCTTCCGTTTTGATCGTTTGAAAGGAACAGCACGATCGCCAGAGGGACCAGGATGCAGCCCGAGAACCAGTACAAGACGGGGAGCATGGCAAACGCAAAGGCCACCGAGCTCAAGGCTACGAGAGTCATGGCCAGAACAGCCGTCAGGTGCATGTAGGCATCGAATTGCGGCCAGGCAATGACCGGCAACGCGCACCATGCGAATCCCCCCACGACAGCCAGCCAAGTGTTGCGTCGGCGCGCCCGCAGGGATTCCGCATAGGTTTGAGAGGAGCGGCTGAACGCCGCAGCAGACATCCACGCTCCGGAATACACCGCTGCGATGGCTACGGCCCAGCCGATGCGCAGCGGCACGGAGGTATACGGCCACGTTCCAATCATGACGCACAGGGCGCCCAGCATGGACGCCAGGACCTTCGTCCCCATGTCGGCCGCGAACAGGCGTGTTTCCTCGATGCTGACGAGTTCGGGCGACACTGTATTGGGGGCCGCTTTCATAGGGCGCGGATCTTCTAGAGAGTAGGGACAGTGTCCATGATTTTGCCCTTCGTGGCCTCACCCATTGGTATGAGACGTTGGTAGGACCGCGACCTCCGGTTATTATTGGAGATCACCTGCCGAGACCATGAACACGTCATGTCCTACGCCAACAAGGTGAGCCTCACCTCCCTGGAGGGCGGCACGTGGCCACCAGTGACGGCGCGCCTGTGGATGCTGGTTTCGCTGCCGCCCCTCATCAACCAGATCGAGCGGGGCAGTGATAGTGTAGCCTCCGGCAGCAGCTTCTCGTTTTCCTTCCCGCTTGGCCCTTCCTTCCCGGGCGCGGGAATCGGCGTCAGTCTGCAGGACGCCCCGCGCGTCGCCAACGGCAGTGGCTGGTGGTTTCGCTCGGGACAGCTCAGCGGAGCACTGCCCACCGATTCGATCGACGTCGTCTTGCTCGCACCGGTTGGCCTGACGCGCGCCGATTTCGCCGGCGCGCTCCCCGCCCTCCCCATAGCCATGTCATCCTCGAGAACGGTTACGTTTCTCAGCGTGATCTCGGGCTCGTTTCTCGTCGTGACTGCGGCCGGGACGACGACAGAAGCGCTCGGCGTGCCTGTTGCGTTCACATGCCGGATCGAGTTCGAGCTTACGCCGTCGTCGAGCATCCCGGCGCCGGGCGAACTGTTCCACCCCGGGCCGGTCAGTTCGGCCACTGTGAGCTTCTCCGGCAGCAATCCGGCAGCGTCGGCAGCGGCTGCGGTGCTCGACGTGGAGCCCGGCCTCAAGCAGCAATATCAGGACTTCGTCACTAACACCATATTGCCGGCATTTGCCAGTGGCCTCGGACCGCGGTTGGTGAACGCGGTCCTGTCCACCGGCCTCGCCGGCTTGATCGGCCCCGGAGTGACCGCGCTGCCTGTAGGCGTCATCCTCTCGGTTCGGTCGATCGATGTGACGCCCTCTGGCCTGACGGTGCGCGCCGCGCTCGGTGCCTTCGGCGGAGTCTTGTCTAAGTTTCCTGCGGCGCCCAGCACCGGACGATGTTTCATCGCGGCCGCAGCGACGTCGGAGTCGTCGCCGGAGGTCGGTGCGCTGCGCGACTTCCGCGACACCTGGCTCCTTTCAAACCGTACCGGAGCGCGTCTCGTGCGGTTCTACGAGACGATCTCCCCGCCGCTTGCGAAGCGCGTCCGTGCAAATCCGCTATTGCGCCTCGCGGTCAGGCATCTAATCGTGAGACCGGCGGCATCGATCGCCCGGCTCGCCAAGAACGCGGGCCGCGGGCCGTCCGGAACCGAGTAAAGAATCAGCCTGCGCTGAGGGGGCGCGATGGCAGTCATCGCGCGCGGAAGTGCGTGCCGGTTCGGCGTACCATCTGCAGCTGATCCTGGTCTGTAGCATCGGGGCGAGCGAAGGAGACAAAACAATGCTGTTCCCCACCACGCTTGTGGGCAGCTACCCGCAGCCCGAATGGTTGATCGATCGAGACAAGCTCACGAAGCGCTTGCCGCCGCGTGTGCGAGCCAAGGAGCTGTGGCGCATTTCCGAACCGCTTCTCTCGCAAGCGCAGGACGATGCCACGATCATGGCGATCAAAGCGCAGGAGGACGCGGGCATCGACATCGTCACCGACGGCGAGATCCGCCGCGAGAGCTACTCCAATCGCTTCGCCACTGCGCTGGAAGGCATCGACATCGACAATCCCGGCACCGCTCTCGATCGCACCGGTCATCCCAACATCGTGCCGCGCATTGCCGGCCCGATCCGCCGCAAACATCCGGTCGAAGTGAACGACGTGAAGTTCCTGCGCGCGCACACCTCGAAGCCGATCAAGATGACCGTGCCGGGACCGTTCACCATGAGCCAGCAGGCGCAGAACGACCACTACCCGACCGACGAGGCGGCGGCGATGGCTTACGCCACCGCGGTGAACGAGGAGATCCGCGACCTGTTCGCCGCCGGCGCAGACTTCGTCCAGATCGACGAGCCGTACATGCAGGCGCGGCCGGAGAAAGCACGCCAGTTCGGCCTCAAGGCCCTCAACCACGCGCTGAAAGGAATCACGGGCCCGACCGCGGTGCACATCTGCTTCGGCTATGCCGCGATCGTCCACCAGCGGCCTTCGGGCTATTCCTTCCTGCCCGAGCTCGCCGGCTGCTCATGTGCGCAGGTGTCGGTGGAAACGGCGCAGTCGAAGCTGGACTGCGCCGTGCTGGCGAAGCTCGAACGCAAGCAGATCATGGTGGGCTGCCTCGACTTGAACGACATGACGATCGAGACGCCCGAGACGGTGGCCGCGCGCATCAAGAAGGCGCTGGCCTACGTCCCGGCTGCGAACGTGATTCTTGCGCCGGACTGCGGGATGAAGTATCTGCCGCGCGGGGTGGCTTTCGGCAAGCTCCAAGCGATGGTCGAAGCGGCGAAGATGCTCCGCGCCGAGTTTGCGCTGGCCGACTGAGCCCGTCAGCCGGATTGCTCGGGATAGCGCCAGCCCACGGCGCCCGCCGGCTGCGGTGCATCCAGCGTCCACAGCGGGATCGCGATATCGGGACCGGCGGACGCAAATACCACCCGCACGCGCGACCCGATACCGGCGGTGCGGACCAACTCGGGCGGAGCGAGCGCTGCGTCCGGGGTTGCGAGATTGCCGATCATGCGAATCGCTTCGTGCTCGGTCGGCCGTGCGCGCTGCTCGTCCAGCTCCACCAGCAGGGCAAGATACGGTACGTGCGCGCGAAACGCGGGCTGCACGGGGTGGCGGACCTCGGTATAGGAGTAGACGGTCCCGCGGCCGCTGACCGGGACCCAGTCGAACGCGTTACCGGCGCACCATGGACACGCCGGGCCAGGTGGATAGCGCATCAGGTCGCACGCTTTGCAGTGCTGCAGCCGTAGCTCCCCTCGCGCGCAGAATCGGAAATACGCTGCATTGTCGCTGTCGAGCTCGGCGATCGAGAGCGCCATGCCAAGATATTGTCCGGTAGTTGCCATCGCGCTCTCCCGTCAGGACAGCCGCGCCATGACCAGCGCCGAGCCGTACGCGGGCGTGCCCCAGCCCATGTTCGCCGTCACGTTGACGGTGCGGACCTGGCGGCAGCCGCCTTCGCGATAGTCGTACGTGTGCGCGCGCCGGCCATCGGCGCCGATCGGGCACGAATCGTCGGCATCGTGCCGGAGCTGGCGGACGTTCTCCACCACCATGCTGACACCGTGCGTGTATCCCTCGCACAGATGTCCGCCCGAGGTGTTGTTGGGACGCCGCCCGCCCAGCTCGATCGCGCCGCTCGACACATACGCACCACCCTCGCCCTTGGTGCAGAAGCCGTAATCCTCGAGCTGCAACATGGTCGTGAAGGTGAAGGCATCGTACGAACCGGTAACGTCGACATCTTGCGGGCCTAGTCCCGCTCCGCTCCACAAGCGTGGCGCCGCCCACTTCGCCGCCACGGTGGTGATCGGGCCGTGCTGATAGTGCATGTCCAGCCGCGGCTTGCTGGTTCTGCCGACCACGCCGAGGATGACAGCGGGGGGATGGCGAAGATCGCGGGCCCGTTCGATGGAGGTCACCACGATCGCCGTTGCGTTGTCGGTCTCGACACAGCAGTCCAGTAAGTGAAGCGGCGTGCAGATCATCCGGCTGGCAAGCACGTCCTCCACGGTCACGCGCTTGCGGTGCAACGCTTTGGGATTGTTGGACGCGTGCTTGCTGTGTGCCACGCGCACCCTCGCGACCTGCTCCGGCTTCGTGCCGTATTCATACATGTGCCGCATGAAGGTGGGCGCGAACAGTTGGCCCGGGGTCGCCCAGCCGTACAGGCGATCGTGGAGCTGCTCGCCCGAAATCGCGCTCTCCAGGCGTCCGGTGCCGCCGATGCGCGATTGACTGTAGCCGTTCATGGCGCGATAGATGACCACGGTCGAGCACATGCCGGCCTCGATCGCACCCATCGCCAGCCCCACGAGCGCCTCGGTGCTGGACCCGCCGCCAAACACGTCCATGAAAAAGTCGGGTCGAATGCCCAGATCTCCGGCGACGAACGTCGAGCTGGTGGAATCGCCTAGCTGGTAGGAGAGCATGCCGTCCACATCGCTCGGCGCGAGCCCGGCGTCTTGAATCGCATTCCGAATCGCCCAGCAGGCGAGCGCGCGGGTGGTCATTCCTGCACCGCGCGTGTAGGTCGTCTCCCCAACGCCGACGATCGCATAGCGGCCGCGCAGATGCCGGCCGCCTTCTATCACGTGTTCAGTCGTCTGCAAGTCTTCGCTCCGGTATTTGTGAGGACGACCCTCAATTGAAGTGCAGGCCGCCGTTGACCTGAACTGTCTGGCCGGTCATGTAGGCGTTGCCTACGACCATCAATACCACCTGCGCCACCTCCTCGCCGCTCCCCAGGCGCCCAACCGGAATGCGTGCAGCGTCGGCAAGGCTGGCTGCGCTCGTCATGTCGGTTTCGATCAGCGACGGCGCGACCGCATTGACCGTGACGCCGTCCTTCGCCAAGCGGGCGGCGTAACCGCGCGTCAGCCCCTCCATTCCAGCCTTCGAGGCATTGTAGTGCGCGCCTATGATTCCGGCACCGCGCGCCGCACCCGACGAGATGTTGATGATGCGTCCCCAGCGCCGCGCGCGCATTCCGGGCCACACCGCCTGGCTGCACAGGAACGCGGATTTGAGATTGACCGCGAGGGTATTGTCAAAGTCCGCCTCTGTCAGCTCCTCGAGCTGACGGCGCAGCCCGATGCCGGCGTTGTTGACGAGCACGTCGATGGGGCCGAGCGCCTCCTCGACGCCACCGATCATGCGCCGGACCGCGTGGCTCTCGGAGACATCGGCTTCGAGCGCAACGCTTCGGCGGCCGAGAGCGCGAATCGCAGCGACTACGGCTTGCGCATCGGCGTTTCGGCTACGATAGTTGACCGCCACGTCGGCGCCGGCCTGGGCCAGCGCCAACGCCACAGCCTTGCCGATGCCGCGCGATGCGCCTGTGACCAAGGCGACGCGGCCGGAGAGATCGGGAGCGGATGGCATAGATGGGCTCCTTCGCGAAGGGATCAGGACACCGCCATTGTCGCGCGAACCCCGTTCCGCATCGACGTTGGAGCCAGATTACGCCTTGCACAGATAGAAGTAGAGGCCTGGAATCGGCTCGCGCTGGTCTTCGCGGATCGCGTGATGCAGGAGCTTGACGGTCTCGAAGCCATGCCGCTCGGCGAGCTGCCGCATATAGCGCTCCGAGTGCACATAGCGCTGATGCGTGTTGAGCTGGAACGTTTGCCCCTCGCCTGCCTGCTCGGCGGAGAAGCAGAACACTCCACCGCGCTTCATCACGCGGCTCACGCCGACGAAAACGGGCTCCAGATCGCCGACGTAGATGAAGACGTCGGCGGACAGCACGAGATCGTAGGTCTGCAGCGTGCCTCGCAGATGTTCCACGAGATCGCCCTGCACGAGCTCCGCGTAGACGCCGAGTGCGCGGGCCTTGTCGAGCATGAGCGGCGAGAGATCCACGCCATCGAGCCGCTGCACGGCGGGCTTGACAAGCGGCCCGCACAGCCCGGTCCCGCAGCCGAGATCGAGCGCCGCGCCGAAGCGCTCGGGGCCGACGCCGCGCAGGTTGTCGACCAGGAAACGATGGGCCTCGTAGCGCAGCACGCTCACCAGATGCTCGTCGAAGGTGTCGGCGTAGTCATCGAAAAGCGATTGCACGTAGCGCGGTGGTGCGGTCGCGGGCGCGTCGCGGCCGACAAGCGAGGCGAGGAAGTATCCGTTGAGCTCGGCCTCGCCGCCATGGGCGAGCGCCTCCCGATAGCACTCGACGGCCTCGTCCAGGCGCCTCTGGTCCTTGAGGATGCCGCCGCGCAGAGTCCACGCCTCGGCGAGGCCGCGGTCCAGCGAGAGCGCCTTGTCGTAGGAGGCGAGCGCCTCGTCATGGCGGCCCAGCTTCTGCAGCGTCTGCCCGCGGTGCTGCCAGGTCTCACCGTGAGCGGGGAGGAGCGCTGCCAGCCGGTCGAGGGCGATCAGCGCGTCCTCGTAGCGGCGCAGCCGTGTGAGCACCATCGCACGGCCCCGCCACGCGGGATGGAAGCCTGCGTCGATACCGATCGCCTTGTCGCAGCTGGCGA
>DATJZQ010000138.1:0-20089 GCA_035499005.1 Burkholderiales bacterium | reverse complement strand
TTCTGGAAAGGCTGCAGCTTCGAGCTGCGCCGCCCTGACGCGACAACACCAGCCCTTCGGAGCAGATCCTGGCATCGCAAGGATCTCCTCCCTGTCGAGATCCACGCCGTCGCACTACGTTTCTTTTGCAGGACCGAAGATACCTGCAGCGCTTTGGCGATGATGAGATACCAGCTCGTGATCGACATGATAATGAGGATCGCGAAAATCGCGCGGCCGACGCTGTCGGTTTGCGCGAGAAAATGAGCGAAGCCAAGCGTGTCGTTGGGTTCCATGAACTAGCCTTGAAGGGTGAAAACGATGGGAACCAGCACCCATGCCTCGACCTTGAGATTCCCCTGCCGCGCAGGTACGAACTTCCATTGCTTCACCGTGTCAACCGCCGCCTGGTCGAGGCGGCGCGACCCGCTCGACGTCTTCAATTCGACCCGCTCCGGCAGACCATCCGGGCTGACTAGTACACGCAGGATGACCTTCCCCTGCTCGCCGATGCGGCGCGACAGCGACGGGTAGGCCGGCGCTGGATTCTGCAGATAGTCGGCGTTGAACCGCGGCGGAATGACCGACTCGGGCGGCGGCGATTCCTGCTTCGGCGCGACCGCCGCTACGCGGTCGACGGCGAGCTCAGCGGGGCTGATCGGCGCAGCCGGCTCCCCGGTCGCCACGTGCTCCGCTAGAGGCGGGGGTTCAGGTAGCGCGGGAGGAAGTTCGACCGCCGGCGCCGGCAGCGGGTCAGGCGGGGGCGGAACATAGCTTGATTTCTCTTCGGGCGGCTGCGCAATGATGGGCGGTTGCTCGACCGGCTTTTGCACCGGCTGAGGCCGTGGCGGCTGCAAAACCGGTTTCGGACGTTCCGCGGGCGGCGGCAACTCGAGCTTCGCTGGTGTGATCAGACTGACCATGATCGGAGCGATCGTTTCGATCGCTTCCCGCGCTGGTTGGTATTGCAGGAGCGCGAAGGTCAGTGCCGCGTGCAACGCCACTGCGCAAACCACGCCGGCATACTGCGCTGCGCGCTCGTCTCGTGGAGTCGGACATGCCGGCGCCACCGAGCGAAGTGTCACGCCAGCAGCTGAGATCGCCGGCTTCGCTGTCGCGAACTCAAGCGCAAAGCCGGTGGAATACCCCTCCCGGACAACTCCCGTTGTATGCGCTTGCCGCAATTGACGCCGGTCCCCTCGGTTTGCCGCGAAGATTGCAGTCGCGGGCACTTAGAAGATGATAATGGTTCTCATTTCCAGGCGTCAAGGTATTGTAAGCATCGACGCTCGGGCAGGAAAAAGGGCGGTGCGCAGAGTCGGAGGCACCCAATCTCGCGTTGGGTCGCAGGCAGCAAAAAAAACCGGGCCTCGCAGGGCCCGGTCAATTCTGGGAGTTTATGAAACAGTGAAAAACCCGCCGCCGAATCAGCGGGCGCCTAAGCACCCGCGAACCCAGCGACACGAGTAAACATACGCAACTCGACTGCGCGCTCACACTGAGCCTCTCCTTCCGGTGTCGGGATGGGCTCCCGACAAACCCCATCGCGTACCCGAGCATCTCTCCCGACTGCGCGATCGGAAAGCTAGGATCGGCGTTCGGCGCGTCCGCGCAAGGCCGCAACACTGGCTGCGCCGGCTCCAAACATGCAGACACGCAACTCTTGCAGCGTGTCGGCTATGAAAGCGTCCAACGCCTCCTCGCTCTCTGCTGCCTTGAGCAGAAAGGGGCGCGCCATCCCGCCGAAGTCCGCACCCAAAGCGAGGGAAAGGGCCAGATCGATGCCGGTGCGGAGCCCGCCGCTTGCAATCAACGGTATGGCGTCGGAAGCCGCCCGCACGTTTAGAATCGAGCGGCTGGTGGGAATACCCCACTCGGCAAAGCGCAGCCCCAGCTTGCGGCGACGCTCGCTCTTTGCGCACAGCGCCTCGACTTTAGCCCAGGAAGTGCCTCCCGCGCCCGAGCAATCAATGCCCGCGACACCGCAGTCGACGAGCATGCGGGCAGCGCTTGAGCTCAACCCGAAACAGATCTCGCGGGCAAAAACGGGTATCGCATCCTCCGCGAGCTCCCGGCACAGATTCGACAGCTTGCCCGCCAGACCGCGAAAGTCCTGGTCTCCACCCTGGATGGCCTCCTGAATAGGGTTCAAGTGGATAAAGAGGGCATTGGCCCGCGCCATGTCGACCGCAAGCCGTGCCTGAGACGCCCCCCAGCCGCGCACCAGCTGCGCCGCACCCAGATTGGCGAACAACACAATGTCCGGCGCTTCACTGCGCACAGCAAAGAACGCCGCACGCGCTGGATCTTCCACGGCCACGCGTTGACTGCCCACGCTCATTGGCAGGTGCCAGCGCTGCGCGGCGCGCGCCAGTCGAAGATTGATGTGATGAGCCTCAGGGGTGCCTCCCGTCATCGGGGCAATCATGAGGGGCGCGCCGACGGGCTTGCCCACCAGTCGGGCCGACAGATCGATCTCCTCGAGCGAAAGCTCGGGCAACGCCTGATTTACGAGGTCGTACTCCTCCAGTCCCGTCGTCTTGACGTACTCGACGTCCTCATGCAGGCACACCTCGATATGCTGCGACTTGGCACGCGGATCGCGGGTACCTGCGGTCGTGCCCGGCAGCGGCTGCGCCATTGCACTCACTTTTGCAGTTTTTTCGGCTCCGGCCTTCGGCCGCAGAGCAGTGTACGCCAAGCCGCGGAGTCCGGTCTCCAGCTCTGGACACTTGCTGCACCGGAGCTGGACGATCGCTTCGCGTCAGGGGTGGCTGTCGAATTCACGGCTCAAGATGTACGCCGTGACACCCTGCCGTTCCTTGGTAGAAAACACGGCCGACCAGGCCGGCATGTTCTTGTAGCCGTTGGTCACCCGGTCGAAAATGAACTCGGGCGTATAGCGCGATGGTTCGAGTTGCGGAGCCTTGCCGGGATAGACACCCTTGCCATGGCAGAACCTGCATTGCTTGGCAAACACTTCTTTGCCAATTTCGATGTACTCGGGATTGCCCACAATCCCTTGCGGAAACGGCTCCTCCTCCGGCGAACCAGAGTCGGTGCCGCCTTGCGCCAGCCACGACAAGCCGATGAGGGCCGTACAGACGACAACTAGTACGGCTGTGCGACGAATAGCTCCAGCCAACTCAAGGTACCCCTATGGATTCTAGACAACGACGCCGGGGGCTTTCGCCCCCGGCGCACTCTTGCTCGGAAAGCCCCGTTTATCAGGGCGCGACGATCTTGTAAATCTTGTCCTGGGCGCCGACCGGGCCGGTGGTCACCGAGCCCATGACGTACACATTGCCCTGGTTGTCCTGCCCAAAGCCAAGCACATACGCGTCAAAATCGGGCATGTTCACCACCTTCACGTCTTCCATCGCCCACTTGCTGCCGGAGCGCGTGGCCACGAAGAGGCGGCCGTCCTTTTTCGCAAACGTGCGGCTCCAGTCGCCGAAGAAGTACTTGCCCTGCCAATCTTTGACTGGTCCGCGATAGACGTAGCCGCCGGTGATCGAGAGGCCCTTGCAGTCTTGCGTAACGTTACAGTTGTTGTACTCGATGATCGGGTCGATCATGCCGGAGTCGTTACACGACGGGAGATGGTTGTTCGGATGCAGGAAGTCGAAACAGTGAGTGCCTTCCTTCACGCGCCAGCCATAGTTGCCGCCCTTGGTGATGATGTTGACTTCTTCGAAGCTGTTCTGCCCAACGTCCGCGCAGAACAGCTCGCGGGTGCCGCCCATATCGAACGAGCAGCGCCACGGGTTGCGCAGACCCGATGCCCAGATCTCAGGCACGACGTCCTTCTTCCCGACGAACGGATTGTCTTTGGGAACTGCGTACGGGTCGCCATTGTTGACGTCGATACGCAGGATCTTGCCATGCCAGTCCGACATGTCCTGGCCATTTCCGGTGGCCGGATTGTGGCCGATGCCCCAGTCGTTTGCGTAGCCGCCGTCGCCAGACGAGATGTACAGATAGCCGTCCGGGCCGAAACCGATCCAATGGCCGTTGTGGTTGAACTGCGGCCAGTTGATTTCGGTGATCTTGCGCTCATTCAGCCGGTTTGCCTTGTTGGGGTTGTCCTTCGACACCTGAAACTCGGAAACGGTGTTGGTATGCGCCCACCATAGATGCTTGTCCAGCGTCGCGACGCCGGGAATCCTGGCGGTGTACGCGATGTAGAACTTACCGTTCTTCTTGTAGTCGGGATGGAAGGCCAATCCCAACAAACCCTCCTCGTCGAAATCCTGTAGCAACGGCTTCATCTTTTCGCGGATGTTGAGGAACGGCTCGTCCAGGAGCTTGCCGTCCGCCGTCAGGATTCTGATCGTCCCAAGCTGTTCTACGATGAAACGCCGATCATCGCCGGGTGGGGAGACCATCGTCAGAGGATGCGTCAAACCTTCGGCGACCACCTCCAGCTTGACATCCACAGCCGCTGCGGGCTGAGACAGTGAAGCACAAGCAGCGAGCGCTGCGACCGCAATATACGTTTTTTTGAACACGACTCCTCCTCTTGGCGCATCGTTGTTAATGACGTGTCTGGCCGCGACTCCACGTATAAAGGGCCGCAAGGCGTTCTGTCTCGCCGTGCATAGCGCATCGATGTGGATCGCAGCAGGGGTTGAAGTATCTGGCGCAGAGAATGGCGTCGTAAAGGGAGATTCTCCTGTCACGCTCCGCGCGTTCTCGGGAGAATTTCCCGGCCAGTCAGGCCCCGTTGCGCATCGCGTCCTCGCGCATCAGGCGAATGGCATCGAGAGCTTGCGGCGAGCAACCTCAGGCGTTCACACAGGGAGTTTCGCGGCTAGACCGACACCGGGATCGTGCCGTTCGCCGAGGACAATATCTGGCGCTCGCTAGGTTCCCGGCACAACGCGCTGCAACGCCGTGGTCAGGACGAAGGCGGCGACTGCGATCATCGACAACGTCGGAGCGCCCGCGCCGCAGAGAATGACGGCATCCAGCAACGGGATGCCGGCAATCAAGCTGGCCACCGCGCGCGGCACATCTCCGGGTCCTCGGCGCCGCAGCAGCCACAACGAATACAGTACCCAGGCGGTCAGGGCGAGCAGAAAGGGCCACACCATCAACGTGGCCAGCGCCTGGACGACACCATAGATCAGCGGCACCGCGAGGGCCGCGAGCGGCCAGGTGCTGCCCAGCTCGTTCAAGTGCTCGCGCTTGGCGGTGTAGGTCAGCCCGATCAGGTAGGACAGCAGGATGAGGGTCGCTGACACAAGGCGCGAGCTTAGGCTTCCCGACATCGCCAATGCGGCTGTGACGTACACAAGCATCCGACACACACCCATCAGCAGCGGGCTGAGGGGATTGTTCTTGTGCCACGCGTCGTACAGTACGACAGCCGCGGCCAGAACCAGACCCGACGCAGGGGCGAGCCAGCGGGTGCCGTTGGCGAACGCGTAGCCAACCATAACCAGCAGCAGCACACCGATGCCCAGCATCCCGAAACCCGAGCTGAACACGGTGCTTGCCCTCACCTGGCCGGCCGGTATGGGACGGTCGGGACGTGTGCGCGCGTCGAACTCGCGATCGAAGGCATCGTTGAGAAACATGCCGCCGATGTAGAACAGCGAGAACGCGGCCAGAAGGATGGGCACGCGCGCGTCCCGCGCGGCGCCGCCGGCCAGCGTCACGCCCACCAGCGTGTTGGTCCACACTGTGGGAAGGTTGGAGATACGCCCCAGGCGCAGTGCAACCGACAGCGCCGGGGCCATGCTCACTGCGCCAGCTCTTCCCGCACCCAGGCCAGCTCGCGCGCGATGGCGTGGTCCATGCCATCCGCGCGCAGCTGCGCGGGCAAGACGCTCCAGGTATAGGTCTCCACCTCGAGGTGCGTAGAGACGGGCCGCCTGCGGTGCAATTGCAGCACCTCGCGGATGAAGGCCTGCGTGGACGAGAAGTGGCCGAGGTCATCCACGAACACGGGCACATGACAGTGCACCCGCCATTCGCGCCCCTCCAGCGTGCGGCCTTCGGCGCTCCGCAGCGCTTCGGGCAGGTCGACGTAGCGCGTGAGCCCGTCCGGCCCGGCCTCGACCACTTGGTGCAGGTACACCGGATCGTCGAATTGGCGCACACCGGCGAGGGCGGCGCTCGAAAGCCTCGGCAAACGCAGACCGGCGGTGATCTGCATCTTGTACACGCCAATTCCGGCGTCTGCAAGCTGCGTTATGCACGCCCGTGGATCTTCGAACTCGACAGCCGCGTGGCAAAGGTCGAGGCAAACGCCCAGGTGGTCCCTCAATGCCGTCCGCGCGCGCGTGCGATCCACGCCGGTCAGCTCGGACAACCTGGAAACGGCGCTATCGGCAAACAGATGCTCCCGAAAAAACGCGACAGTCTCATCGACCGTCTCCAGAAAACAGCACGGCTCAGGCTCGAGCGCCAGCGTGATGTGCTTGCCGGTGCGCGCTTTCAAGTCGACTAGATGTGCCGCGTGCCGGATCATGAGATCGGTAATGCGAGACACAGCCTGTGGCGTGCGGGCATTTTCCTTGAAGGCGCCCGGCACCGTGCTGACGCTGCCCGTCAGCCCTGCGTCTTGCGGCAGCAACTCCGACAGCAGATCGGCCATGAGGTCGGTGTATTCGAGACGCTTGGCATCCTGCCAATCGGGCAGGTACACGTCCTCCTTCACCCGCTTGCCGTGAAACGTACCGTATGGGAATGCATTGAGCGTGAACACGTAAAAGCGCTCGCGCTGGAGGAAGCTCTTGAACTCCGCCAGCGCCGCCGGGCTGGACAGCTCGCGCGCGGCTTCAGCCGAGAGGCGCAGACCGATGCCGAAGCGCGTATCGGGAGCAAGTCGCGCGCGCACGGGCGGCAGATGTTGCTCGAGGTTGCTGCGCACTTCCGCCCAGCTTTCGCCGGGGTGGATGTTGCTGCAGTAAGTGAGATGGCAGGGGCCGTGACCCAGGATCATTGTGCTTCCCGCTGGCGCAGCCAGGCGATCGCGCGCAGGATTTCCGCTTCGTCCATCGCATGCACCTCTTCGCCGCGGCCGATCTCGCGCAGCAGCGTCACGCTGAGCTCCCCGCCCAGATGCTCGCGAAACTCGCGCAGCCCCTCCAGCACCAGCCAGCGTCCCTGTTCATCGCGGCGCTCGAGCGCCGCATGCCACAGGTAAAATCCCAGGCGCTTGAGCAGGGCAAAGATGCGGTCCTCCTGCCCCGCCGCGAGCATTCCCACCTGCACCGAGTAGCGGCTGTCCAACGCCAGCCCAATGGCCACAGCCTCGCCGTGGCGCAGCTCATTCGCGGTCAACGCCTCCAGCTTGTGCGCAGCCCAGTGCCCGTAGTCCAGAGGACGCGCGCTGCCGCTCTCGAACGGATCGCCTCCGTGGGCAATCTGGCGCATGTGCAGCTCGGCGCAGCGGCGGATCATGCGCGCCATGGCCTCCGCCTCACTCGCGCGCAGCGCTTCCACTTGGCTCTCCAGCCACTCGAAGAAGACTCGATCGCGGATCAAAGCTACCTTCACTGCTTCCGCCATGCCCGCGATGCGGTCGCGCGGCTGCAGGGTGCGCAAAAAGTTGCCGTCGTTGAGCACGGCAAACGGCGGCGCAAACGTACCCACGAAGTTCTTCACGCCAAAGGCATTGACGCCGTTCTTGACCCCCACCCCCGAATCGTTTTGTGCGAGCACCGTGGTAGGCACGCGCACGTGGCGTACCCCTCGATGGACGGTTGCCGCCACAAACCCCACCATGTCCAGAAACGCTCCGCCGCCCACTGCCACCACGAACGAATGCCGGTCGATGCCCAGCTCGAGCAAACGCCGCTGCAGGCGCGTGACCAGCTCCGGGTCGTGCTTGACTTTCTCGCCTCCCACAATGATTTCGGGGTGGGCTACCAGCTGCAACCGCTCCGCATGGTGCTCCACGTAGGCGCTGATCTCGTGCCCAAGCCCGGGCCAGCTCGCCGCCACGTCGGCGTCGATCAACACCCAAGCTCGGTGCCGTTTGCCGGGCTCCTGCCGCGATAGCGCCTCCACGAACACAGGGTTGTCCGGCGCAAACAGACCCCGCGTGAAATGCACCGGATAGTCGTACTGTACTGCGAAGCGCTGGTGATACACCGCCCCGAACGTCTCCCGTTCGACGATCTGTGAGATGTTTGTCGTTGGGGTCTTCATACGTTTACGCGCCGCGCGAAGCGTTCCTTATTCGAAAACGAGATCCCTTATTTGAAGACAAGGTCCCCTATTTGAAAACGAGGTCCCCTATTTGAAAACGAGGTCTTTGATGCGCTCCGGGATCTGCTGCAGGTCGTCGACGCGCGGCTGCTGCCCGCGCAACACCGAATTGCCCTCGAACAGCGTGCGCTGATCGATGTCCGCGGGCTCGAGCCAATCCTTCTCCGCCATCTGGCCGGTCTGACCATATGCGGCCAGTGCGTTGCGGTAGGAAATCTTCTCCACGTCCTCTGCAGCTATGCCGCGCTCGAGCATCAGACGTGCAGTCTTGGGGACTGCCAAGGGATCAGAGACCCCCCAGTCGGAACTGGAATCGATGATGATGCGCTCCGACCCGAAACGACGGGCAATCTCGACCATCCGCTCGTTGCCCATCTTGGTATGCGGGTACAGCGTAAAAGCAGCCCAGAAGCCGCGCTCGAGCACGTCCTCCACAGTCTCTTCATTGTTGTGGTCGATGATGACACGCCCGGGCGCCACTCCATGCTCGACCGCGATCTCCATGCTGCGGATGGTGCCGGTCTTCTTGTCCCGGTGCGGAGTGTGGACCATCACGACCATGTCGAGGTCCTTGGCCATGTCGAGCTGGGCTCGGTAGTACTTCTCCTCGGCTGCGGTCTGATCGTCGAAGCCGATCTCGCCCAGCGCCACCACACCCTCTTTCAGCAGATAGCGCGGCAGCAGCGCGAGCACCTCTTCGGCGAGCGCCACGTTGTTCGCTTCCTTGGCATTGAGACCGATAGCACAGTAATGGCGGATGCCAAACTGGGCGGCGCGGAAGCGTTCCCAGCCGACCAGGCTCGAGAGGTAATCCATGTAGCTGCCGGCGTTGGTACGCGGCTGGCCAAGCCAGAACGCCGGCTCGATGAGCGCGACGATGCCGGCTGCAGCCATGCGCTCGTAGTCGTCGGTGGTGCGCGCACTCATGTGGATGTGCGGGTCGATGAACTTCATGGTTCCCTCCATACGATCGGTATGTGTATTCAAGTAGTGGCTACGACCCGCTCCCAGGTCAGCTCGCCGCCGGCCACCGCCTTCGCAAGCGCCGCATCGCGCTGCAGCAGGGTGCCCGCGGCGGGGTCGGGCGAGGCGCGCAAGGCCAGCGCCGCCGCTCTGCGTTCCGGTTCCGTCCCGCTCCTCAGTACCCGCTCGAGATCGTTCAGCATCGCGCCCGCAGCATGCGGCCCCACGCAGCGCCACAGTTCCGGGCTCACCGGGCGCCCTGCAGACCAGCGCTCGTGCGCGTAGTCGCAGAGCATGCTCGCCAGTTCGGGATTTGCGCGGCGGTCCAGCCCTACCACTGGCCACAGCGCGCTGCCAACGAACAGCGCCTTGAGCACCATCTGATTCCAGGCCGCTTGCGGGAACTGCTCGCTCGGATACGGATTGCGCAGCGCGATGGCCTCGAACACGCCCTTGATGTTGGTGCGCAGGCCTTCGGTGGCCCGCGCCAGATAGCGCGACGGATCGGGGTACAGAGGCAGGCCCCGATAGAAGGCGATGAGCTCGCTCACATCAGCGCTGTTGCAGAGCTGATCCAGCGCGCGCGCGAGGCGTGGCGGCTCCTGCTCCAATGCCAGCAGCAGCAGCACGCGTGCCGCCTGATCGGTGCTCCAGTCACGCGGGTTCCAATCCGGGCGAGCCGCTTTGGCTTCGCGCAGATCTGCCTCAGTCAGCGCCAAGTCGGTCTTTCCCACCTTGCGAGTGACCAAGCTCACCGACAGGTAGAGATCGGCGTCCTTGCTGGACGCCTGGATCTGCGCAGCCGAATTCTTCAGCCAGGCCGCCGCATCGGCCGAAAGCTGGCGAGCAAGCCAGCCGGCGAGCAAAGCACGCGCGGTCATGCAGCCCTTTTCACCGGTTGCGCCGAAGCCTCGAATACATGGTCGAGTATCAGCCGCTTTACATCGGTCGCCGCGACGGAAGCCTGGGATAAGAGCTCTGGCGCCGAACTGATGAACAGCGGTCCGTGCTCCGGGTTGTCCGTGGGCCGTCCATGCGAGCCTTTCACCAGGCCAGCATCCAGTGAGATGACATCCATCATGTACCGGAAGCCCAGGATCTTCTGTGCCAGCCGCCAAGCAATACGCGCTTTTGGCAGGCGCAGCCGAGGATCGATGAACAGCTCGACCGGGTCATAGCCCGGCTTGCGATGAATATCCACCGTGCGCGCGAAGTCGGGGGCGCGTTCGTCCTCCAAAAAATAATAGTAGGTGAACCAGCTGTCGGCCCGCGCGATGGCCACCAGCTCGCCCGAGCGCGGGTGATCCAGCCCATGCTCCCGCTTGCCGGCTTCGTCCAGCACTCGTTCCACGCCGGGCAGCGCTTCCAGCAGTGCCTTCACCTCGCGCACACGAGCCGGTTCAGACACGTAGACGTGCGCGATCTGATGGTCCGCAACGGCGAACGCGCTCGACGCGCCGGCATCAAGCAGCTCGCGACCCAGTTCCTCCCGCACGCGGATAAACCCGGCCCGGCGCAGCGCTCGGTTGATGTGTACGGGGTTGTTCACCGGCGTGATTCCATACTCGGACAGGGCAATCACACGTGCCCCGGCGCGCTGCGCGGTCTCGATCAACTCACCACAGATCGAATCGACCGCCGCCACGTCGCGCGCGATGCGCGAATCGTGCGGACCCAGCCGCTGAAGGTTGTAGTCCAAGTGGGGCAGGTATACCAAGGTCAGAGTCGGCCGGGAGCGCTGGAACACGTCCAGCGCGCAGCGGCCGATCCATTCGGTCGACACGATGTCCGCGCCCGGGCCCCAGAAGCGAAACAAGGGAAACTGGCCCAGTCGCTTCTGCAGGTCGTAACGCAGCTCTGTCGGACAGGTGTAGACGTCGGGCAGCTTGCGCCCGTCGGCGGGATACATAGGGCGCGGCGTGACCGCAATATCCGCCGAGGAATACATGTTGTACCACCAGAACAGCTTGGCACAAGTGAATGTGGCGTCGCGCCGCCGCGCGGTATCCCATAGTTTCTCACCGTGGACCAGATGGTTCGACTGACGCCACAGCCACACTTCGGCGAGGTCGCGAAAATACCAACCGTTCGCCACGACACCGTGGTCGCGCGGCAATCCGCCGGTGACGAAGGTCGACTGCACCGTGGTGGTGACAGCTGGCGTGACCGTCGTGAGCGGCCGCATCGCCCCCTCGGCCGCCAAGCGCTGCAGATGAGGCGCGTGCGGGAGTAGATCGGGCGTCATGCCGACCACGTTCAGGACCAAGGTGCGCTTCAAGCTCATGTTGCGTGCTAATCGGTTTGTTCTGTGCACCGGTCGACCCTGGACTGCTTTGCTGCTTTCCACGCTTTAGTTCGCACCGGGCTGCCAACAGTAGATTGTGCGCGACCGGGCTCCGCTCGGCAAGCAACCGGACGCCGCCCAGTCCTGTTTCCCGGGAGGTTTTCCCGGTTTGTGGTCACCCAACTACCACAGGAATATCGAGGACTTGGAGGCCCGGCGTTCGAACGGATGGGGCTTGGGCACAAGGGCCTGCCGCGCGGGCGCTGCTCTTGAGCCATCCCGCGACACGTGATACGGTTGCCCGCTATCTGTCAAACTGATCCAATTACACACCGGCATGAAGTTCCCGAGCAGGATAACAATAGCAGCGCTACTAACCTTGGTGCCGATGGTAGCCACGGCGGAAGTCGACGAGCAAAAAGCCAAGGCGATTTTCGACCAGATGTGTGCTGGTTGCCACGGGTATCGGGGCGACGGAGGCGAAGGACACCGAGGCGGGTTCAGTCCCCATGTAGGAACGCTGGCCAACAAGGAGTACATGAGCCAGGTCCCCGACGAGTATCTCTTCTTGATCATCAAAAAAGGCGGCGCCTTCATGGGCAAAATCGCGACCATGCCCGCATGGGAAAAACGGCTGAACGATGAGGAGATTCGAGCCATCGTCGCGCACATCCGAACGTTTTCTGAGTGAGATCGATCCCGCTGCATCGCCGCATCGGTCTAAATGGAAGGTTGCGTAGGATCTGAAGTAGCTGGTGTGTCAGTGGTACGGCAGGTCGAAGTGGAATTTCAACCGAGGAGGAGAGGAAATGAAAATACCAACATATGCGGCAGTACTCGCATTAAGTTTGGGATGTGTAGGGGGGTCCGCGTTCGCGCAGGATCGTGCGGTAGCGGAGCCAGGCGGTCCGGCCGGAAAATGGTCCACGCGCACGCCGGTCAAGCCGGACCCGAGCAAAATCAAGGTGCCACCGGGCTATAAAGTCAGCGTGTTCGCTTCCGGCCTGGACACGGTCACGTCGATCACGGTCGACAAGAACGACAACGTCTGGGTCGCCATTTCGGGCAACACTTTCGGCTTTCCGCCGGAAGGCATCGACAAGCCGCACGTGAAGATCTTCGACAAGTCCGGCAAGCTGATCAAGGACAAAGTCGGCCTGGGCATGTTCAAGTCGTTTGCCCTGAACGAAATCAGCTATTGCCCGGAAAACGGCCGGACCTACGTGGGAGACTACAGTTACGGCCTGTGGGAGATCGACGGCGTAAACGGTACGCCGAAGCTCATCATGAACGAAGTACCGATTGGTGATCACGCGCTGGGCGGCATCACCTGCCGGGACGGATGGCTGTACTACGCGGTGGGCGCACCGACCAATTCGGGTTATTCCGATCCGAACATCCACGGGTGGACCGATGCGATCGATCCCTACTGGGAAAAGCGCACGCCCGCTGGCGTTCCGCCGTTGCCACGTGATCCGCCCTGCCGGGATATCGTGCTGACGGGCCTCAACATCCGCGATACCGAAGGCAATCTCACGGGTGCGTACCTGCCGAAGGGCACTCCGTCCAAGCCCGGTCAGGTGATCCCCGCGCAGAAGCCCTGCGGCGGCGCCGTCCACAGAGCGAAACTGAAACCCGACAGCAGCTACACGCGCGACGACTGGGAAGTGTATGTGATGGGGTTGCGCAACTCGTCCGGCGTGACCTTCGGACCCAAGGGCTCGCGCTTTGAGCATGCACTGGTGGTGAGCGACAACGGCATGAACGACAAGGGCAATCGCCGCGTTGCCAACGGCTCCGAAAAGCTGTTCGTGTTCACCGAGAAGGGTCAGGACGCAGGCTTTCCGGATAAGGAGGGCCCGAACTTCGTGAACATCAAGCGTTATGGGCCTGACGTCTATCGCGGCAACAAGTTCGACAGCACACGGCCGAATCCACAGCTGTACATCGGCGACAAGCCATTCGTCCCGACGCTGCCGCCCTATCGCTTCATCGACCATTCGATCGGCATTCGAGGCACCCCGTTGATCGTGGCCAATCCCAACCCGAACGGCTACGTCAATCCGGTCATGGAGTGGGACACCAACAACCCGATGGACGGGATCGCGTGGGCACCGAAGGCGTTCGGTCAACCGCCGGACACGCTGTTTGCCGCGGTGTTCGGCATCATCGACAACGGTCCCGAAAGCCTGCGCCCGATGTGGCCGGTGATCGTGAAGGTCGAGTTTCTCAATCCGGCTGGCGTCAAGTGGTCGATCTTCGCTGAGAACATCGATCCGGGTCCCAATGCCTACCAGAAGAAGGAGAACCGCGGCGGGTTCGAGCGCACCAACGACGTTGAGTTCAGCACCGATGGCAGGACGATGTACGTTGCCGACTACGGCGAGCTGTATGTGAACTATCAGATGGAATCGCCGTTCTATACGACGCCGAAATCCGCGGTGGTCTGGGCCATCACAAAGGAGTAAGTTGAGATCTGTCTTCCCCTCCCGGCGGGTCCGCCTGCCGGGAGGCTCCTTCACCGCGTTTTCCGTCTAGCGGACGCGCGCGCCATCACCAAGCTTTTTCTGTAGTTCCACAAGAATCGAATCCGAGGCTACGTCTGCACCGTTGACCGTAACAGCAGCCGCGAATGTTCCGTCGTCCAATTTGCGCAGGTCATACAGCAGGATGTGCTTGGACTGGTGAATCATGTTGGCGAGCAAGGCATTGAGGCGGTTGCGCACTGCAATGCGGACGGCCTGATCGCCAAGCGCTCGCGAAACGCCGTCGGGACGCACGCGATAGAGCGACATCGCCCACGGGTCGAGGGACTCGATCCAAAACCGACACCACCCGGCGGACTCACAGCCGCGAAATTCGGCCTCCATCGATTCAGTTCGTGAATGGAGTCCCGGGGATTCTGCACGACTCATCAGCGGCACTGCCAACAAGGCGAGCAATGCAACGCTGGCAGCAAGCAACTGCGCTACTGCTTCTTGCAGAGCTTCTCCAGCGCAAGCTCCTCGCAGGCTTCCACGGTCTTGTAAGGATTGGCTGCCCGACATTGCTTTACGTATTGGCGTGCCGCTTCCGGGTCGGGGCACTTGGCGAACTTGTCTTCTTCCGCCAGGCCTGCGGCACAGCCCAGCCACAGGCTCGCCAGGTATCCGGCCAGCGCGGGGATGCGAATCCTGGGCGTGGCGTCCGCAGAGCGCCGCAAGCTGTAGGTCTTCACCTCGAGAAGTGTGCAGCCGCGCTCGGTGCGCGGTCAAGTCTTGGGGAGAGTTCGGCTATTCCGCTTTGCCGCCGACCAGTCCGCGCTTGAGCGCGATCCACACCATCTGCGCCGAGGTCTGCGCTTCGAGCTTCTGCTTGATGGCCGACTGATAGTTGGCAATGGTCTTCTGACTGAGCGAGAGAATACGGGCGATGTCGCTGACTGCCCTGCCCTCGGCCAGCAGCCTGAACACTTCGAACTCGCGCGGGGACAACGCATCCAGCGGTAACTCCTGTCCCGGGACGGATTGGAGCGCGAGGCGCTGCGCCATGTCATGACTTAAGAACATCCGTCCCTGCGCCACGGCGCGCACCGCTTCGACCAGCACCTCCGGAGCGCTGGCCTTGGTGACATAACCGCGCGCGCCCGCCTGCAGCGCCCGCGAACCGAACAGCGCGTCCTCGTGCATGCTGAACACCAGCACCCGCGCCTCGGGATCGCGCGCCAGGATGCGGCGCGTCGCCTCGATGCCGCTCATGCCCGGCAGGTTGATATCCATCACCACGACGTCCGGGCGCTGCTCGGAGAACAGCCGGTACGCCTCTTCCCCGGTCGCCGCTTCCGCGAGCACTGCGATGTCGGGTGTGCGCTCCAACAGGCGCCGATAGCCCTCCCTGACCACCGAGTGGTCGTCGATCAGCACGACGCGCACCACGCTCATTCGATTCCAGTCTTGCTGATCACAGGAAGCCAGGCGGTGACGTGCACGCCCGTACCCGGTGCGCCCGCCAGCTCCAGTCGCCCGTCAAGAGCTTCCACCCGCTCGCGCAGACCGACCAGGCCCAGCCCCGAGCGTTTGGCGTTGACATCCAGGCCACGCCCGTTATCGCGCACGGTCGCGCGCAGCTCCCGCATGCTCGCGCGCGCGACGCCGACGTAGACGTGTGTCGCGCCGGAATGCTTGGCGACGTTGGTCAAGCACTCCTGCACCAGCCGGTAGACGGTGATATTGGTGAGCTCTCCGAGCTCTGATAGATCATCGTCGGCTTCGAACGCGCACATCACGCTCGGGTTGCGGCGCCGCCATTGATCCACGAGATCCGATACGGCATCACGCAGCCCGAGCGCGTCCAGCGCCGCCGGCCGCAGACGCTGCATCATGCTGCGGACCACTTCGTACACGTGATTCGAGATCTCGACGATCGAGCCGGCGCTGCGCTCGATCTCCGGTTGCAGACCCTTCGACAGCTCGCAGATCGAGACGGCATCGAGCTTGATGGCGTTGAGACATTGGCCGAGCTCATCGTGCATCTCGCGCGCCAGGTTGCGCCGCTCCTCTTCCTGCACCAGCAAATACCTCTGCGACAACAGCCGGTTCTCGGTCAGGGTCTCTGCCAGCTCCTTCTGGGTGTGCTGAAGCTGCCGCCAGCGGCGCCACGCAAACCAGGCGAGGGATAGAGCTAGCGCCGCCACGGTTAGCGGCAGCTCGTCCAGTTGATAGCTCTCGAGCGGCCGGGTGAGCTCGGTTATCCGTTCCCTCAACTCGAGCGCTGACGATAGGACAAACACCGCCACGGTAACCGCGACGACCACCAGCAGATCTCGGAAGACCTGACGGCGGTGCTCGGGTGACTCGGACAGCATGGGTACGGGCAAAGGTGTATCAACGTTTGCATGCACGGCATTCAAGCGACAGCGGCGCCCCCTCGAAACAACGCGATCCTGGCCGACCCGGGTATCTATACCCAAGTGTTCCCGGCGTGACAAGGGAGTTTTTCCCTGACGACTCCGCACAAGTCCGCTCGGAGGCTGCTAGACCACCACACAAGCGCATTGGCTTCTCGTCCGATCTCCGTTCACCCGCGAGAACATCCGGCGGAGGATGTCACCCAACGGGGTCTGCCATTGATGCCGACCTCCGTTGGCGCTGCACAGTGGATATAGCCCAGGCCTTGACTATGATAATGAGAATCATTATTGTTATGACAAGCTTACTGCCGGGTGCGAAACGTCCATCCGGCGAATCGCCACGCGCAAGTGCGCGACCCCCCAATCGCCGAACAGGCCGCTTTCGAGGAGTCTTCCGATGGACGCAGTGAGCTGCTCGCCAAGCCGGGTCGAAACCGTCATCGCCGCTACGCTCTATCTCATGAACGCCTACCGGCGAACGCGTTGCTCTCGTCTCGCGGCATGTGTCGCAGCACACCTTGTTTATCTGACCCGGCACCAGGACGCCGATCCTCTGATCCGCGCGGTGTGCCGCGAGATGAGCGACGAGTGGCGCACTGTCGCTGAGACGTCCCGACCATGTCAGGCCGTTCACTGAACGCTCATGCAGTGAAAAGCGCCCCCCGGGCCGTCTGCGGACGCCGGCCTAGAAGTTTTCGAGTGGATCCGAGAGCTTCGCACCACTGCCAAACGGCGGGGGCACGCCCGACACGTGCGCGGAGAGCAAGGGCTTGTGCCCTTTGGGTGATATTCCCCGCCATACGGTGAAGCGTTCCCTGGCGTGGGCGCCGCCGCGCGCCGATCGTGCAAGCGTGGGGCTCAGCCCCGCAGCGTGCGCCAGGGACGTGACTCGGAACCTCATGATCGACTTCGTCGGCAAGCTGCTGTTCCTGCCGCTCGTGTTGGCGTATGTTGTAGCTGTTGCGCTGGCGCTGGTCGAAGCAGCACGCTCGCGCGAGGAGTCCGCGCGAGACGAGCGGGACGATCACCGCGAGCGTCTCGGACGGCACTAGGCCCCATCCCGCGACAAACCGTCTCGGCGCCCCGCGAAGTCCGGGACGACGCAAGCGCTGTCACGCCGGATCTTACGTCCCCGCTTCTCAAGTACACGAGAGCCGGGCGACTTCGGAGGAAAAACCATGAGTCAATCGGAAGTGAAGCGCGGGAGGCGCCTGCTTTTCGGGCGCGCGTTAGGGCTGACTGCAGCGAGCGTTTTCCCCCTGAGCGCGCGACTAGCCGGCAGCGGATCCGAGCCAGCCTCCGGCGACCTCGTGCCGCCCTGGACGAAGACGCAGGGGCACCCCATCCTTACGCCCGCCTATGGCGAGCGGTCGAAATATGAAGCCGCCGTCGTGCGCGTCCCGATCCCCGGCCGCGTGAACACGCTCACGGCCGCCAGCCTCACTCCATTGCAAGACCAGCGCGGGATCGTGACCCCGAGCGGACTCGTGTTCGAGCGCCACCACGCCGGCGTTCCCGACATTCCGCCTGAGCGGCATCGGCTGCTGGTGCACGGGTTGGTCGAAAGGCCGCTCACCTTCACCATGGACGATGTCATGCGCTTCCCAAGTGTCTCCCGCTTCCATTTCCTGGAATGCTCGGGCAACAGCGCAGGCGAATGGAAAAGAAGGGCAGCGACATCCAAGTCACGCACGGGCTGCTTTCCTGCTGCGAATGGACCGGCGTCCCCCTCGCGTTGATCCTGCAGGAAGCGGGGATAGATCCGCGCGCCAAGTGGCTGCTCGCCGAAGGCGCCGACGCCGCGGCCATGACGCGCAGCGTTCCGCTCGATAAGGCCCTCGACGACGCTCTCCTGGTCTACGCACAGAACGGAGAGATGCTAAGGCCGGAGCAGGGTTATCCCCTGCGCCTCTTGCTGCCCGGCTTCGAAGGAAACATGAACATCAAATGGCTGCGGCGTCTCAAGCTCGGCGAGCAGCCGTTCATGACGCGGGAAGAAACTTCGAAATACACCGACCTGATGCCCGATGGCACCGCACGCCAGTTCACGTTCGTCATGGAAGCCAAGTCCGTGATCGTGCGGCCGTCAGGCGGACAGACGGTCCGCTCTCGCGGTTTTGTCGAAATTCAGGGCTATGCTTGGAGCGGGCGCGGTCGAATCCTGCGCCTGGATGTATCCGTGGACGGCGGCCGGACCTGGCGTGCGGCACAACTGCAGGAGCCGGTCCTGTCCAAATGTCTAACTGCGTTTCGGATGCCGTGGCAATGGGACGGCGAACCGGCTGTTCTCCAAAGCCGTGCCGTGGACGAGACCGGCTATGTCCAGCCGTCGCGCAGCGCCCTGCTCGCGGCGCGGGGCAGCGAGTCCTATTACCACTACAACGGGATTCAAAGCTGGCGCGTTGCGTCGGACGGCAGTGTGGAAAATGTCCATGCGTAGCCTGTGCATCCTGCTGTTGGCCGCGTGCACGGCTGCTCGTGCAGATGGGCTTGGCATCGGCGCTCCGGCATCTGCGGACCTGGTCCGTGCCTGGAACATCGACATCGCACCCGATGGCAGGGGACTGCCGCCCGGAGAGGGATCGGTGGCCAAAGGTGCGCAGCTCTTCGCCGAGCGCTGCGCAGCTTGTCACGGCCGCGGCGGCGAAGGCAAGCCCGAAGACCGCCTGACCGGCGGGCAGGGAACGCTCGCGTCGAGCACGCCCGTCAAGACCGTTGGCAGCTTCTGGCCTTACGCCACCACGCTGTTTGATTACGTCCGCCGAGCCATGCCGTTCAACGCCCCGCAGTCGCTGGGCAACGAAGAGGTCTACGCGCTCGTTGCCTACCTGCTGTATCTCAACGGCGTCGTGGGGGCCGATGCGGTGATGGATGCGCATTCGTTGCCCACGACCCAAATGCCCAACCGCGGCGGCTTCATAAGCGACCCGCGTCCCGACACCCGGTAGAACCGTTTCTCGCTGCTTGCCGGATGCCCCACCGCCGCGTCGCTTAGAAGCGGCAGATACGCCGAGCGCGAGGGCGAAGTGAGGGAGTCCTAATATCTCTCGGGAATTATTCCCTGCGCGAGGTGGGACGCGCTGGCCTAGATTAGCTGGACCCTGGTCCACGCCGCTTGCTGCCGGACTTCAGTGGGAGGACGTTGCAGGCAGCGGGAGTCTGCCGCAACGGCAGATGCAATCAAAGAACAAACGGGACCGCAACGCGATGACAACGAGAACTATACGGGCCGCGTGCCTGGCTGCGCTGGGTGGCATCGCGCTGGCCGGGCATGCGCAACAGACCACCGCACCCGAGACCGCTCAACCTCAGAGCACTACTCCACCTTCGACTCCCGTCGTGGAAGTGATCGGGACCAGCCCGGTGCCGGGCCTGGGCGTTGACAAGGACATGGTCCCGGGCAACGTCCAGACCGTCAACGAGAAGCTGATCGATCAGCTCAAACCGTTCAACTTGAACTCCCTGCTCGAAGAGAGCGTGGGCTCGGTGAGCGTCAGCAATTTCCAGGGCAACCCGTTCCAACCCGATGTGAACTACCGCGGCTTCACCGCCTCCCCCCTGCTCGGAACGCCACAGGGTCTGTCGGTCTACATGGACAACGTGCGCATGAACCAGCCCTTCGGGGACGTCGTGAGCTGGGATTTGATCCCGATGAACGCGATTTCGCGCGTAGACGTCATCCCCGGCTCCAATCCGCTATACGGCCTTAACACGTTGGGTGGCGCCATTGCCCTGCGCACGAAGGACGGTTT
>DATJZQ010000137.1:0-8292 GCA_035499005.1 Burkholderiales bacterium | reverse complement strand
AGACAGGTCGTGGTCGCATGCGCGTACAGCCTGCCGTCCGGACCCACAAGGCGTCCTTCTGCGGTCGCCACCTGCCGGCCGGCGTGCAGCACCTTGCCCTCCGCGCGCACCAGCGGCACCGCGTCGGTGAGAGCGCGCACGATATTGAGCTTGAGCTCCAGCGTTGTGTAGGCCTTGCCCGCCGGCAGCGTCGAGTGCACAGCGCAACCCACCGCCGAATCGAGCAGCGTGGCGAACCAGCCGCCGTGGACGGTGCCAAGCGGGTTGTAGTGCTTCAATTGCGGACGCCCCTGAAACACGGCTAGCCCGGGCTCGATGTGAATCGGTACGAAGTCGAGCGTATCGCCGATCGGCGGACGGGGCAGGCTTCCGGCGAAGATCGCCTGGAATACCTCCATGCCGGTGCGGCCAGCCGCCTGGTCGGGCCGTACGTACCCGGGACTTGCAGCGAGCCGCTCTCGCACGGCGGCCTCTTCGCCCCGCCAGCGGGCGATCGTTTCTTCGATGCTCATGAGCTTTCTCTCTCGGGATACACTTGCATTTACAATAATTGTAGGTACAATACTTCCAAATGGCCGATCCCGTCAAGCCCCAGGGCTGTACCAATCTCAAGCTGCGCCAGTTGAGCCGCGTGGTGACGCGGCACTACGACTCCTTCGTCGCAGCGACCGGGCTCAAGAACACGCAGTATTCGTTGCTCTCGCACGTGGTGCTGCTGGGGCCGATTCGCCCGTCCGATCTCGCGCAACGCATGCGGCTCGACGCCTCGACGCTGACGCGCAATCTGCAGCCGCTGATAGCGCAAGGCTGGCTGCGGCAAGGACCCGGCGACGACGCGCGCAGCCGTTTGGTGGAGGCCACCGAGGCGGGACGGGCCAAGCGCGCAGAAGCTCAACGCGCATGGAAGCAGGCGCAGCTCGCGCTCAATGCACGCTTGGGAAGCGAGCGGGTGGCGGCATTGCACGCGCTGCTCGAAGATTGCATCGACCGGCTCGACACCGAGGAGGCAGATAGCGAGGCTTGACCGGGTTCGTCGGTCGGCGAAGTCAACGGAACCGGAGAGGTCTATCATCACCGCACACTCGCCGTTGCCGCCAGTCGACGCCGTTGTTCACCATCCTCAGTGACCTGAGCGACTTCGCCTCGACCGTCCTGCTCGCGGTCGCCGCGCTCCTGCCCATCGTCGACCCGCTGGGCGCCGCGCCGGTCTATCTCGCAATCACCGCTGGCCTCACCCCCGAAGAGCGAGGGCGAACGGCGAAGGCGGTCGCGCTGAACAGCTTCCTGCTGCTCATCGCTTCGGCCCTGATCGGCGCCTATGTCCTCGACTTCTTCTCGCTGTCGGTTCCCGCCGTTCAGGTTGCCGGCGGCATCCTGATCTGTGCCATCGCGTGGTCGCTGCTGAACAGCGCGAGCTTCGCGCCCGCGCTGTCCCGGAACGGAGCCTCGACCGTAACCCCGGAGGAGCTCAGTCAGCGCGCTTTTTACCCTTTGACGATGCCGCTTACGGTGGGCCCTGGCTCGATCTCGGTGGCCGTCACTCTTGGGGCGAATCCCAAGCCCGGGATTCGGACGCTGGTGATTACTGCGGCCGCGCACGCCGTCGGCATCCTCATCGTCGCACTGTGCGTCTATCTCTGTTACCGCTACGCGGATATCATCCTCAAGAAACTGGGGCCGACTGGCACCGGCGTGATGGTGCGGCTCTCCGCGTTCATCCTGCTGTGCATCGGTGTGCAGATCTGCTGGAATGGTCTGCACGCGCTGCTTCTTAGCACCTTCCCGAACGGCGTCCACTGACGCTGCGCCCGGGATCGTCGACGAAACGAGGCAGAAGCTGGTCCACCCGCGAAGTTTCCGTTAGTGTCGGCAACATCGTTACATGGCCAGGCCAACGCAGATGAATTGGAAAGATAGGATGATTGCCTTGGTGGGGGTCAAGAATCTTCTGCACCCCCGTCAGGATGATGCCGAGCCGCTGGACCCGTCGGCGCGTGCGCTATTCCATCCCAACCCGAAATTCCGCCATGAGACCGGCGGCGATCTGGTCAGCTTTCTGAAGCAAACGGCTCTGTTCGGGGACCTGAAACCAGGAGAGCTGCACCGACTGGCCCGGATCGTTCACGAGCGCAGCTACCGCGACGGCGAGTCCATCTCGGAGGAAGGGAAGCCCGGCGCGGCGCTGTTCGTCCTGCGCAGCGGCGCAGTGGAGATTACGAGGCGTGCATACGGAGGCAAGCAAGTCCTGCTTGCGACGCTGGAGCCGCCTGCATCGTTCGATGAGCTGGCGGCGGTGGGAGAGGTGGCGCGCTGGAACTCCGCCCGGGCGCGCGGGCCGGTTTCCCTGGTCGCTCTCGGGCGCTCGGACCTCGACGCGCTCGGCGGGCACTACCCCGCCACGGCCAACAAGATCCTCAAGCAGCTCGCCCGCATCACCGCGGCGCGGCTGCAGATGCTCGTGGAGAGCCAGTATTTTGGCGGGCAGGATCAGGAGTCCGAACGTGAGCGCTAGGAACGAAGGACTTCTCGCGGGACTGCTGTTCAAGTCTCTCGTCGGAACCGCTGCCTTGCTCCTGGCGGCGTTCCTGCTCTGGGCGCTTCGGAGTCTGATCGTCCCCGTGCTGGTGAGCGGCTTGCTGGCATACATCTGCCGCCCCATGGTGTCCGAGCTGGAGCGCTTTCGCATTCCACGCGGCCTGGCGATCGGGCTATTGCTCCTCGTGGTCGCTCTTGCCGCCTTGTTCGTCGTCGACCGGCTGCGTACGCTGGTGCCCTCGCAAACTGGGGCCGTCGAGCTCAAGATCCGTGCGCTGTACGCGATCAACGAGCGCTACCGCGGCCTGATGGACCTCGATCCGACGTTGACGAAGGGCAACCGCCTGTATCAGCTCGTACGCGCGGACTCGGACCCTCTGCTCGACCGGGTCAACCAGCTGCTCGCCCTCACACCGGAAGAGCGATCCTTGTTTTATGCATCGCGCTCAGGTGGTGCGGCCACGTCGAACTCGCCGGACCGTCTGCTCGACCAGGATCGAGCCAATCTTCAGACGATCGACCTGCGTACGCGGGCTGCGCGCATCGCGCCGGGTGCAGAGAGTCTGCCTCCGCGCCCGGCGGGACTCTATGAGGGCTCGCCAGCGGGCGGGCCGGTCTCGTACCTGGCACAGCTCCTCTCCAACTGGATCATCGCCCCACTTGTCTTCCTTTTCCTGCTGAGCGATACCGGGCAGCTCAAGCGCGGACTGCTGAGCATGGTGCCCAATCGCCTGTTCGAGCCCGCTCTCATCGTGCTCGCCGATCTCGACCACGCACTGGGAGACTGGTTGCGCGGCCTGTTCCTCGAATCCTGCCTCCTGGGCATCACCGTCGCACTGCTGCTGACCGTCGTCGGCATTCCGCTGCGGTGGGCGATCGGCATCGGCCTGTTTGCGGCCGCGACGAATGCCGTTCCGTATCTGGGGTCCGCGGTGGCCCTGCTGGGCGGCCTCGCCTACGCGCTCCTGGCACAGCAGATTCATCCGCTGATCCCGATGGTGAGCATCGATAATCTCGCGATCTGGGTGATCGCCGCGGTCGTACTTGCAGAGGTCATCAAGAGCGCCGTGTACGAACCCGTAGTGCTGGGCGGCGCGGTCAAGCTCCACCCTCTCGTGGTTGTGATCGGAGTGACCGGCGGAGCGATCCTGTTCGGCTTCGTGGGCGTGCTGCTCGCCGTCCCCGCCATCAGCATGTTCAAAGTGTTCGTCGCCAGCACCGCCAGGCAGCTCAATGCCTATGGGCTGATTTGACGGCGCCCGCAAAGCTCACCGCCGGCCCTCGCGCCGTGCTGCCGAGGACGCCTACGACATTGCCCCCACGCCCGGCGGCGGATCGGGCGGGAGCGGAACGAACTCGGCATTGTCCAGCTCGGGAAGCTTCATGCGTCCAGCTCTCCAGTCGGCCTTCGCCTGAGCGATGCGTTCTTTCGAAGACGACACGAAGTTCCACTCGATGAAGCGCTCACCCACCGGCGCTCCGCCCAGCAGCATGAGCACGCTCGGCGCGGTCGCTTCGACGACCGCGCCCGCGCCACGTCCGAAGACCGCCATCTGCGCCGGACCTATCGCCTCGCCGTCCGCTTTCACCGCGCCAGAGATGAGGTAGGCCGCCCGTTCCTCGTACTCGCGCGGGAGCGCGATCCGCCCACCACGCTCGAGCACGGCATGCACGTAAAACAGCGGCGAATGCGTCTTTACCGCCGCGTGCAGGCCGCAGGCCTCCCCGGCCAGCATCCGCAACCAGACGCCGCCGTCGCTAAGAACAGGCAGGTCCTGTCCCTCGTGGTGCGCGAATGACGGCGTTGCTTGTTCGTGGCTATCCGGCAGCGCGACCCACGATTGGACCCCATGCATGGGTCCGCCCTCGCGGCGGGCCCGCTCGAAGCGTTCGGAGTGTGTGATCCCGCTGCCTGCGGTCATCCAGTTCACTTCGCCCGGCCGAATCGCCTGCTCCACTCCGGTGGAGTCGCGATGCATGAGCTCGCCCGCGAAGAGATAGGTGACGGTGGAAAGCCCGATGTGCGGATGCGGACGCACGTCGGCGCTACGCGGCAGGCCCTTGGGCAGATCGACCGGACCCATGTGATCCAGGAAGATGAAGGGTCCCACCATGCGCCGCTTCGAGGACGGCAGCACCCGCCCCACCTCGAAGCCGCCAATGTCGCGCCGCCGTTCATCGATGATCAGCTCGATCATCGTCTTTACACGCCTCGCTTGACGCCAGCGGTCTGGCGCGTCCGAATTTCAATCTGAGAGGTCAGCGTACGATGAAGCGGGCACCTGTCGGCAATGTCCATCAGCCTCTGCCGCTGCTCTTCGGATAGATCCCCGAGCAGAGAGATCTCCCTTTCGATCTGCTCGATCGTCCTGACCTCGGTATCGCAGTTCGCGCAATCATCGGCGTGAACCTTCGCGTACGACAACTCGACGTGCACGCCCTCGAGCGGCCACCGCCTCCGTTCAGCATACATCTGCACCGTGATGCTGGTGCATGCTCCGAGCGCGGCAAGCAGCAGCTCATACGGCGTGGGGGCCGCATCGCCTCCGCCCACGTCGCTCGGCTCGTCTGCCTGGAGCTTGTGAGGCCCAACGGCTATATCCTGCACGTACTTCGATCGTCCGGCGGTTACTGATACCTTTCTCGGCACGCGACCCTCCTGTGGCAACCACCCCGTCACGCTGCGCGTGCGTTGAAAAGGAGCGCAGGTCGCGACGCGTAAGTATCGCTCAGATACGGAATTCCGCCTTTGTCACAAAACCGCCACGCGGAGGTTGTAGGTTCTACTGTCTTCACCCCGCACCCTCAGGAGCTAAAGTTGAATTCAGACGAGGAAGACCTGGTTCGGCGCACGCACCGAGACCTCGTAGACAGCTACGACGAGGAACTGGAGTTGGAGCTGGAAGACTGGACCGAGGACGGTGCGCCCGAGCGTGCCCTGACTTCGCCCGCTGCGCAGGAAAAGGAATATCGCCGGCACTATTTCCGCGAGCTGCTCCGTCTGCAGGCGGAGCTGGTCAAGCTTCAGGATTGGGTGGTGGCTACCAAGCACAAGGTCGTCATCCTGTTCGAGGGACGCGACGCCGCCGGCAAAGGGGGGGTGATCAAGCGCATCACGCAGCGCCTGAATCCGCGTACTTGCCGGGTGGCCGCGTTACCCGCACCGAATGACCGCGAACGCACGCAGTGGTACTTCCAGCGCTACGTGTCCCACCTTCCGGCAGCCGGCGAGATCGTCCTGTTCGACCGCAGCTGGTACAACCGGGCAGGTGTCGAGCGCGTGATGGGATTTTGCACCGACGAGCAGTACGAGGAGTTTTTCCGCACCGTGCCGGAGTTCGAGAAGATGCTGGTGCGCTCGGGCATTCAGCTGATCAAGTACTGGTTCTCCATCTCGGATGATGAGCAGCACCTGCGCTTCCTCGGCCGCATGCACGATCCGCTGAAGCAATGGAAGCTGAGCCCCATGGATCTCGAGTCACGCCGTCGCTGGGAGGAATACACCAAAGCGAAGGAGGTTATGTTCGAGCGCACTCACATCCCGGAAGCGCCCTGGTGGGTGGTCCAGGCGGTGGACAAGAAGAAAGCGCGGCTCAACTGCATACACCATCTGCTCAGCCAGATGCCGTACGTGGAAGTCGAGCGTCCGGCCATCGTATTGCCGAAGCGGGAGCATCACGAAGACTATGTGCGCCATCCGGTGTCGCAACAGATGATGGTGCCCGAGACTTACTGACTCGCGCCCCTCGGACTACATCAGAGGTATTCGACATGCCCCAGCTCAGCGACGTTGATTCTGGCCCCGGAACGGACTCCCATCGGGTGTTCGACCTATTGCAGCAATACGAAATCGGGCCGGTGCCGCTGCCGCGGAAGGCGATCGATTCGTTCCGCCGGCACCTCGTCTTCGATCACATGGTCGATCCGGCGAGGGCCAGCATGCGGCAGCGGTTCCAGGCGGTCGGCCGGTCCATCCGCGATCTGCTCGCGCAGCGATGGCTCAAAACCAAGGACACCTACTATCGCGAGAATCCCAAACGCGTCTACTACCTCTCCATGGAGTTCCTGATCGGGCGCTCGCTCGCCAACAATGTTCTCAACATGATGATCGACCCTCTTATCCGCGACATGATGCAGGAGGAAGGGATCGATCTGCTGGCGCTGGCGGAAACCGAACCCGATGCAGGTTTGGGAAACGGCGGCCTCGGGCGGCTTGCCGCGTGCTTCATCGATTCGCTCGCGACCTTGCAGATTCCCGCCCACGGGTACGGGTTGCGCTACGAGTACGGCATCTTTCGCCAGGGTCTGCAGGACGGATTCCAGAGCGAGATGCCGGACAACTGGCTGCGCCGCCCCGATCCCTGGGAGGCCGTTCGCTATGCGGATACCGTTCCAGTTCAGGTCAATGCGCACATCCGCATCGACCGCGGAGAGGCTCGTCTGGAAGGCAACCACCCGTCGGTGTGGCTGGGAATTCCCTACGACCGGCCGGTGATCGGCTTCGGCGGGCGGAACATCAACACGCTGCGGCTGTGGGGCGCAGCATCGCCCGAATCCTTCAACTTCCTCGAATTCAGTCACGGCGATTTCTTCGGCGCGGTCCTCGACAAGGTGATGGCCGAGAATCTGACCCGCGTCCTGTACCCCGACGATTCCACCGTCGCGGGCAAACGGCTTCGGTTTGCGCAGGAATTCTTCCTCGTGGCGTGCTCGCTCGCCGACATCGTCGCGCGCTTTCAACGCTCCAACAACGAGTGGCACGCGCTGCCGGACAAGGTGGCGATCCAGCTCAACGACACGCATCCCGCGCTCGCGGTGACCGAGCTCATGCGCATCCTCCTCGATCAGGCGCACCTCGGGTGGGACGATGCCTGGGATATCACGGTGCGGACCCTTGCCTACACCAATCACACCCTGCTGCCCGAGGCGCTGGAAAAGTGGCCTGTCGAGTTGTTCGAACTGCTGCTGCCCCGTCACCTGGAGATCATCTACGAGATCAACCGCCGCCTCCTCGATCAGGTGCGTATGCGCTTCCCCGACGACGACTCCCGCCCCGCGCGCATGAGCTTGATCGAAGAGCAGCCGGTGAAACAGGTGCGCATGGCGCATCTGGCCATCGTCGGGACGCACAGCACCAACGGCGTCGCCGCCATCCACACCGAGCTCTTGCGCACCACCACGGTCCGCGATTTTGCGGAAATGTTTCCGACGCGCTTCAACAACAAGACCAACGGGGTCACGCCGCGCCGCTGGCTGCTGCTGGCCAATCCATGGCTCGCCAATCTCATCACCGAAGCCATCGGCGATGCCTGGATCACGGACCTCGCTCAGTTGCGCAAGATCCTTCCGCTCGCCGGCGACGCCGCCTTTCGGGAAGCCTTCCGCCGCGCGAAGCGTCAAGCCAAAGTACGCCTCACCGATTGGCTCCGGGCCACAGCGGGGCACACCATCGATCCGGATTCGATCTTCGACTGCCAGATCAAGCGCATTCACGAGTACAAGCGCCAGCTGCTGAACGTGCTGCACATCATCGTCCTCTATCAACGCCTGCGTGAGAATCCGAAGCTCGAGGTCGCGCCGCGGACCTTCCTTTTCGGCGGAAAGGCGGCGCCCGCGTACACGCTCGCGAAGCTCATCATCAAGTTCATCAATAGCGTAGGCGCCGCGGTCGCCGCCGATCCTGCGAGCCGGGAGCGCCTCAAAGTCCTATTCCTGCCGGATTACAGCGTGAGCCTCTCGGAACGCCTGATTCCCGCG
>DATJZQ010000136.1:0-8092 GCA_035499005.1 Burkholderiales bacterium | reverse complement strand
GCGCCGGATCAACGCGATCCGCGCCGGGCAGGCGACAGCGACGGGGCAGGTGCTGAGCGCAAGCTGCGGGCTTGCCGAGTGCCTGGAGCGTCTGCGCCCGGCGTGGAGCGAGGCGCAGGGATCGGCGGCGCGATTCAACGCCCAGGAGCAGGCCGAGCACGGCGCCCACCAAGGCCGGCGCCGGGGAGCCGGTATCGCGGCGATGTGGTACGGCATCGGCAACACCGTGATCGCCAACCCGTCTACCATGCGTGTGGCGTTGCGCCGCAGCGGCCGCATCGTGCTCTACAACGGCGCGATGGACATCGGCCAGGGCTCGAGTACGATCCTGCCGCAGATCTGCGCCGACGCGATCGGCGTCCCGGTGAGCACGTTCGATCAAGTGCTCGGCGATACCGACCTGACAGCCGACGCGGGAAAGACCTCGGCATCGCGCCAGACCTTCGTGTCCGGCAACGCTGCACGCCTCGCCGGGGAGGATCTACGCCGCCAGCTGCTCGCGCTCCTCGGCGCCCCAGCTCACGCGCGTCTCGACGTCAACGGCGCAACCCTGGGGGCGCGTGCCGATCGGCGCGAGTGGCGCGTGCAACTCGACACTCTGGCCGCTGATCCTCAAGGAGACGTGGCGGTTGGAGAGGGGCACTTCAATCCGCCCACCACGCCGTTGGACAGCGACGGTCAGGGCGCTCCGTATGCCACTTACGGCTTTGCTGCGCAGATCGCCGAAATCGAAGTCGACCTGGAGCTTGGAACGGTGAAGGTGCTGAAGATGCACGCCGCACACGACATCGGCCGTGCTATCAACCCGACCCAGGTGGAGGGTCAGATTCACGGCGGCATCGCTCAGGGTCTGGGCATGGCGTTGATGGAGGAGTATCACAGTGGACGCACCGACAACCTGCACGACTACCTGATCCCGACCATCGGAGACATGCCGCCCATCGTGACGCATCTGGTGGAGGATGCAGAACCGCTCGGGCCGTATGGGGCGAAGGGCGTCGGAGAGCCCGCACTGATCCCGACCGCTCCAGCGATTCTGAGTGCGATCCGGCATGCGACCGGCGTTCGCATTACGCATCTGCCGGCCACGCCCGACCGGGTCCGCGCCGCCCTTCTCGAGAGTCGGCGCACATGAACGAAGCTCCCGAGATCGATCCAGCGCAGGTCCCGGCCCCTCCCGATGCAACGCCGGCCGCACAGAAAGTCGTTTGCAACGCGTGTCCGGTGTTGTGCCATATCAGCGAAGGCCGCACCGGTGCGTGCGACCGCTGGGGCAATTTCAATGGCGTGCTGACGCGCGTCGATCCGGTCGTCCTGTTCAAGAAGGTGACGGGGAGCGCCGGCGAGATCACCGGCTTCCTGGAAAGCCCGGAGTGGGATGGGGGCGTCGTGCCGGAAGGACCCGTGTTCGTGTCGGGTGTGGGCTCCGGCACGACCTATCCAGACTATAAGCCGGCTCCCTTCATCGTTTCGTCGCGGCATGCGGGCGTGGACATGGTGACGGTGGTTACCGAAGGTATCTTCAGCTACTGCAGCTTCAAGGTGAAGATCGACACCGACCGCTGGCTCGGCCCGGAGCAGGCCACAGTGCGCTGTCGGGGCGAGGCAGTCGGACACGTCACGACCGCGGAGTACGGCTCGCAGATGCTGTCGCTGGGTGGGGTGCACCACCTGACCGGCGGCTCAAAGAAGGAGGGCAGGACTACCTGCGAGTTGATGATGGACCTCGGCAACCGCAAGCCGGTCGATCTCGAGATCGACAGCGGTGCGCGGCTGTCGATCGCTGCCGGCCGCGCGCCGATCGTCAACGGCGTAGAGGAGAAGCGTATGCGCGTGGGCTGCGGGTCGGCCACCATCGGCATCTTCGCGCAACAGTGGCACGGGCACGTCGACGAGGTCGTGGTGGTCGACGATCACATCACCGGCGTCCTCACCGAGCACCAGGCTGGCCGCTGCCTCGGCATGCCCGCGTCCGGGATCAAGATCAAGGGCAAAAAGTCCACGCCGGGCCGTTATTTCCAGGTGGCCAGACCAGGCACCGGCTGGGGCGGTACCGACATCAAGGATCCGCTGTCGATCGTCACCGCCTTCGATCCCAAGGTCGCGCGCCCGGGCAGCCGTATCCTGATGGTGTCGACCACGGGCGAAGACGCGGAGTTCTTCGAACTGGATGAGCAGTTGAAGATGATTCCAGCCGCGATGCCCGAACCGGTGCGCACGGTCGTGGAGCGCATCGGCGAAAACTGCGAGCCAGCGCTGACCACGGTGCTGTTCCTGGCCGGCGCGGGCGGCAGCCTGCGTGCGGGCGTCACGGACAATCCGGTTCGTCTCACGCGCTCAATCAAGGATCTGCTGGTCAACGTCACCTGTGGCGGTGCGCCGGTCTACGTCTGGCCCGGCGGCGGAATCACGCTCATGGTGGACGTCACGCGTATGCCGGAGAACTCGTTCGGCTCCGTGCCGACTCCCGCGATCGTGGCGCCGATCGAGTTCAGCATGCGCCTGTCTGACTACCAGGCGCTGGGCGGACACATGGATCGCGTGCGAGATGTGGAAGACGTGCTCAAGAACGAGCGGGTGCGCGTTTTGTCCTGGGGCGGCTTGAACCCCTGGCCGATGGGGCGCGGCACCGCGTGACGACAGCGTGAACCCTGCAGCCCCGCCCGTCGCTCGGCGTGAGAACAGAGTCGAACCGCATCCCGCTGCCCCCGGCGGTGCGGTTCGCGCGCGATTCGACGATGGCCGCTGGCATTTTCAGCACGGCCCTATCGATCTCATGCTAGGCGCCGATGGCGATCCGGCCGCGGTCGATCGCACCATCGAGCATGCGTGGACGCGCTTCCAGGGCGTGCTTGCCGAACTGGTGAGCGAGTTCGAGCTGTTACGCATGCCAGTACAGGACGCGCACCCCGTGAAAGGCCCCGTGGCTCGGCGCATGGTGCAAGCCTGCTGGCCGCACCGCGAGCGCTTCATCACGCCGATGGCCGCGGTGGCCGGTGCAGTGGCCGACGAGCTGATCGCTTTCTTCCGCGCGGATGAGCGCATTCGCCGCGCCTGCATCAATAACGGCGGCGACATCGCTCTGCATCTCACCCCGGGAGAAAGCTACCGGGTGGGTCTCTATGCCGATCTCGGCCGCATCGAGCGGCGCGGGCGGCATAGGCTCGATGGCGACTTCGAGGTGAGAAGCGATCTGCCGGTGCGGGGCGTAGCCACGAGCGGCTGGCGCGGGCGCAGCTTCAGCCTGGGGATCGCCGACAGCGTGACGGTGCTCGCGCGCAACGCCGCGGAGGCCGACGCCGCTGCGACGATGGTCGCCAACAGCGTGAACATCGAAGATCCTGCTATCCTTCGCCGGCCGGCGTGCGACCTCAAGGACGACACCGACCTCGGCGGGCGGCTGGTCACGGTGAGCGTGGGTACACTGAGCGCCGACCGGGTAGGCGAGGCGCTGGATGCGGGGGCAAGCGCGGCGCGCGAGCTGATGCAGCGCGGTGAGATCTTCGGCGCCGGGCTGTGGCTGCAGGGTCAGGTTCGCAGCGTCGGATGCGAAGATGGCGTGATATGAGATGAAAGCGAGAATCAGGAAACTGGTCGTGCAGATGGACGAGACGCGCATGGAGATGGGTCGTCAGGTGCAGCCGCCCACACGTCGCGCAGTCGCCATCGCGGTCATCGAGAACCCGTTCGCCGGGCGCTACCAGGAGGACCTGTCCGAGCTGATGGACATCGGGGAGGAGCTGGGCGGGCTGCTGGGCGAAAGATGCGTGCAGGCGCTGGGCATCTCGCCGCAGCAGGCCGAGAGTTACGGCAAAGCTGCCATCGTCGGAGAGGCAGGCGAGCTGGAGCACGCCGCCGCCATTCTCCATCCCAAGCTCGGCGCGCCGCTGCGCAAGGCGGTGGAGAAGGGCGCAGCGCTGGTGCCCTCCGCCAAGAAGCTCGGCGCGGTGGGTTGCGCCATCGACGTGCCGCTCGGGCACAAAGACGCGGCTTACGTGCGCAGCCACTTCGACGCGATCGAGGCCCGCGTGGCGGATGCGCCGCGCGCCAACGAGATCGTGGTTGCCGTGGCGGTGACCGACAGCGGCCGTCCGCTGGCGCGGGTGGGCGGACTGCAGAAGCACGAGATCAAGGGCCAGGACGGGCTGCGCTGATGCGGATGCGCAGTTGGGCATTCGTCGTCGGGCTGCTTGCGCTGCCGTTAGCGGCGGCCGACAACAAGCCGATCGTGATCGGCGAGATCAGCAGCTACTCCACGGTGCCGGCCTTCACCGTGCCCTACCGCAACGGCTGGCAGATGGCGGTCGAGGAGATCAACGCCGCGGGCGGACTGCTCGGCGGGCGCAAGTTGGAAGTGATCTCGCGCGACGACGGCGGTAAGCCGGACGACGCCACGCGGCACGCGCAGGAGCTCATCAGCAGCCAGAGGGCCGATCTGCTGGCGGGAACGTTCTTGTCCAATGTGGGGCTCGCGGTCAGCGACATCGCCCTGCGCAACAAGGTCCTGTTCGTCGCTGCTGAGCCCCTCACCGACGCTCTGGTGTGGGACAAAGGCAATCGCTACACCTTCCGCTTGAGGCCCAGCACCTATATGCAGGCGGCGATGCTGGCCGAGGAAGCGGCCAAGCTGCCGGCTAAAACGTGGGCGACAGTCGCGCCCAACTACGAGTACGGTCAATCCGCCGTCGCGAATTTCAAAGAGCTGCTCAAAGCCAGGCGGCCCGACGTGGAATTCGTGGCGGAGCAATGGCCGGCTCTGGGCAAGCTGGACGCGGGCGCAACGATTCAGGCGCTGGCGGCCGCCAAGCCGGAGGCGATCTTCAACGTGACTTTCGGCGCCGACCTCACCAAGTTCGTGCGCGAGGGCAATCTGCGCGGCCTGTTCGAGGGTCGCGCGGTGGTCAGCATGCTGACCGGCGAGCCCGAGTACCTCGACCCGCTGAAAGACGAGACACCCAGGGGCTGGATCGTGACCGGCTATCCTTGGGACCAGATCAAGGGCGCATCACATCAGAGATTCCTGCAGGCGTACGAGAAGCGTTACGGAGAAACACCGCGGCTCGGCTCGGTGGTCGGTTACACGACCTTCATGGCGATCGCCGACGCAATCAGGAAGGCCGGTTCCACCGACACGGAAAAGCTCATCGGAACGCTGCGCGGCCTCAAGGTCGAGACGGTGTTCGGACCGGTGACGTTTCGCGCGCTCGATCAACAATCCACTCTGGGCGCCTTCGTCGGGCGGCTCGATCTCAAAGACGGGCGCGGCGTGATGGTCGAGTGGCGCTATGCGGACGGCAAGGACTACATGCCGCCCGATGCCGTGGTGAGAAAGCGCCGGCCACCCGAGGCGATGAGGTAACGCGTGACCCGTGACTCGTGATTCGTAGAGGCGGACTGGAGCGACCGCCAGCGACTCCGAATCACGCATCGCGAATCACGGCTTCATGACCCTCCTGCTGATCCAGGCCCTGAGCGGCCTGTCACACGCAGCGACGTTGTTCCTGGTCGCGAGCGGATTGTCGATCATCTTCGGCGTAACCCGCATCGTCAATTTCGCGCACGGATCGCTCTACATGCTCGGAGCGTATCTGGCGTACAGCCTTTCGCAGTTCCTCATGGCCAAGCTTGGCGCTCCGCTAGGATTCTGGACCGGCATCGCACTGGCGGCGGCGACCGTTGGGTTGATCGGCGCGGCGATGGAGCTTCTGCTGCTACGGCGCATCTATCAAGCGGCCGAGCTGTTCCAGCTGCTGGCCACGTTCGGGGTGGTGCTGGTCGTGCAGGATGCGGTCCTGGCGATCTGGGGCCGGGAGGACCTGCTGAGCCCGCGCGCCCCCGGCTTCAAGGGAGCGGTCGAGATCGTGGGCCAGCGCTTTCCGCAATACCACCTGCTGTTGATCGCGCTCGGGCCGGTTGTCCTGGCAGCGCTCTGGTGGCTCTTCCATCGCACCCGCTGGGGCACACTCGTGCGGGCTGCGACCGAGGACCGCGAGATGACGGGTGCGCTCGGGGTTAATCAACGCTGGTTGTTCACGAGTGTGGTGGTCCTTGGATCGGTGCTGGCGGGATTGGGTGGCGCGTTGCAGATTCCCAATGAAGCGGTGAACCTCCAGATGGACGTCAGCATCGTCGTGGAGGCGTTCGCGGTGGTGGTGATCGGGGGGATGGGCAGTATCCTGGGCGCGTTTCTCGCCGCGCTGCTGGTGGGAGAGATCTCGGCCTTCGGCGTGCTGCTGTTTCCCAAACTCACGCTGGTGCTGACGTTCCTGGTGATGGCTGTCGTGTTGGTGATCCGCCCTTACGGCCTGCTGGGCAGACCATTTGCAACGAGCACGGCCCCGGCCCGCGGGTCCGGCATGCATCTGCACGGGACCACACCGCGCCTGCGGCTCGCGGGCGTTGCCCTGCTCGCGGCGCTCGCGCTGCTGCCGGCATTCGCCGGCGAATACGCGCAGCTGCTTGTCACCGAGATCGTGATCCTCGCGTTGTTCGCCGCGAGCCTGCACTTCATCCTGAGCATCGGCGGGCTGGTGTCTTTCGGGCATGCGGCCTGGTTTGGTGCCGGTGCCTACACCAGCGCGCTGCTCGCCACCAGGCTTGGGGTGCCGATGGCGGGCGGACTGCTGGCGGCGCCCCTGGCTGCCGGCGCTCTGGCGCTGCTGGTCGGTTGGTTCTGCACGCGGCTGACCGGTGTGTATCTCGCCATGCTGACGCTGGCGTTCGCGCAGATTCTCTGGTCGGTGGCGTTTCAGTCCTCCTGGACCGGAGGCGACAACGGCATCCTCGGTGTGTGGCCTTCCGTCTGGGTCGGATCTGCGGTGCGCTATTACTATTTGACGTTGCTGTTGTGCGCGGCGAGCGCCCTGGTTCTTCGGCGCGCCGCGTTCGCGCCCTTTGGCTACGCGCTGCGCGCTGCGCGCGATTCTCCGCTGCGCGCCGAAGCGACGGGCATCGACACGCGCCGGCGGCAATGGCTGGGCTTCGGTCTTGCCGGCGCCTTCGCTGGACTCGCCGGCGCGCTGTACGCATTCCACAAGGGCAGCGTATTTCCCAACGTGCTGTCGATCCCTCAATCCATCGACGGATTGGTGATGGTGCTGCTCGGCGGTCTCGATGCGATGAGCGGGCCGCTGGCGGGTACGGCCGTGTACCACCTTCTGCAGACGGAGATCATGCGATCGACGCAGTACTGGCGAGCAGTCCTGGGAGGCGTGATCCTGCTGCTGGTGCTCGTGTTTCCACAGGGGATCGTCGGTTCGCTGCAGAGGATGCTGGGAGGTGAAGAGGTGAAGGGGTGAAAACCCCTCGCCTTCCGGGAGAGAGGCAGGGGTGAGGGAGCACGACGAGTCGCTAATCTCATGAGCTTGCTTCAAGTCGACAATCTGACCAAATCCTTCGGCGGCGTGCAGGCCGTCGGGGGCATTTCCTTCGAGCTCGCGCCAGGTGAGCTGCTGGCGTTGATCGGGCCGAACGGCGCAGGCAAGTCGACTTGCTTCAACCTGCTCAACGGACAATTGCGCCCCGACGCGGGGCGGGTGCTGCTGAACGGCCGCGATATCACTGGGCGGCGGCCGCGAGACATCTGGCGCCTCGGAGTAGGGCGGACGTTCCAGGTGACGGCGACGTACGGCTCGATGAGCGTGCTGGAGAACGTGCAGCTGGTGCTGCTGTCACGCGCTCGGCGCCTCTCGGGAATGTGGCGGCCGGCCGGAGCTTGGTTCCAGGCCGAGGCGCTGGCGCTGCTCGAGCGCGTTGGCATGGCGGATCAGGCGCAACGCAGCTGCAGTCTACTGGCGTACGGCGACCTCAAGCGGGTAGAGCTGGCTATGGCTCTCGCGGGCAAGCCGGGGTTGCTGCTCATGGACGAACCTACCGCCGGCATGGGCCCCGGCGAGCGCAATGAGCTCATGGCGCTGACCGCGGAGCTTGCCGACGAGGCTCGTGTGGGAGTGCTGTTCACGGAGCACAGCATGGACGTGGTGTTCACTTTCGCGCAGCGCGTGCTCGTGATGGCACGCGGACGCATCATCGCGCACGGCCCGCCCGCGCAGGTGCGGGAAGATCCGCGCGTACAGGAGGTGTATCTCGGCAC
>DATJZQ010000135.1:0-6211 GCA_035499005.1 Burkholderiales bacterium | reverse complement strand
CTTGCTTGGGGTGGCCGAGGCCGGTTTCTTCCCCGGCATCATCCTGTATCTCACCTACTGGTTTCCGGGCTCGCGGCGCGCAAAGATGGTTGCCATGTTCATGACGGCGATCGCGATCTCCAACGTGATCGGCTCGCCAGTGTCAGGCGGGATCATGCAGTTCATCGACGGCGTCAACGGCTGGCGCGGCTGGCAGTGGCTGTTCCTTCTCGAAGGCATCCCTTCCATCATCGTCGGCCTGCTCGTGTTTGTCCTGCTTCCCAACGGGCCGAAGAGCGCCAAGTGGCTCACGACACAGGAGCGGGATCTGATCGTGCAACGCGTACGCGATGAGGAGGCGCACAAGGAGCACCTGGGACAGCGGCATAGTTTCATGGACGCCTTCAGGGACGGCCGCGTGTGGGCGTTGGCGCTGGTCTACTTCTGCGGCGTCGTGTGCTTCTACGCGGTCAACTTCTGGATGCCCACGATCATTCAGGAGCTGGGCATCGACAAGCGCGACTTCCTCAAGGTCGGGCTGCTCAGCATGATCCCCTGGGGGGCTGCGGCGATTGCCATGGTGCTTTGGGGGCAGCACTCGGACCGGACGGGCGAACGGCGCTGGCATGCAGCCGGCGGGCTGCTGCTCGCGCTCACCGGGCTGATCGGGCTCGCTCTGGTGGGGCACGCCGCGGTAGCGTCGATCTTTGCGCTCACGCTCGTGACGGTTGGCTTGCTCTCCTGGGTGGTGACGTTCTGGTCGCTGCCTACTGCGTTCCTATCCGGGACGGCTGCTGCGGCAGGTATCGCCTGGGTCAATTCGGTGGGGAACCTCGGTGGCCACTTCGGCCCCGATCTCATCGGACGCATTCGGACGGTCACCGGTGGCAGCAGCGACGCGGCGTTCTATGCGCTGGCGGCCGTGGCGCTCCTGGGAGCGCTGATCATCATCTTCCTGCCGGGCACCCAGCACAAAACGGCGACTTCACCCAGAGCGCCGTGATGGCTACGGGTTGACGCAAGTCAAGCGGCGGATCGCGGTCCGCCGCTAACCTCGCGGCGATGGCCCGAACACATCCTGCGGCGTCTGACCAAGCCTGCTACCACTGCGGGCTGCCGGTCCCGGCGAGTGGTCGTTTCTTCGCCCTGATCGATGGCGAGCGCCGACCGATGTGCTGCGGCGGTTGCCAGGCGGTGGCGGAAGCCATCGCGGGGAACGGGCTCAGTTCCTATTACCGCACGCGAACTGTCTATCCGCCCCGGGCCGAAGCCCAGGAGCAGCGCGAGCGCGCCGCTCTCGCCCTGTACGACCGCCCCGAAGTCCAGGCGGGCTTCGTGCGATACGTGGCCGCGAACGTGCTCGAGGCGACGCTGATCCTCGAAGGCATCACCTGTGCCGCCTGCATCTGGCTCAACGAGCAGCATTTGTCGCGGCTCACTGGCGTCCTCGCGGTGCAGGTCAACTATGCGACGCGGCGTGCCGTAGTGCGCTGGGACGAACGCGCCATCCGCCTCTCGGACATCCTGACGCAGGTCGCTGCCATCGGTTACAAGGCGTGGCCGGCGACCGGTGTTGCTGCCGCCGAGCTAGCCAGGCGCGAGACTCGCGCAGCGCAGTGGCGTCTGTTCGTGGCCGCCTTCGGCATGATGCAGGTGATGATGTACGCGCTGCCCGCCTACCTCGCGGCCGAGGGGACGATGGGCGACGACATCCGGCTGCTGATGCGCCTAGCGAGTTTGGTGCTGACCGTTCCGGTCGTGTTCTACTCAGCGGCGCCTTTCTTCCAGGCAGCACGGCGAGATCTGCGGCGGATGCGCCTCGGTATGGATGTTCCCGTCGCGCTTGGCATCGGCGTGGCTTTCGCCGCCAGTGTCCTAGCTACGTTCACCGGCCGAGGCGCTGTGTATTTCGACTCGATCACGATGTTCGTGTTCTTCCTGCTGTGCGCGCGCTATCTCGAGATGCGAGCGCGGCAGAAGGCCGCAGCGAGCCTCGAGTATCTGGACAAGGCGCTGCCGACCGCGGCGCATCGGCTGACCGCCTATCCCGCCGGCATGGAGAGCGAAGATGTGCCTGCGGTGAGCCTGCAGCTCGGAGACTGGGTCGTCGTCCGTCCAGGCGAGAGCTTTCCGGCGGACGGGCGCGTCGCCCAGGGCGAGACCGACAGCGACGAGTCGCTGCTCACCGGCGAGAGTCGCCCAGTGCATAAGCGGGTCGGCGACGAGGTGACGGGTGGCGCCGTCAACCGGACGAGCCCTGTAGTAGTCGAGGTCGAACGGGTAGGCGATCAAACGCGTATCTCGGCCATCCGCCGGCTGGTGGAGCGTTCTAGTGCACAGCGCCCCCGCATCACCGAGCTGACCGATCGCGTGGCCGGGTGGTTCGTCGCGGCAGTGATCCTCGCCGCCGCTGGTAGCGCGCTGATTTGGCTGCGCATCGACGCGGGCCGAGCGCTGTGGGTGGCCGTCGCCGTCCTGGTCGTGACGTGTCCCTGTGCGCTGTCGCTGGCGACCCCGGCTGCGCTCACCGTTGCGGTGGGCAGGCTCGCGCGCTGTGGTGTGATCGTGGCGCGGGCGCACGCGATCGAGACTCTGGCGGAAGTGACGTACGTCGTTTTCGACAAGACCGGAACGCTCACCGAAGGACGGCTTACGCTGGGCGCGGTGCATCCACTCGGGCGCACCGATGGGGAGCATTGCCTCGAGCTGGCTGGCGCACTCGAGCGCCACTCCGAGCATCCGATCGCTGCTGTGCTCAAGACGGCTGCGCCGCTACGTGCGAGCGTCGATGGGGCCCGCGATGTGCGCAATTTTCCCGGAGCGGGGGTGGAGGGTTCGATCGCGGGAGTGCGCTATCGCATCGGAACGCGTGCCTTCGTGTCGGAGTTGGCCGGGACGGGGGAGGGCGGACAGCCGGAGGAGATGCGTGGCGCAACGCGCGTATGGCTCGCGCGAGAGCGGGAATGGCTCGCGTGCTTCGACCTCAACGACCGCGTGCGGCCGGAGGCGCAATCGGTCTTGCAGCGGCTACGTGAAGACGGGAAACGACTGATGGTTCTGAGCGGCGACGGTGCCGGCGCGGTCGAGGCGGTGGCGCGGCGTCTCGGCGTCGACACCTTCGAGTCCGGGCTATCACCGGAGGACAAGCAAGCCCGTGTTCAAGCGTTGCAGGGCGAGGGCGCCACGGTGGCAATGGTGGGCGATGGCGTCAACGACGCGCCGGTGCTGGCACAGGCTCATCTCGCTGTTGCAATGGGCAGCGGGGCACTTCTCCCACAGGCCCATGCCGACATCGTGCTCCTCTCCGGGCGCCTTTACGGTCTGATCGACGCATTCGACATTGCGCGCGAAACCTGGCGCATCGTGCGGCAAAACCTGTTGTGGGCGCTGAGCTACAACGCGCTCGCGCTGCCGTTAGCTGTGACTGGAGTCATAACCCCATGGATGGCAGGAATAGGGATGGGAGCAAGCTCGCTGCTGGTGGTGTTGAATGCGCTGCGGCTGGCTCGCTCGGGTCTGTTCCACGGCCCGCACACCACACCGCCCCGGCGCCTGCGGCGCAACCCCGCCTCGTGAGAGGCGAGGAGAGATTCTTCCTCCCCTCCTTTTTTCAAGGAGGGGTGGCACGCGAAGCGTGACGGGGTGGTGGGAGCCCGCGAGAACTACGCCGTGTGCGTCCCTCAGCCCGACCGCCCGATGTCCACGGCGAAGATCTCGACAGCAGCGCTCTTGCCCTTAAGAGGCACGGCTCCAAGAGTCTCTACGCGCACGCGATCTGCCAAGGCCCGTTTTGTCTCTGTGTCGATCAGGATCGCTCGTCGTGCGACCTTGGTGTGTTCCTCCAGCCGCGCCGCCAGATTGACCGTGTCTCCGATGCAGGTGTAAGTGGCCCGCTGCTGTGTGCCCGTATAACCGGCCACGACATCGCCCGTCGCGATGCCGATGCCGATGCGGATGGCCGGCTTCCGAGTCGCGGCGCGCTCGAGGTTGAACTGCTCGATCAGCTCGATCATTTCCAGCGCGGCCGCCACCGCGCTGCCGGCGCACTCGTCCAAAGGCAGTGGCGCGCCGAACAGCGCCATCAGCCCGTCGCCGACCATCTGGTTGACCACCCCGCCGTGGCTGCGGATGGCGTCGAACATCAGCGTGTAGTAACTATTCAGCAGCTCGATCGTCTCCTCGGGCGACTGGCTCTCCACCAGCGCCGTGAAGCCACGGATGTCCGAAAACATCACAGACGCGTGCACACGCTTGCCGCCGAGCGCAAACCCCGATTGTTGCAGGTCCTGGGCGACCTCTGAGGTCGCAAAGCGTCGTACAAGCTCCTTCTGCTGGTCGCGAAGATGCTTCTTCTCCAGACTGGCGCCGATGCGCGCCTTCAGCAGCACCGGGTTGACTGGCTTGTGCAGGTAATCCTCGGCGCCCAGTTCGATGCAGCGCACGATGCTGTCCAGCCCTTCCATCGATGAGGTCACGATCACCGGCAGGTCGCGCAGCTGCGGATCGGCCTTCAACTGCTCGAGCACGGCAAAGCCGTCCATCTCGGGCATCTCGATATCGAGCAGCAGCAAGTCGAACGGTTCGCGCCGCAGCATCTCGAGCGCCGCTCGGCCGTTCTCGGCCAGCTCGGCACGGTGGCCTTGCATCTGCACGTTGCGCGATAGCAGCAGCCGGTTGACTTTGTTGTCGTCGACTATCAGCACGCGGGCGGCCGCGTCAGCCATGGCGCAGATCCTTCAACGCGGCGGCCGCGCGCTTGTATTCGACCTCAAGCGCTGCGATTGCGGCCGTGTCGCACGCAGGTTCGGCATCCAAGCCCTTCAGCTCCAGTTCCCGCGCCAGCGCGGCCAGCCTCATTGCACCGAACGTGTTGCTGTTGGCCTTGAGCGAATGCGCCGCCCGCCGAAAACGATCGGCGTGGTTGTCAGCGCGTGCGCTGCGAAGCTCGGCCAGCATGCCGGTCGCTTCTTCGAGGAACGTGTCCACCAGCTCATCGACGAATTCGGCACCAGTGGTCTCCTGCAGCTCCACGTAGACCGCCTTGTCGATCACCGATTCATGCATAGCCTGCTTTACTCCTGTCGTGCCGGCACGCGCATCAAGGCTTCCACCAACTGGTCCACCCGGATCGGTTTGGTGATGTAGTCGTCCATACCGGCCGCGAGGCACATCTCGCGGTCGCCCTGCATCGCGTTGGCCGTCATCGCCACGATGCGCGGGCGCTTGGTCGCAGGCCATTGCGCATTGATGCGGCGCGACGCTTCCAGGCCATCCATCTCGGGCATCTGCACGTCCATCAGCACCACATCGTAGGTCTGCCGTACCAGCGACTCTACAGCCTCGACGCCGTTGGAGGCCAGGTCGGCGCGGTAGCCCATCTGCGTGAGGATGCGCAGCGCGAGCTTCTGGTTCACGACATTGTCTTCCGCGAGCAAGATGCGCAGCGGATGGCGCGCCGCCATTTCGGGGTCTGTCTTGAGCTTGGCCGCCTTGATCTCCTTGGGCGCCTCGGCGTGCGCGAGCAGGCCCACCAGCGTGTCGAACAGCTGCGACTGGTGCACCGGCTTGGCCAGGTAGGCGCTGAACAGGCCTTCGGTGTCGCCCGCCTCGCGTCGGCCCAGCGAGCTGAACAGCACCAGCGGCAAGTTTTGCCGGATGGCATGGATGCGTTGTCCGAGTTGCAATCCGTCCATCTCAGGCATGTGCATGTCCAGGATCGCGAGGTCGAATTCTTCTCCGTCCTCGACCCAGCGCAGCGCCTGCGCCGGAGACTCGGTGGCGCGCGGCACCATGCCCCACTTGCCCATCTGCAGTTCGAGCACGCGCCGGTTGGTGGCATTGTCGTCAACCACCAGCACACGTCTTCCTTGCAGTTCGGGCTGGGGGCCGATGAACTCGCGCCGGCTTTGCGGCGGCAGCTCGGCCTGCGGCGCGCAGATCGTAAAGTGGAAGGTCGCCCCCTTGCCGATTCCGTCGCTGGTGGCCCACATGCGCCCGCCCATCAGCTCGGCCAGCTGCTTGCTGATGGCGAGGCCCAGGCCTGTGCCACCGTACTTGCGCGTGGTCGACGAATCCGCCTGCGAGAACGACTGGAACAGCCGTTCCATACCTTCTGGCGTGAGGCCGATGCCGGTGTCGCGCACGGCGAAGCTCAACTCTACCCCGCCGGTTGGCACAGGCGATGCGGTGACCGTGAGCACCACCTCGCCCCGCTCGGTGAACTTCACTGCAT
>DATJZQ010000134.1:0-4011 GCA_035499005.1 Burkholderiales bacterium | reverse complement strand
GAGCTTGAAAATGCGAGCCGGGAGACCCCCTTGCGGGGGGCAGGATCGCTCAGCCCCGTCGGGGCCGGGCTAGGAACTGCGGGCGCGCGCTCAGTGCCGGACGCGCGCAGAGACTCCAAAGCGGTACACGGTCTTGCGGGTACCGAGGCCGGCCGGGGGCACTGGCTGGACCGGGCAGGGCGGCTCGCGGGTGCCGTCGGGAAGCAGCGTGGCGTCGTCCGCGACGTCCTTCCAGATGCCGCCGTGCACGGGACGGAACAGCCACATGAGGTATCCCCGGCGGGCGGCTACGTTGAGCAGATCGTCCGCGTCCGGCGCGTCGGCCACCACGACCTGGTTGCCGTCGACACCAAACGGGAAAGCGCCGAAGGCCTGCAGGCACTCGAGCGCCTCGCGCGACTCGGCCCCGGGACGGGTAACCGAGGCCCGCTCCGCCCGCGCCACATCCCACGCGCCGAGCTCCCAGGCCGCCTCGAGCGCGGCGCGGTCCACGGTGAGAACGTGTTCCCAGCGCGCGTTCAATTGCAGCGCCGAGCTGGGGACGGTCTTGTACGCGATCGACTGTGCGCCCTCGGCGTCGGCCGCCCGTTCGCGCACGAACGCATGCCAATGAAGTGTGAGGATGACCGGCGTGTCGGGGCACGGCACTGCCGCGAGCGTGATCGCGAACAGCGGAAGCTGCGTCGCCGCCATTTGTTCTTCGATTCGTTCCATCAGCTGCATCGAGCCACGCCTCCTTCGACTGTAAGAGAATAATTTAGCCTGCTTCCCGTACACAAGGGTTTAGCATTTTCGGTGCCATCGTCGTCGCTTGGTGCGCGCCGCAACATCCACGCGCAGCCCGCTGCGCGGGGAACTTTCACGGCACGAAGCGGCACTTAGGGAGCACGCCGGTGGTGCGCCGGGGCAGAAAAGGGGCACGAAATGGAGCGTTCAGGCCCCTCGCCCGAGGGCCGTTAATCTTTCCGCTAAAATGAAATCCCTCCCCGAGCACGCCGGTCCGCACGGCTCGATGAAGCTGACTCTGCTGCGCGCCGTTCAGCAGCTCCTGATCACGAGCGTCGCGCTATTCGCCGGATTGACGCCGTTTGCGTCCGCGCCGGCGCAAGCTGCGCTGCCGGTGCCGCTGCAGGAGGCGCTCGCGCCCGCGGGAATTTCGTCGGGCGCGGTTGGACTGTACATCCACGAGGTCGGCGCGGCGCAGCCGCTGCTGGAGCACAACGCTGACCGCTCGATGAACCCAGCCTCGGTCATGAAGCTGCTCACCACCCTGGCCGGCTTGGAGCTGCTCGGCCCGAACTACACGTGGCGCACGGAAGCCTGGCTCGACGGCCCGCTCACCGGCGAGGTGCTGCAGGGCAACCTGGTACTAAAGGGCTACGGCGATCCCAAACTTACAATCGAGGACCTGTGGCTGTTCCTGCGCGAGCTGCGCGCGCGCGGGTTGCGCGAGATTCGGGGGGATCTGGTCCTCGATCGCAGCTTCTTCGCGGTCGAGCCGATCGATCCAGGACAATTCGACAACGATCCGACGCGCGCATACAACGTCGGCCCCGACGCGCTGCTGCTCAACTACAAGTCGGTAAGGCTGCAGTTCGTGCCGCAGGAGGACACCAGCACGGTGCGCATCCTGCCGCTGCCCGATCTGCCGCAGGTCAGCATCATCAACCAGCTCGCCCTGGGCGCCGGCAACTGCGATTTCTGGCCCGAGCGGCCGCAGGCTAACCCGGAGCAGGCGCGCCTGGTGTTCACAGGCGTCTTCCCGCGCGGCTGCGGCGAGAAGGCGAAGAACTTCAGTCTGCTCGGCCCCAACGAGTACGCGCTGGCACTGTTCCAGCAGCTCTGGCGCGAGGTGGGGGGCAGCTTCTCCGGTCGAGTGCGCGACGGGGTGGTGCCCGAGTCGGGGAGGCTTCTGGCCACGTGGGAATCGCCGCCGCTCGCGCAGGTGATCCGCGACATCAACAAGTTCAGCAACAACGTGATGGCGCGGCAGCTGTTCCTCACGCTGGCGCTGGCCGCTGACAACCCACCTGTGAGCACGGACAAGGCCGCGCGCGCGGTGCGCGAATGGCTCGCGCGCAGCCGCCTCGATTTTCCCGAGGTGCAGCTCGAAAATGGCTCTGGCCTCTCGCGCAACGAGCGCATCAGCCCGCGCCATCTCGGAGAGCTGCTACTGTATGGCGCACGCAGCCCGTTGATGCCGGAGTACGCGTCGTCCCTGCCGATTCCCGGTGTCGACGGGACCCTGCGGCGGCGCCTTTCCGGCTCGCCCGCCATCGGGCGCGCGCATCTCAAGACCGGATACCTTGAGGGCGTGCGCGCCATCGCCGGCTACGTGGTCGACAGCCGTGGCCGCATGCTCGTCGTCGTGAGCATCATCAACCATCCTCAGGCCATGGGCGCGCAGAGCTTCCAGGAAGCCGTGGTCGAATGGGCGTCGTCGCGGGCCCCCCAGGGAACATGCTGTACACGCTGACGCAGCGCCTGGGGTGTGCGATGCCGCTATGCGATAATCGCGGCCGGAGCGCAGCTTCCGCCCACCGCTCCGCGCTTCCGATGCAGCCATGAGCCTCGACGTCGTCATCCTCGCCGCCGGCAAGGGGACGCGCATGTATTCCTCGACCCCGAAGGTGCTGCACCCGCTCGGGGGACGCCCCCTGCTGCAGCATGTGGTAGATGCGGCCCGGCGGCTGAGCGCGGACCGGATTGTCGTGGTTTACGGACACGGTGGCGAGCAGGTGCCGGCGGCATTTGCCGACGATCATCTCGTCTTTGTGCAGCAGGAACCGCAGCTCGGCACCGGCCATGCGGTTCAGCAGGCGTTGCCGAGCATCACTGGCGAGCACACGCTGGTGCTTTACGGCGACGTGCCGCTCACCCGCCCTGAAACCTTGGCGCGCGCGCTGCGCGAGCGCAGTGGACTGAGCCTGATCACAGCAGACGTAGACGAACCTCGCGGCTATGGCCGGATCGTGCGCGACAACGCGGGCCGCGTCGTGCGCATCGTCGAAGAGCGCGACGCCACGCCGGCGGAGAAGGCGATCCGCGAGATCAACACCGGCATCATGGCGGCGCCGACAGCCAAGCTGCGCGTCTGGCTCACGGACCTCCGCAGCAACAACGCCCAGGGCGAGTATTACCTGACCGATGTCATCGCCCGGGCTGTCGCCGATCAAGTAACCATCCACACCGTGCAGCCGGAAAACACATGGGAGATTCTCGGCGTGAACAGCAAGCAGCAGCTGGCGGAGCTCGAGCGCGTGTACCAGCGTAGGCAAGCAGTCAAGCTGATGGCCGCAGGCGTGACGCTGAGCGATCCCGAGCGCGTCGACGTACGCGGCGAGCTCACCTGCGGGCAGGACGTCAGCATCGACGTGAACTGCGTGTTCGAGGGCAAGGTTGCGCTGGAGGCTGGCGTGAGCGTCGGCGCGAACTGCGTGATCAAGGACAGCGTCGTGGAAGCCGGCGCCCGCATCCTTCCCTTCTGCCATATCGACGGGGCGCGCATCGGGGCGGACGCCCGGGTCGGTCCCTACGCGCGGTTGCGCCCGGGCACAGTGCTTGCTGCCCACGCGCACGTGGGAAATTTCGTCGAGACCAAGAACGCCCATCTTGGCGAGGGCTCGAAGGCGAATCACCTCGCATACCTGGGCGACGCGACCATCGGCCGCAACGTCAACATCGGAGCGGGCACCATCACCTGCAATTACGACGGCGCCAACAAGCACCAGACCGTCATCGAGGACGATGCGTTCATCGGCTCGGATTCGCAGCTCGTAGCGCCGGTCACCGTGGGCAAAGGGGCCACGATCGGCGCTGGCAGCACCATCGCCAAGGACGCGCCGGCCGGAGAGCTGACCGTGTCGCGCGCGAGGCAGACCACCGTCCAGGGCTGGAAGCGGCCGGTGAAGAAAGTGAAGAAGTGAAAAGGTGAAGAGGTGAGCCAGCATGTGCGGAATAGTCGGCGCCATTTCTGATCGCAACATCGTCCCGGTTTTGCTCGAGGGACTG
>DATJZQ010000133.1:0-3763 GCA_035499005.1 Burkholderiales bacterium | reverse complement strand
CGGGAGAGGGTTGGGGTGAGGGTGACGAAGGTGACGCCGCAGCACTCCCCTCACCCTGGCCCTCTCCCGCAAGGGGAGAGGGGGTGAAGGCCGAAGCATCGCGAGCGACCCCTCCCGCGACGGGTGCTGCACCACGGGCTCCCTCTCCCTCGACGGGAGAGGGTTGGGGTGAGGGTGACGAAGGTGACGCCGCGATGCTCCCCTCACCCTGGCCCTCTCCCGCAAGGGGAGAGGGAATATTGGCTCGCTTAGGCCGCTTCGCCATTGACCAATCTCCCCGCCGCCAGATGCAGACGACGCCCGCAGCGCGCGGCCAGCCGCTCGTCGTGCGTCACCAGCAGCAGCGTGGTGCTGCGTTCGCGGTTGAGATCGAACATGAGGTTGACGATCTCGTCGCCGGTCGCCGAATCGAGGTTCCCCGTGGGCTCGTCGGCGAAAAGGAGCCTGGGCGGGCCGGCGAACGCGCGCGCGATCGCCACGCGCTGCTGTTCGCCGCCCGAGAGCTGACGCGGGTAGTGATCCAACCGCTCGGCAAGCCCCACACGCTCGAGCAGACGCAGCGACGCCTCGCGGGGGAAGGCCGATCCAGCCAGCTCCATCGGCAACATCACGTTCTCGAGCGCCGTGAGCGCGGGCAGCAGCTGGAACGACTGGAACACGAACCCCACTAAGCGGCGGCGGAGCGCTGCACGGCCGTCCTCGTCGAGGGCAGAGAGATCAGCGCCATCGATCAGCACGCTGCCGGAAGTGGGCACATCCAGCCCGGCGAGCAGACCGAGCAGCGTGGTCTTGCCCGAGCCGGACGCGCCCAGGATAGCCACGGCCTCGCCCGCAGCGATTTCGAAGGTCACGTCCTGCAAGATGGTCAAGCGGTTGCGTCCGGTCTCGACTTGCTTGCCGAGAGCGACGGCCTTCACAATAGGTTGCATGTTTCGTCTGTTCGTACTCTGCGTGGCGGCACTTGCACTGCTTGCGGCGAGGCCGGGAGCGGCCGCCGGGCCGCCCGCGATCATGGTGTTCGGAGACAGTTTATCGGCCGGCTACGGCCTGCCGCGAGGCAAGGGCTGGGTCGACCTGCTCCAGGAGCGGCTACAGCGCGAGCGCTATCCGTATCGCGTGGTCAACGCCAGCGTGAGCGGCGAGACCACGCTTGGCGGACGCAACCGTCTCGCCGCGGCGCTGACGCAGCACCGTCCGCACATCGTGATCCTGGAGCTCGGCTCCAACGACGCGCTGCGCGGCCAGCCGCTCGACACTATGCGCGACAATCTCGTCGCGATGGTGCGCGAATGCCGGGCGGCGCACGCTCAGGTGCTGCTGGTGGGCATGCGCATCCCGCCCAACTATGGCCCAGAGTACACGGGAACCTTCCAGGCCAGCTTCGCTGCGGTCGCCGACAAGACGCGCTCGCCGCTGGTGGATTTCCTGCTCGCGGGCTTCGCGGACCGGCGCGAGCGCTTTCAGGCCGACGGCATACACCCGGATGTCGAGGCGCAGAGCTTCATGCTCGACAACGTCTGGAAAAAGCTCCAGCCAATGCTGAACAAGAGCGGCCAGTAGGAAAGCCCCTACCATCGGGACATGGCGACCGTAACACAACTGGCCGAGTTTGACGAGGTCGTGGACGTCCGCACGCCGCGCGAATACGCGGAGGATCACGTGCCGGGTGCAGTCAACCGGCCGGTACTCTCCGACGACGAACGGGCACGGGTCGGAACCCTGTACAAACAGGTGTCTGCCTTCAGCGGCCGCAAGCTTGGCGCCGCGCTCGTGTCGCGCAACATCGGTGAGCACGTCGAAACGAATTTCATGAACAAACCCAAAGCCTGGCGGCCGCTGGTGTACTGCTGGCGCGGCGGGCAGCGCAGCGCGGCCATGGTGCACGTGCTGCGCGAGATCGGTTGGGACGCGCAGCGCCTCGAAGGCGGCTACCGAGCTTACCGCCGGATGGTGGCCGCGGAGCTGCCGCTGCTCGCGCGGCGCTACCAGTTTCGCGTGGTCTGCGGTCTCACGGGGTCGGGCAAGACGCTCCTGCTGCAAGTGCTGCACGATCTTGGCGCTCAAGTGCTCGACCTCGAGCAGCTCGCCGCGCACCGCGGCTCCGTGCTGGGCAATCTTCCGGGCCGGCCACAGCCCGCTCAGAAGATGTTCGAGAGCGGAATCTGGTGGAGCCTGCGCAGCTTCGATCCACAGCGTCCCGTGTTCCTCGAATCCGAGAGCAAGCGCATCGGAGCACTGCAAGTGCCTGAAGATCTCGCGCTCGCGATGCGCAGCAGTGAATGCGTCTGGGTCGACTGCGATATGACCGAGCGCGTGCAACACCTCAAACGCGAGTATGCGCACTTCCTCACCGATGCGGCATTGCTCGCCGAGCAGCTTGATCGTCTGACGCAGCTTCATGGGCGGTTGGCGATCGAGCGTTGGAAGGACCTCGGGCAGCGCGGCGCGTGGGAAGAGCTCGTGCGCGAACTGCTCGAACGTCACTACGACCCTGCGTACACGCGCTCTATCGCGTCTCACTATTCGCGATTGGCGCTGGCGTGCAAAGTCCGCATCGATGGTCCGCTCGATGTGAGCGTTATCTCCGCCGCGCACGCTCTGCTTCACGATTCATCCGGTTCGGCTGGCTAGGCCTCAACCCGAGTCTCCCATCGTTGTGCCGCGCAGAGCCGCGCGGGAAGCAAGCCTCTCGTAAGCGCCCGTCAGCGTGGCTTCAGTTTACTCATGCCAATGTCAGGCGTCTGACAGGTGAGCGAGTCTAATATCCGCGCCCGAAGGAAACGGTCTCGCAAATGCAAAGAGAGGTTGTCCGATGAAGGTTCTGGTAACAGGTGGATCGGGGCTGCTCGGATCCGCGCTGCTGCGCGAACTGCGCAGCACGTGGCCCCATGCGCGTCTACACGTGCTGGATCTGGTGCCACCGAAAGCGCCAGCGGATGAATACGTCGCCGGCGACGTTCTGCAGGCGCAGCTGGTGCAGCGTGCGGCCCGGGGCTGCACGCACGTCGTGCATCTCGCCGCTGCGCTCGGGGTGGGTCGGACCGAGGCGGCAAGAGACGTCTGCATGGAAGTGAATCACCAGGGCACAAAGAATGTCCTGCAGGCGGCGCACCGCGCGGGCGTCGAGCGGCTGGTGCTGGCTTCCTCGTCGGAGATCTACGGCGAGCAGCCGGTCCAACCGATCCCCGAGTCCGCAACTCCAATGCCGAGATCGATTTACGCGTCGTCGAAGCTCGAAGCCGAGCAGGCGCTCAGGGAGTATCGAGCAGCCTTCGGTTATCCATGGCGGATCGTGCGCTTCTTCAATGTCTACGGACCGGGGCAACGCCGCGACTTCGTGGTATCCCGCTTCGCGCAGGCAATCGCACGGATGGAAGCGCCCAGGCTATATGGTCCGGGCACTCAGGTTCGCTGCTTCTGTTTTGTCAGCGATGCGGCGCGGGGGCTGGCTCGCGTTCTGTCCGCCAACCCCGAGATTGGAGAGGTGTTCAATATCGGCAACGATAGCGAGCCGGTGCCGATCGCCGGCCTCGCGCAACGGATGATCAGCTTGAGCGGCCGCAAACTGTCCCCAGTGTGCGTGCCGTTCACGCAAAGCGACCGTGCCGAGGTGCGTGAAACGTTCAGCCGTATTCCGGACGTGAGCCAGGCGCATCGCATGCTGGATTTCCGCGCTCAGATCTCGTTGGACCAGGGTCTGATCGCCGTTCTCGCAGACGAAGGTCTGGTCGAGCACGGCGGACGCCCTCGCCTGCGCGCCGTC
>DATJZQ010000132.1:0-6989 GCA_035499005.1 Burkholderiales bacterium | reverse complement strand
CCTCGGACAAGGCGTTGTATTGCTTCGGCCGGTTGAGTGTGAGCGTGGCGACACCACCGTCGTCGCGACGCAGCACAAGCCTTTCTTCGACTGGGGTGGCGATAGCGGTAGTCATGCTGAAGGCTCCCTTCAATTGCGTTGCTGCATTATAAGCCGCGCGAGTTCGACCTGACCCTGCGTTAGGCAATGGCCGGTAGAATATCGCCGAAGCCGAGCCTGGCCCGGATGATCGAATGACGACCAGCACGCTGACCGACTACTTCGCCTGCGGGCACGCAGCGAGCACGAACTGGCGCGCCGCAGCCGAGGCCGCGCTCGCCCAGTGCGGAGCGGCTGTGCGGGGTGCCACTTTGGCTTTTGTGTACGCGACCGACGCCTTCGCCGACGACTATGCGGACATCGTCGACTTCCTGCGTCGGCGCACGGGCATCGCGCACTGGGTCGGAACAGTGGGCGTGGGCATCTGCGCCAGCGGACGCGAGTACCTGGACGAGCCCGCTGTCGCGCTCATGTGCTGCAGCCTGCCCGAGGGGGCGTTCCGCGTGTTCTCCGGGCTCAAAGCGCCGCGCGATCTGGCCAAGGGCAAGCTGCACTGCGGCGCAGGGACGGCGAGCTTCGCGATCGTGCATGCGGATCCGGCTACGCCGTCGCTGACGTCGTTGGTGCGGGAGTTCGCCGCGCGCACCGACAGCGGCTTCGTCGTCGGAGGCCTCACCAGCTCACGCGGACGGGCATTGCAATATGCGGATGGAGCGACTCAGGGCGGACTCTCGGGCGTGATCTTCTCCGATGAGGTCGTGGTGGCCACGCGACTGACGCAAGGCTGCACGCCGGTCGGTCCCAAACACGTGATCACCGATGCGCGCCAGAACATCATCGTCAGCCTGGACGGGCGCCCGGCGCTTGACGTGTTCCGCGCCGACATCGGCAGGGAGCTCTCAGGGAACTTGAGCTCGGTGGCTGGGCACATCTTCGCAGGCCTGCCGATCGAAGGCAGCGACACCGGCGATTACCTGGTGCGCAACCTCGTGGGACTCGACACCGCGCACAAACTGGTGGCCATCGGCGAGGCGGTAACGCCCGGCCGCAGCATCATGTTCTGCCGGCGCGACCGCGGTACCGCCAGCGACGACCTCGACCGCATGCTCACCAGCATCCGCAGCGGCGTGTACCGCGAGCCTAAGGGCGGCGTCTACTTCTCCTGCCTGGGGCGCGGCGCCAGCCTGTTCGGCGAGAATTCCGAGGAGCTGCGCATCATCCGCGATCGCCTGGGAGAAGTGCCGCTGGTCGGTTTTTTCTGCAACGGTGAGATCTCTCACAACCGGCTGTACGGCTACACCGGGGTCCTGACGCTGTTCATGTGACCAGGTTCTAGATAGATTCTGATGCGCAGCTTGGGGTTCACCTGGCTTGACGTGGTTGCGCTGTTTTGGTTCTTTGCCTGGTGGACGGGTTACGCTCGCTTCGCTGTCTGGTACGGCGAGCGCGTCCCGAGCCTGCTGTCCGCCATGGCGCATTACCGGCGCGACTGGTGGACGCGGATGATCCAGCGCGAGTTGCGTGTGATCGATACGTCGATCATCACGAACCTCGCGAACAGCTCCACCTTCTTCGCCTCCACCACACTGCTCATTCTCGGCGGGTTGTTCGCGCTGCTCGGCACCACTGAGCGCATCTCCGCCGTGGTGGGTGGGCTCCCCTTCAACCGGCAGGCGCCGGAGATGGTGTGGGAACTGAAGATCCTGCTGCTGGTGGGCATTTTCGGCTATGCGTTCTTCAAATTCACTTGGTCCCTGCGCCAGTTCAACATGGCGGGCGTGCTGGTGGGCGCTGCCCCGCCGGTACCTGCCCGCGCCGAGGACGAAGCGGAGTTCATCGAGCGGGCCTGGCGTGTGAGCCACTACGCGGCAGAGCACTTCAACTACGGCTTGCGGGCCTACTACTTCGCTCTGGCGGCGCTCGCCTGGCTGATCAACGGCTGGCTGTTCATGGGCACGACCGCGTGGGTGGTGTTCGTCCTCTACTGGCGTGAGTTCCGTTCTCGAGCCTTGCAGAGCATCAGCCGGCCATCCGACCACGATGTCACCCAAGGGGTCACCAAGGCGCAGCGCCAACCGGCGGCGCGTCTCGATTAACAACAACGAGCCATCATGAAAAATTCCCTGTCCGACTTGCTGCGCGCATCCGCCGAATCCCGTCGCTATCCGTTCCTGGACCGCGCAGATTATTGGGAAGAGCGTCTGCTGATGCACGTCAGGGACCTCGAGAACCTGCTGCAGGCGCCTGCGTCCGGCGACACGGTGCTCATGCCGCCCAAGGTCAAGCTGGAGGTGCTGCCGCCGCCCAGCGCCGTAGCGAGTGCGCCCGCAGGCCGTTCGGCTGAGCTGGCCTTCGCGTCGGCAGCGGAGATCGCCGCGCGCGTGCGCCGCCGCGAACTGTCGCCGTTCGAGGTGGCGCGCGCCATCGTCGAGCGGGCCGACGCACATCGCTCGCTGAACGCGTTCATCACGCTGCGTCCCGAAGCGGTGCTGCGCGAGGCGCGTCACCTCGAGGATCGGGTACAGGCGGGCGAGGATCTCGGTCCGCTCGCTGGCGTACCCGTGGCCATCAAGGATCTCATGCACGTGAAGGGCTATCCGATGACCTGCGGCACCAAAGCGCTGCCGGGCGACGAGTCGTCAAGCGATGCGCAGGTGGTGGCGAGGCTGCGCGCTGCCGGAGCGCTGATCGTCGGCACCACCAACCTGCATGAGCTCGCCTACGGTGTGACCAGCGCCAATCCACACTTCGCCCATGTGGCCAATCCAGCTGCGCCGGGGCACATCCCGGGCGGCTCGAGCGGCGGTTCGGGAGCGGCCGTTGCCGCCGGGCTGGCTGCGATCGCGGTGGGCACGGATACCGGCGGTTCGATCCGTATTCCCGCGGCCTGCTGTGCGATCGTCGGCTTCAAGGGCACGCACGAGGCGGTCAGCCGCACAGGCGTGTGGCCGCTGTCCGACAGCCTTGACCACATCGGGCCGCTCACGCGCAGCGTGTCCGATGCTGTGCTCAGCTTCGAGGTCATGGCGGGCCTGCCGGCGGGATGCATTGCCTCGAAGAGCGTCGAGCGACCGCGGCTCGTCAAGCCCACACCGTACTTCTTCGATCAGCTCGACGGGCCGATTCGCGAGCGCATCGACACCGTCCTGCGCAAGCTGACCGGAGCGGGCGCAACCCTGGAAGAGCGCAAGATCGACGCCGTCCAGTATGTGCCGGCGGTGCAATTCGTCACCATCGCGGTGGACGGGTGCCAATCCAATTGGGCGCTGCTGACCGGTCGCGGAGAGCGGATCGGTGCGGAAGTTCGCGTGCGGCTGGAGGTCGGGCAGTTCATCGCCGCCATCGACTACGTCAAGGCGCAGCGGCTGCGCCGCCAGATCCGCGATGCGATGATTGCGGCCCTGAAGGACGCGGACGTCTTCGTGTTGCCGACCATGCCCCTGTCGACCCCGAAGCAGGGATTGAGCACGATCGAATTCGCAGGGCGCAAGATGCCACTCGCGGGTGCCGTGACGCGCCTGACCGGCCCGTTCAACTCCACCGGCATGCCGGCGTTGAGCATTCCCTGCGGCAGGGACAGCAAGGGATTGCCTGTCTCGTTGCAACTGGTCGGTCGCCCCGGCGCCGACGCGACAGTGCTGGCGGTCGGCAGGTGGGCCGAGGCCGTGCTCGCCGAGTGAGGTCACAGCGGGGCGGCGGATTGATCTTCTGATCCGCCCAGCCAGATCGTGGCAAGTCTCACCGTACGGGCTCTTCGCCGGCTCGCCGCCCTCGCACTTGGGGTGGGTCTGCTGCTTTTTCTGCCCGCGAGGACCATTCACTACTGGCAGGGATGGCTGTACCTCCTGGTCTTCACCGGATCATCGCTGCTTCTGACGCTGTATCTCCTGAGGAAGGATCCGGCGCTGCTCAGGCGCCGCATGAGCGGAGGGCCAACCGCAGAGCGGGAACCGACGCAGAAGCTCATCATGTTGTTTGCATCGATCGGCTTCGTCGCCCTGCTCGTCGTGCCCGCCCTTGACCACCGCTTCGGATGGTCCGCTGTGCCGGCCTGCGTCGCGCTGCTCGGGGACACCCTCGTGGCGATCGCGTTCTGTGGCATCTTCCTGGTCTACAGAGAAAACACGTTCACGTCGGCGACCATCGAGCTCGCTCAGGATCACAGAGTGATCTCGACCGGGCCGTACGCGATCGTGCGCCATCCCATGTACGCGTTCGGGTCGCTGTTCCTGCTCGGCACTCCGCTCGCGCTCGGTTCATACTGGGGCCTTGCGCCATTTGCCGCCACGATGCCAGTTCTGATATGGCGGCTTGTCGACGAGGAGCGCTTCCTGACGCAACGTCTGCCCGGATATACGGACTACCAGAGGCGCGTGCCGTATCGCCTGATCCCGCGCGTGTGGTAATGAGACAATCACGCCGCGCCTTCGGGTAAGGCTCGACGAGCTTTCTTAACCTTGACCGGGACTCATACGCGGCGGCGATGAACGTCAACACTTGGCTGATCTATCTCGTGGCGGCCACCGGGCTTTCTCTGTCACCCGGGCCGAACGGGCTGCTCGCCCTCACGCACGGCGCGTTGCATGGCCGGCGCAAGGCGCTGTACACCATCTTCGGGGGAGCGTTGGGTTTCGTCGCCGTCATTGCACTCTCCATGTTTGGCATCGGAGCGCTGCTCAAGGCCTCGCTCACGTGGCTGACGGTCATGAAATGGGTCGGTGGCGCCTACCTCGTTTGGCTCGGCGTCCAGGTCTGGCGTTCGCCGCCGATCGGAATCGAAGTCCGCGGCGCGGCCGAGCCGAGGGCAGGCTGGTCGCTGTTTCGCCAGGGCGCTCTCTCTGCGGTCACCAACCCGAAAGGCATCCTGTTCTTCACCGCATTTCTTCCGCAGTTCATCGATCCGGCCCGAAGCCTCTTCGTCCAGTTCGTCATCATGGCCGGGACGTTCGCACTGATCGAAATAGCGACGGAGATTTTCATCGCCAGCATGGCTCACCGCATCAGCGCATGGCTTCGCCGGGCCGGGCGGCGCTTCAATCAAGCGTGCGGCGGCGTGTTCGTGGCGATCGGCGTGGTACTGCCGCTGCGGAGTTGAGCGGCATGGCGATCCCTGCCTGGCACATCGAAGGCGATTGGTTCGACAACTGCAGCTGTGCGGTCGCCTGCCCCTGCACGTTCGCTCAAGCACCCGACAACGGCATCTGCGAGTCGGTACTTTTCTGGCATATCCAGCGCGGCCGCTACGGCGACGTCGTCCTCGACGGTCTCAGCTTCGTTCGTGTGGGGCGGTGGGAGGGCGATCTCTGGGCAGGCAAGGTGAAGGGCGCGGCCGGTCTTTACATAGACGAACGCGCCGACGAAGAACAGGCGCAGGCGCTGCCGCTCATTTTCGGGGGCCGCGCTGGAGGGTTCCCGGCTCAGGTTGCCGCGCTGTTCACCGAGGGCCGTCAGGTTCTCGGCCTCGAGCGGGCGCGGATTACCTTTGAGGTCGCGCCAGATCGCGCCCACTGGGGAGTGGAGATCGCAGGAAAGGTGAAGGCCTGGGCAAAAGCGTTGACAGGGCCGACCAGCCTGTCGGGAAGATATCCCCAGCTGATGAACGCCCCCGGCTGCGAGACGGGCCCCGGCAGTCAGCTCGTGACCTGGGGCAAGTCTACGATCTGCTCGGTGGATGCGTTCGGCTACAGATTCCAGTGGACGACGAACTCGAGCAAGCACATCCCGTTCGACTGGACGGGCCCCTGACCGCAATCCCGGTTCGCCGGCTTGTTCATGCGCCCGACGAGCGGAATGCGTGGCTAGCCAGCCGTGTAACCCCCGTCCACTGCGAGCGCAACGCCGGTGACGAAGGCCGCTTCGTCGCTGGCGAGGTAAAGGATCGCAGCGGCGATCTCCTCGGGGCGACCGAACCGGCCGAGCGGATAGCGCTTGAGCACGGCCTGAGCCCACGCCGGGTTGGCGCGCAGGGGCGCGGTCATGGGTGTTTCGATCACGCCGGGACAGACGCAGTTCACACGCACCTTCGGCGCCCACTCGAGCGCCATTTGCCGGGTGAGGTTCACGATGGCGCCCTTCGATGCAGCGTAGGCTGCACCGGTCGCGCCGCCCACCAGCCCGAAGATCGAAGCGAGGTGCGTGATGGACCCGGCTCCGCTCTCGGTGAGCGCGGGCAGCGCCGCGCGCGAGGCGAAGTAGCTCCCGGTGAGATTGATGTCTACCACGCGTTGCCACTCGGAAAGCGTGGGGGTTGGGCTGGGCCGCTCTGGCCGGATCCCCGCCGAGTTCACCACAGTGGTCAGGCGGCCGAAACGCGCGAGAGTCTGCTCCACCGTCCGCGCGCACGCCGCTTCGTCGGTGACATCCGACGCGAGAGCGATCGCACTGCCGCCGTGTGCGTTGATCGCCCGCGCCGTGTTTTCAGCGGCTTCGGCGCCGGCATCCGCACAGGCGACCTGCGCGCCCTCCGCGGCGAATCGCTGCGCCGTCGCGCGGCCGATCCCCGAGCCTGCTCCGGTCACCAACGCAACTTTTCCCTGCATGCGCATCAGCGCTCTCCGTCTTAGTAACCCTTCAACCTGGAACGCTCAGATGAAAAACTTGCTCGCCCCAGTCGGCGCCCTTCTCCTCGTTATCTTACTCGATGGCTGCGTGGGCACGACGCCGATCAAGAGCCTGGCGTTGCCGCCCGTCACGACGATCGAAGGAGAGGTTACCCAGGTCGACGCGGGCGGATTCATTTTGAAGGATGGCTCCGGCTCGATCTATGTGCGCGCGGCGCCGCCCGACGGTAAGCCGCTGGGTCTCGCCGCGCAAGACAGGGTGAAGGTGTACGGCAACCTGCAAGGTGGACAGGAGCGGATCTTCGACGGCTACGTGATCAGGAAGGCCTCGGGAGAGCAGATCATCGTGACCAATCCATCTCCCCATTTCGGCTGCATCATTCAGACCTC
>DATJZQ010000131.1:0-56711 GCA_035499005.1 Burkholderiales bacterium | reverse complement strand
TGCATGGATGAACGGCTCGACCGCCCCATCGTTGATCGCAAGCAGCGCACTCGTGCGCGAATGCACCAGCGCTCCGAGCTCGGGGCACCGTCCCTCGGCATGCATGCGTCTCGACCATGCCGCATGCGGCAAACCCAGCTGTTCGAAGTAGCGCGACAAATGGCACGCGACACGGCCGTCGCCGATCAGAAGGAGATTAGGTACCTGTCGCATGGCAAGTTCGATAAGACCGTGTGGCCGCGATCCGGTGCTCGTTCAATAGTGCTGCGTCCCGCCGACCTTGCCGCGAAAGACGGTGTAGTTGATCACGGTGTAGATCAGCATCAGCGGGAAGACGAACACTCCGGCGCCCCAGAACATGAACGCGAGGCTCGAATGCGGCGCGGCGGCCTGATCGACCGTGATCGAGAACGGGATCATGTAAGGCCAGAACGAAATGGCGAAGGTGCCGAACGCTGCGATGAAGATCAGCACGACCATGGGGAACGGCGCATGGTCCCGACGGCTGCGAACGCTTGCGGCCAGCACGATCGCGGCCAGAACACCGATCACCGGGAAGATGAGCAGGTACGGGCGCTCCAGCCAGCGGTCCATGACCTGGAGGTGGTCGGCGAGCGCATAGGCGAACACGCCGATCAGAACGACCAGCAGTCCGAGCGCGAGATAGGGAATCTGGCGGTAAGCCGCGTCCCGGACATCGCCGTCGCATTTGTTCACCAGCCAGCCGGCGCCGAGCAGCGCGTATCCCAGACACAGACCGATACCGGAGAACACGGCGAACGGACTGAGCCAGCCGAAGTCGCCGCCCGTGTAGCGGCCGTCGGCCAGCGGCAGGCCCTCGACCAGCGCGCCGACCATCAAGCCTTGAATGAAGGCCGCGGCGAACGAGCCGCCTGCAAAGGCCGCATCCCAGAGCCAGCGCATGCGCTGCGCCTTGGCGCGATACTCGAACGCCACACCGCGCAGGACCAGACCGGCGAGCATGACGAGCAGCGGCAGGTAGAGAGCCGAGAGGAGCGTGGCATAGACCAGCGGAAAGGCCCCCCACAGGACGACGCCGCCACTCACCAGCCACGTTTCGTTGCCGTCCCAGACCGGAGCGACGGCGGACAACATGGTGCGCCGCCGGGCTTCGCTGCGGGTCAGGCCGGACAGCATGCCCACGCCGAGATCGAAGCCGTCGAGCAGCACGTAGAGCAGAAGGCTCGTCGCCAGGAGCGTGAACCAGAACAGGACCATGGCTATTCCTCGACTCTTGCGTAAGTGGTGCGTGCGGTTGCCGGCGCACCGCCTACGGACATCGGGCGATTCGAAACCGCGGGACTCGCGGGCTGGGCGAGATCGCCGGCCGGGCCAGCCCTCAGCAGCCGGTGGATGTAGTAGACGCCAAACGCGAAGATGAGCGTATAGACGGTGACGGCGACGGCGAACGAGATCGCGGCCGTGCGTGTGGTCAAGAACGGGGTCATGGCATCCGCCGTTCGCAGGACCCCATACACCACCCACGGCTGGCGCCCAACCTCCGCCGTGAACCAGCCGGTGAGGATGGCGATGTAAGGCAGCGGAAAGCTCAGGAAGACGAGCCACAGCAGAAGGCGGTTGCTCTCGATGCGGCCCTTGTAGATCAAATAGGACCCGACCCACGCCAGGGCGAGCATGGCGAGGCCGCAGCCGACCATGATCCGGAAGGTGAAGAACGGAACGGCCACGGGCGGGCGCGCGTCGGGCGGAAAGCTGGTGAGGCCGACCTCCTTCGAGGTGAGGCTCATACTGCCGATGATGCTGCCGAGAACCGGGATTGCGATCTCGTAGCGATTGGTCTCCGCCGCGGAATCGGGGATCGCGAGCAGCACCTCGCGTGCCGGCTGCTCGTCGTGCCAGCGGCCTTCGATCGCCGCGAATTTCGCCGGCTGGTAGTCATGCACGACATCGCCGGCAAGGTGCCCTAAGAAGATTTGCACGGGAACCAGCACCGCAGCGAGTCCCAGTCCCATCCGCAGCATGATGCGGGCCTCGGCGTGGTCTTTCTTGCGGAGCAGGTACCACGCGCCGGTCGCGGCGACACAGAAGGCGCCGGTCACGTAAGCCGCGAGCAGCATGTGCGGGAAACGGGACCAGACCACCCGGTTGAAGATGATCGCGAACCAGTCGTTTGGAACGAAGGCGCCGTTCTCCATGACGTAGCCCACCGGCACTTGCATCCAGCTGTTGTTGACCATGATCCAGAATGCCGAGAACGTGGTGCCGAGCGCGACCATGGCGGTCGAGAACAGGTAGAACCACGGAGCGACCCTGTCCCGGCCGAACAGGAGGACGCCGAAGAAGCTCGCCTCCAGCGCAAACGCCGTGTAGCTCTCGTAGGCGAGCAACGGTCCCTGGATCGGCCCGGTCATCCTCGAGAGCTCGCTCCAGTTGCTGCCGAACTGGAACGCCATGACCACACCGGAGACAACGCCCAGGCCGAACGCCACAGCGAAGATCTTCAGCCAGAAGTCGAAGAGCACGCGGTAGGCGGGACGGCCCGTCGCGAGGCGGAGCGCCTCGAGCACGGTGAGCCAGGCCGCGAGCCCGATGTTGAAGGCCGGAAAGATGATGTGGTACGAAATCGTGAACGCGAACTGCAGCCGCGACAGGAGAAACGCTGTGGTGTCCATCGCAGTTCCCTTCAACGCCACAGATTGGAGATGGCATTGGCCATCGAGCCGTGCCAGAAGGAACCGATGAGCCGGCGCTTGCCATTCATCGCGAGGTAGCGGGCCGCCCAGACGGTGGGCAGGCCGACGTCGCAGGTGAAGACGGCGTCCTGTGCTGCCCGGTCGCTTAGGGCTTTGGCAACCTGCTGAGGATGGATCAGCTTGCGGCCAGGCGTGCCGGTAGCGAGATCGTCCAGCGCCTTGCGCGCCTTCGCATAGTGGCTTCGCGCCTGCCCGAGATGTGCGCCGTCGCGCTTTTGTTCGAGCAGCGGGAGCAGCGCCTCGAGCGTTGCGCGAACGTCTCCGACCACACCGAGATCTACGGCGGCCCGGCGGCCGATGTTCTCGGCCCGGACATCCACCTGCGCGATGCGCACCCCTGCACCCTGCGGATAGAATTGACGATACGGGAAGTCCGTCCCCAGCATCAGCAGGACGTCACAGTCGACGATTGCATAGTAACCCGAGGAAAAGCCGATCAGCCCCGTCATGCCTACGTCGTAGGGGTTGTCCCACTCGACATGCTCTTTGCCGCGCAGCGCGTGCACCATTGGCGCTTTGAGGCGTTCACCCAGCGCCAGAAGCTCGTTGTGCGCGCCTTGGCATCCCAAGCCGCACAGGAGGGTGACGCGGCTCTCTCCGTTGAGCAGCGCTGCCAGCCGATCGAGATCTCTGCGCGCGGGCGTGACCACGGGCGGCGGCGGGAGCAGGCCACCGATCCGTGCGGGAGGTACGTCGGCCGCCGCTTGCGGTGCCACGTCGCCAGGTATCACCACCACCGACACCCCGCGCTTACCCACCGCCTCGCGGATCGCCACTTCTAATACCCGCGGCATCTGATTGGCCCCGGAGATCAGCTCACAGTAGTGGCTGCACTCCTGAAACAGCGTCTGCGGATGTGTTTCCTGAAAATAGCCGGCGCCGATCTCGGCCGAAGGGATCTGCGCTGCGATGCCGAGCACCGGCACGCGCGAACGATGACAGTCGAACAGGCCGTTGATGAGGTGCAGGTTGCCGGGGCCGCAGCTTCCCGCGCACACTGCGAGCTCGCCGGTGAGATGCGCTTCGGCGCCGGCCGCGAAGGCGGCAACTTCCTCGTGACGCACATGAAGCCATTCGATCTTGCCTTGCCGGCGAATGGCGTCGGTCAGGCCGTTCAGGCTGTCGCCGGCGATGCCGTAGATGCGCTTGACGCCGGCGGCTGCGAGGGTTTCAGCAAACTGATCCGCTACGGTCCTCATCTTCCTTCTCTTTAAGCTGGGTTAGGCAAGCGAAGCGACTCGTGTTGTCAGCCCCAACGCGGACAAACGAACCGGATCGGTCGCACCACGGGAGCAGAGTTTCGTATCCGTGTGCCTCCAATGAGGCGCAGTTCTCGCGAACTACTATCCGCGAATCGCTCGCCATCTTCTTGCAGATTCCTGCACGACGCAATTCAAATAGCCGTGCACGCGGTTTCGTTTGCTGCACTCATCGCCTCGGCTGCCATTCGGTATATTCGGTATAGAAATAAGAAGAGCATTGAGCGCGCCGCGAAACTCTCAGGCAACCCGGGCAGCAGAGGAGTGTGCAGTCTGCATACCTAGTTTCGGTGGACCCGACGTTTTGCGCTCATGGCGCGCCTTGGCCTCGTCGACCGAGTGCGACTGCAGAATCGACAGATCGCTCTTCGCCATGTCCGCAAGCTTGCGATAGTGCGCGTGAAGGACCGCGAGATCCCTTTCCGACAGGTCTTCGACCGAGATCAGCCGATTGCTCGCACCCTCGATCGAGGCGACGATCTCGTTGAGTTTCAGCTGCACCGAGAGCAACTCCTTGTTCTGCGCTCGCTGAATGAGGAACACCATCACGAAAATCACGATCGTCGTTCCGGTGTTGATGACGAGCTGCCACGTGTCGGAGTACTGGAACAGCGGACCAGCGAGGGCCCACGCTGCGATGATCGCGAGCGCGGCGATGAATGCCCACGTCGATCCCGTCCACCGCGTCACCGCGGAAGCGAAGCGGGAAGAGATGTTGTCGTGAGACATGTTCTTGCCGTCTGTTTTTTTCTTCGAACCGAAACTTACTGTGGCGTTACGGAGACGTTGACGCGCAGCTGACTGCCGGGGTCGTACGGCAGCCGCGTCACGAAGCGCTGTCCGTCGTACTCGTACGTTACCTGGTAGCCCGTAGTGCGTGTCTCGAGATGGTCCACTTGCTGGCAGTGCTGCACCGGCGCCGGCGCCGCGTTGGCACTCTGAGAGTCGCGATTGTCCAGTCGGTCGCCCACGATCGCTCCGATGCCGGCGCCGGCGGCCGCGCCCACCACCCGGCCGTTGCCTTCCCCGAACCGGCTACCCAGCAGGCCGCCCGCGACGCCGCCGACAACCGCACCAAGATAGTCGTGCTGTTGGGGTGCGGGTTGAACCTGCTGCTGGTACTCAGTCCAGCAGTTCTGCGTTGGCGTGTTCACGGTTGCGTTGATCGGTACTGCACTGACCACAGTGGCGACCGCGTCGAACGCGTGCGCATCCACAACCGTCAACAGCAGTGCGATGGAAGTTATCGTTTTCATCCTCATGGTAAGTTCAACTATTTGAGGGTCTCGACGAACGCGGCTACCTCCCCAACGTCCTTATCGCTGAGCGGCGCGGGATATAGCTTCGGCATGGGCGCCTTCGGGTTCTTGATGAAGGCCGCCACTTGCTCCGCGTTTTTCTTGGCGGCTTCACCCTTGAGAGCGGGACCGACGCCGCCTTCGCCAGACTTGCCGTGACAGGCGCTGCAGTACTGCGCAAACACGGCCTTGCCACGTTCGCCAGGCACTGTGGCACTCGGGCGTGGAGCATCCGCTGCCACTGCAACGATCCTGGGCTTATCCTTGGCAAGACCCGTGGTCAGGATGACTACCTTGGGTGAGCCGGTCGTCTGGAACGTCATGCGGGAGACATTGCCCGACGTGGTCGCGACGTATTGCTTGCCTCCGGTCTCGTACGTGACGACGCCGCCGGCAACCGCCCCTCCCGTATTGAGCTTGTAGAGCTCGGCGCCAGTCTTCGCGTCCAGTGCGAGCAGGTTGCCGCTTAGGTCGCCGCTGAAGACCACTCCGCCCGCGGTCGGAGTCACGCCCGCGACGATTGGCGCCTCCGCATGGTATTTCCAGAGAATGCTGCCGGTATCTCCGTCTACCGCGTGGACCCAGCCGCGCGCGGCATCCGCGCCAGCGAAGGGCGTTTGCGTAGTGCCGAAGTACAAACCGGCCGGCTTGTATTCCGGGGTCCCGGATGCCGATTTGATCACGAAGCAGAAATCGACGGCGCCGACATAGATCGTACGCGAGCGCGGGTCGATGGCCGGGCCGTTCCACTCCACACCTCCGAGCGGGCCCGGGCAAACCTTCACGCCTTCGGGAGTCGGGCGCGCGTCCGAATTCTCGATCGTGGTGACCGGTGTCTTGAACAACACTTCGCGCGTCGCGCGATCGATCCCGTAGAGGTTGCCGTCCTTGCTGCCGGCCGCCAGAAGCTTTGCGCCCGCGCCGCTCGTGTATAACGCGGGCGCCGCGCCGAAGTCGTAGTCGAGCCCGTCGTTCGCCTTGAACTGGTGATACCACTTGAGCTTGCCGGTGGACGCGTCCAGCACCACGACGGAATCGGTGTACAGGTTTGCGCCTGGCCGCCAGTCGGGCGAATAGTCAGGAGCCGGGTTGCCCACCGGCACGAAAAGCTCGCCCGTGGCGGTATCGAGCGTGTAGGTCGTCCACATCGCGCCGCCGCCGTGTGCGGCCGTCTCCGGTTTCTCCCAGGAGTCGGCGCCCGGCTCGCTTCCCATCGGGATCGTGTAGAAGCGCCACTTCTCATGACCCGTCTTTGCGTCGAGCGCAAGCACATAGCCGCGTACGCCCCAATCGCTTCCAGCAGCACCGATGAACACGAGACCCTTCCAGGCGATGGGCGCCGAGCTGAAGAACGCACCCTCGAGCGGGTCGCCGGCCTTGACGAGCCACAGCTGCTTGCCGGTCTTCGCGTCCAGCGCGAGAACGCGGCCGTCCCCGGTGCCGCGAAAAATGCGCCCATCGAGGTAGGCGACTCCGCGGTTGACGGAGTAAACCTCGTCTTGCTCGGGCTTGTAGACGTGACGCCACCGGATCGAGCAGTTCGCGGCATCCAGCGCAACGGTGGTGTGCGCAGTCGCGACGTACAAAGTGCGGCCGATGACAATCAGCCCGGAGTGGAAGCTGCCGGCATCGCCGAGGTGCGCCTCGCAAGCGCGCTTGAGAGTCCCGACGTTCTCGGGCGTGATGCTGCTGGCAGGGGAAAACCGCTGGCCGTCATACGCGTTGTTGTAAGTAGGCCATGGGCCTGGCGAGGTTCCGTGATGACCCGCAGCCATGCATGGGGAGTGGAAGGCGGCTGTCAGGGCCGCCGCTGCTAGAAGGCCGTGAAGCAAACGGTTGGTCATTGCTGATACTCTTTCAATTCTGTGCGGCATCAAGCAGCTCGCTGGATCCTGGGGGACGGCCATAATTCGTCTATGACGTGAAGACCCTTCGGCTCAAGTCAGGCTTCCAGCCCTTGCACGAGCTGAACAGGTGGCGAGTATGGAGCGCGCAACGTGAGCGAACCATCCGGAGAACGAAAGGTTTTGCGATAGCGGAGTAGCGGGGGGTTTTCCTCGGACGAATGGTCCTGCCACAACTACCCCTTTTGGGAGAGGAACTCGATCTCCAGGGAAGTCACGGAGCGAGCGGCAGGCGACCGCTTCGCGCGAGCGCGCGAGTGTGCCCCGACATTGGCGAGCTTTTGCTCATCGCACGTCGGCTCTAGCGAACCAGCCAGACCGTCATGCCCGGCTCCAGCTTCGCCAACTCTGCCTCGGGCTCGACTCGCAGGCGCAGCGTATTGCGATCGTGATCGCCCACCGCGCGCTCGGCCTGCCAGGTGGCAAACTGTCCGGTCGAAGCGACTTCGGTGACACGACCCGGCGTTGGGCTGCTCGCGCCCTGCGTCAGCACGTGGACCGCGCTGCCCACGGTGATCCCGCCCAGGCGGTCCTCGCGCACGTTGAAGGAGAACCAGGGCTTGCCGTCCGCTTCGATGGTGATGATGGTCTGGCCGGCGCGGATCGCCTCTCCGATCTCGCCGGCGACCACTCGCACGACGCCGTCAGCGGGCGCCTTCAGGATGGTCTTCTGCAATCGGCTCTCGAGCACGGCGACATCGGCGGCGGCGGCCGACACTTGCACGTCTGCGATCGAGCGCTCCTCCCTGGTCGGTCCGATCCTCGCGGCGGCATAATTGGCCAGCGCTTCGGCCACATCGGCGCGCGCGGTGGAAGCCTGCATCCGCGCCTGGTCGAGCGCCTGTTTGGAAGCGAAGTTCTCCTGCGTGAGGCGGGTAAAGCGTGCCAGCTGCTGCTCTGCATAGCTCAGCCGGGATTGCGCTTTGCCCACCTCCGAGGCGGACGCCGAGACCTCCTCGTGGCGCACACCCGCGTACACATGGTCGCGATTCGCGACCGCGCTCTGGTACGCCGCGCGCGCCTGTTCCACAGACGCGGTCAGCTCGGCTGCAGCTAGCTCAGCTACGACATCGCCCTTGCTGACGCGCGCACCCTTGGTCACGCGAACCGTGGCGAGATGGCCGCCCACCTCGGGCGCCACCCGCACTTCCGTTCCGCGCACCACGCCCTCGATCGGTGCCGTCGTCTCCGGACGCAGCACCAGATAGATGGCACCGCCCGCCAAGGCGGCGAGCACGCCCACGACGACGAGTCTGCGCGGCAGGCCCTTACGCATGGGTGCCTCTGCGGCGAGCGTGCGCGGACACGAGCGCCAGCACGAAATACACGCCAGTGAGGCACCACAGTGCGCCCCAGTCCCCGGCTACTTCGCCTAAACGTGCACCGGTCTGATTGAGGTGGACCAGGCCGTCGATCGCAAACGTCGAAGGGAAGATCGACGCGGCCGCCTGCACCGACTGCGGGATCGCTTCGCGCGGCCAGGAGAAGCCGACCAGGAAGAACAACGGAATGCTCGAACCCAGCAGCAGAAGCACGGCGGTTTCGCCGCGCTTGAACTGAGCGCCTATCGCCTGGGCCAAGAAACTGGTGGCCAGTATGAACGGGGCGGCGAGCACGAACAGCTGGGTCGGTTGACCGAGCGCCGGCAGGCCGTAGAAGCGCGGCAGCACGACCAGGTAGAGCAGCAGCGCCGGAATGTACAGGGTGAGATGCGCGACGCCTCGCCCGAGCACGCTCGCCAGCAGGCGGGCGCCGGGCGCCTCGAGTGCCGGTCCGGTCAGCATTGCCGCAGCCATGAGCAGCGTCTGCTGCAAGATGAGGATGAAGGCTGCGGGCACGACGTAACTGGCATACCCGCCAACCGGGTTGAAGATGGGCTGCAGCAGGACGTCCGCCGGCGAAGTGGACGCGAGCGCGGCCCGGGCCAGGCTGCCATCCGCGCGTGCGCCGCCCGCTGCGAGGCCGGACACCACGTTTGCGATCGCCTCCGCGATCCCGGAAGAAGCCGACCGATACACAAACAGGTAGGTGGCGTCGATGTAGACCGGGAGGGGAACAGAGTTGCCCTTCAGGACATTGCGCTGCGTATCGGGCGCAATGCCGACAATGGCGAACACCTTGCGCTGGTCGAGCGAGCGTCTGGCCTCCTCCAGCGTTGCAGCGCGCATGGCGACCTTCACCGTTCCGCTCGCATCGAGCGTATCGACGACCTGGCGGCTGAGATCGTTCAGGTCATTGTCAACCACCGCGATCGGGATATCGCGCAGGATCTGCGTCAGGTAGGGCTGAGGATAGAAGGCACCGTAGATCACCGGCGCGAGGACCACTAGACCGAACGCGGCGCGGGTGCCAAGCACGCGGCGCCATTCCGCGGTGAGGCTGGCGGCGATACCGCTTCCCTGCGGAGCAACCTGCGCCTCCTCGGTCTCTCCCCGCCGCCTTCCGAGGCTGCGGCCCATCGAGCGAAGCCGGTAGAGCGCCAGCAGCGTATAGACCACCGCCAGGATCGCGAGGCCGGCGAACGCGCCTGCCGACATCTGAACCGGCATGCCGCGCGCCGCCTGATCGAGCAGAACGGACTCATACCAGCGCAAGGGGAGCAGCGCCCCGTAGACTTGCGCGAAGGCGTTCATTCCCAGCACGGGGAAGCCTACGCCGGCGAAGCCGAACGCTGGGGAGGCGATGATGCCCGTCGCGCTCAATCCGGTCAGGAGATTGCCGGTCAGGAGTTGCAGCAGCGCTCCGAGCGCAAGATAGCCGATCACGAACAGCACCGCTGCGGCGATCATCATGCCTGCGTCGCCACGAAACGCGATGCCGAACAGCCCGTCGATGATGATCGCGGTCACCATCATCATCACGGCGAAGACCACGAACAGAGGCGTGAGCTTGCCGGCCAGCGCAACGATCGGATTTCCGCCGGCGCACTTCAGCCAGGCCCGCAGGCTGCGGCGCTTGAATTCGGAGCCCACGGCATAACCGGCGCTGATCGCGATGACGACATGCAGCACCATCGGCAGCAGAGAGCGCAGCAAGAACTGAGCGTAGTTGCGCTCCGGATTGACCAGCACGATGTTCTCGACTGACAGACTACCGATACGAGCAGCAGTCGGGGCGGCATTGCTTGCGGGTGCAGCGCTGCGAGCCGCTGCGTCCAGAACGTCGTGTAGCCCTTGTGCCGCAAGGCCAGCGGCGGTCAGCTGCTCCTGGTTGTAGAACGCGATCACCTGAGGCCGGCGCTCCGCTTTCAGATCGCGCTCGAAATTGGCGGGAATATGCACGGCGGCGATGGCGTCCCCGGCGCGGAGCGCGCTGGCGGCGGACACCAGGCTCTCGGCACGCTGCGCTACCCTGAGATTCGGCGAAGCCGCCAAAGCTTCGATCAGGTTCCGCGACGTCTGCGAGCGGTCGTCGTCGACTACGACGGTTCGTAGACCCCTGATCACCGGATGGCTGAACACCGCGACCAGGATCGTGAAGGCGAGCAGCGGGACGCCAAGGATCAGAAGCGGCGCCAGCCGGTCGCGCGTCAGCCAACGCCACTCACGCGCGAGAACCAGCGCAAACCCGGGCTTGTGGGGCGGCTTCATCGCCGCCGCTGCCAGTCGGTGTAGACGCTCATGCCCGGTCTCAACTCCGGCACCTTCTCGACCGGGTAGGCGCGGATCTCGAAGGTGCGCAAATCGAATTCGCCCGTGGCGCGGGTAGCGCGCCAACTCGCGTACTCGCCCCGCGTTGCCATCAGCTTGACTTCGACTGTGATCGTTCGGTCACCCAACGCAGGGACGCGCACCTGGAAGCGGTCGCCCACCTTCAAGGTCTTGGCCAGGTCCTCCCGCAGGTCGAAGTGAGCCCAGGTATCGCCGAGATCGATCAACGTGAACAGCGCAACGCCCGGCGAGACGTATTCGCCGGGCTCGACGTTGCGCTTGTACACCTGGGATGCCACCGGGGCATAGACGACCATCTGATCGACGATCGACTGCACGGTCTCGATGTCGGCGGCTGCTTTGTCCACGTTGGCCACCGCGATCTGCCGTTCTTCGCGTGTATAGCCGTTGACCGCCTGGTTGTATGCGTACTTGGCCTGCTCGGTCGCCTTTTGCGCCTCGCGCAGGGCATCGGTCGCCTGATCGAACTGCTGGCGCGAGGCGAACCCCTTCAGCACCAAGTCGTTGGTTCGATCGTAGGTCTGCTGCGCCAGTATCGCGGCGGCTTGGGCGCGCTCGTAGCCCGCCTTGCGCGCGGCGATGACTTCGGCACGTGTCCCCACATTGATATTAGCCAGCTGCGCTTCGGCCACGACCTTGGCCGCACGCGCCTGCGCCAGCTTGGCCACCGTCTCCGGATTGTCGATGCGCACCAGCACCGCGCCGGCATCGACATTCTGTCCACGCTCGACCGGTATTTGCGCGACGCGGCCGTCCACGCGTGCCGCGATGTCGAGGCGCGTGGCATCGACTTCGCCCTGCAGCAGCAGCGGCTCGGGCCGCACCAGGTACCAGATGGAGAGCGCCGCGATCGCCAGGATGACGATGGCAAGGATGGCGGCAGGGGCATGGGCCAGTGCTGAACGCGATCCCGGCTCCGCTGCCTTCGTCGACGGCGTGGCGCCCTGTGTTCGAGGCTGTGCCCGATCAGCTTCCTTGTGAAAATCGGGTATTTCAGCCTGGGTCGGGGTTTGCGGGGCGCGCCTCGGATCTGGCGGCACGAAGCGCAGCACCCCTTGTGTATGCGAAGTTTCTGAGCTCCGTTCCATGATCGACGCGCCTAGCTCCCCGCTTCTTGAGCGACCCAGCACCATCCCTCGAAGGTGTCATCCACAGACCCGCCTCTCGATGCGTGCAGTATGGAGTGCGAAGACTCGGCGAACCATAGAGCGAAGGGGAGCTTTTGCGATAGCGAGGTGAGGGGGGATGTTTGTAGGGCGAACGGGGCGGTGCGGAGTACCTCCTTTGGGAGAGGGTCCTCGACATCACCGGGAAGACCCGGCCAGGTTGCGCGGCTTGGCAGGACGCAAAATCGCGACCCCCGCTGGCCGGTCGGCCTGCAGATCCTTGCCGGTCGCCAACTCATCTGACGCATCCAAAAAAAAAGCCGGCCGGGTGGCGGTTAGACCACCCGGCCGGGAAATCGAACAATCCATGCCGGAAGGTCCGGCATGCGACTGTTCAGGGGAGGAGACTGTTGGCTCGAAGGCCTCCGGCGACGATTCAGCTCGGTCCCAGGCGCGCGTCGAGCACCGATTGCATCAGTTCAACGCAAGCCGGGTGTTTCACTGATTGGCCTCGCGACCCGGCTTGTAGGGAGGGCGGGCGCTCGTGACCGGCTGCGCGCCATCGTCAGCTGCTGCGTCTTCGCTGAGTTCGCGGCCCGGCTTGTACGGTGGCTTTGCGCTTTTGACCGCCTGGCTGTCGTCCGCCGCGGCACTGCCTTGTGCCGGCAATGCTTCGTCGTCGATCTCCCGACCTGGCTTGTAAGGCGGACGGCTGGTCTTGACTGCATCGCTTTCATCCCCCGCGAAAGCGGTGATGGTAAGCGATGACAAAGACAACCCCGAAAGCGCTGCGACGATCAAGATAGAAGAGAGTTTACGCATGTTGAGTTTCTCCAATTTACGCATCAAAGGCTCATGAAATGCACGGCAGCGTGGTCGCCGTGTTTACGCCTGACTGGCGTGTGCCTGCAGTGAAGGTTCGGTCGTGTGGGGTCCCGGTTGGCCCACGGCTGTTTAGTCATCATTGCCTTGGTCCAGGTGCAGCCCTGAAAGCCGGGAGTCGCTGATCGAAATTGGACTCCAGGCCCCGAACACCAGCACAGCGCCGCGAAAGGACGAGGCGTTTCGATCATTCGGCCACCAAGCATCCGTCATGGGATAGAGCGCTATAGTGGTTTCCGCGCAAATCAGCCAAGACAGCAGGGCGTGCTGGTCTATTCGCATCTCCGCATGTTGAGTACGAACGCCTTGGTTCGGCGAAGTCAGGCCAGCAGCACACGCCAGGACGGACAGCGGGTCAAGAGCGCAAAGCGACAGGATGGAGGATGGTCTTAGCATGTGGCGGCTAGGGCAATTGAGGCGACTCGTGACGTCGGCCGCAGCGCGGGCAAATAAACTGGATCAACAGGGTAGGTCCGAAGTCTCGAAGTCCTATGAGCTCCACCGATGCGATGTCAGCGAGCTGATCGTCGCACTTGAGACGGACCTTGCTGTGAGAGGAGCCGGAAGTCGATTCGGCCTCTTCACGTTCGTCCAGTTCGCGCCATACCCGCTCGAACGTCCTCTCGAGATCGATCTCGATCTGGGAGTAGTAAAACGAGGGATCGCGTATCGATTTCATTGAGAGCTCCTTGCGGTGGTCATAAGCTCAGCGTCATTCAAGTTGGACCTGTTGTGCCCGCGCGGCGCTGGACTCCAGACCCCGAGCACCACATTACGGTGTGCCTGCAGCAACTGTTGCGAGTGCGCATCCGAGCGCCTGCTTGTTGCTCCGGATTCGTCAGAGCTTGGCGCCAAGTCGCGCTGACACAACATCGAGAAGCCGATACCGCTCAGACCAGTAACCACTGCTACGGCCAGAACCATCAGAAAGGCATGAGCCCACTTGCGCAACGCTGTGGTTGCGGCCGGGAGCGTCTCGTCTTTCCACATGGTGATCGCAACCGGCCTTCTCGTCGCGGGTGCAACGTACCGCCATTCTTGGAAGCTCGACGATTCCTGTAGGTTCATCAAACGCTGATCGCTGGGGCGCATGTCCTCACTCCTTCACTTTGTCGCTCTCTTTACCGGTCGACGGAATCACCCTAGTAGTAGTTGCGGCTCGCACGAAAAACGGTCTCGCTACGCCAGCCTTGCCTCGTCCCGCAGCGCGATCCGCTGTTGCATCGGAAACGACGGCACGCCTTTGACGCCCATGCGCTGCAGCACATGGCGGGTGTTTCGGGCGGCGCGGCGAAATGCGGCCGGGGTCGTGCCCGTGTACTTGCGAAACAGGGTGGTCAGATGGCTCTGGCAAGAACAGCCGACCTCGAGCGCGATGTCCGCAACGCTCAACTCCAGGCGCGCCAGCAGCTTCATCGCACGTCGCATCCGGCAACGCACGACGTATTGGTGTGGCGTCATACCGGTCGAACCCTTGAAGCCGCGGCCGAATGCGAAAGCATCCAGCCCGATGCGCGCGGCAATTTCAGGCCATGTCAGCTTCGAATCCATGTTGTCGTTGATGTATCGAAGCGTTCTTCGGAGCGCTGTTGAAGACAGCCTGCCGCGAGGTGCTTGACGCTCGCTGGGCGCTTCCCGCATCGTTTGCAAACAGGTTTTCGCCGCGCGTGCCACCTGTTCTGCCCGGCTTTCCTTCCAATCGTCGCCCACGAGCTCGGTGCCCAACATACCGGGCATGCAGTCGATTCGGTTTAGTATCATCCGTTCATTCGTTGTCATGTCGCGCATGTTCACGTCATTACCTCTTCGTCAACAGTTCGGCTATCCAAGAGCACGGACCTGCGTCACAGACCGCACTCTCGATGGGTCGCAGTATGGAGAGACAAAGCCCGGCGAACCATAGAGAGAATGGAAGCTTTTGCGCTAGCGAAGTCGCGGGGGATATGCATAGGGCGAACGGTGCCCTGCCGAGTACCTCGTTTGGGAGAGGGCCGTCGACGTTGCCAGGAAAACCCGACAAAGCGGCCCGGCTCGGCAGCACGCAAAATGGGTTGGATTGAAGAGAACCTGCGACAGCAGCCAGCGACCGCTTGACCGAGATGCAGCGCATCCGGACCAGAAAGGCAACGGCTGGACTAAAGGCGAACCATCCAAGCTTTACATCAGCGAGTCCGCCTGCGCTTGACGGCCTGCGCTACCGCGTCGCCGCGGCTCGGCACGCCGAGCTACGCGCAATCCGTCTGTGCCGGTAAGTCGAAAGGGGGTGGAAGTGATGGCTACGGTACGACCGCCGTTAGCTGCTATAGCACTTTCTATTGCTCGAGGCCGACATCCCTGCCCATAGCCGCGGCGCGTATATCCTGCTCCTTGCACTGACGGGCGATTCGGCGCATCCAGATGGCGATCGTCTGGTGCACGCTCAACGCATCGGCACTGGGCAGGTCATCGACCGATCCCAGCTCGCTCGCCCACTGTCGGATCTGGGTGTCCGTTGCACGCCACTGGTAAGCGTCTTCGATCCATCCTCCAACCAAGTCGATCACCCAAGCCGGTGTATTGGCTCTGAACGGAGCCGAGCGGGTCTTCTCCAAAGATAGGTGTTTCTCCCAGCGCGCCCAAGCAATCGAACGACCCGCCGCGTCGACTAGCCCGTAGCACGCCATCGCGCTGAATTCCGCCGGAGGGGGTGTGTACCCGTCCGCAAACGCAGCCCGCGGAAACTGGGTCAAGGCGGTACCGAGCAGCAACACCAGCGCGATCCCAGCGTGTCCGGTCATAGGGCGAGCACGCTGCGACAAGCGCCCCCGCTCAGCCGTCGTTTGAAGTAAAGCCAGCCTCAGTGTCCTTGGCAACATGCTCTGCTCCTGTCATCCAGCCCTTCGTTCGTTCGATACCACGGCGCAATGAATCGCGTCGCCTCACGTACCCGCTTTCCGTCGCGCAAGGTCCTGTCATTTCTGCACCAGAACTTTCTCGTAGAGCGGCTCGCCGGTCGCGACGTCTTGGCCGAAGAAGGCGACATATTCGACCTTGGGTATCAAGAAGCCTTCTTTCGACTGTACGAACAGGCTGTGGACGATTCCCTCGTGACCGCCGATCGCAGCGGTCACCACTGGGCAGTCGTTGCGCATTCGAATCGTCAGGCGCCGTGTCGGGTCGGCTTTGATAGCCATGGCGAAAGTCCCTGGAGTGTCGCCTGGCTCGACATCGAAGCCGTAGGCGCGTGCCCGCTCCACTGCGTTCAACTCCTCGCGCTTGCCTTTCTCCCCGGCCAGCACCCAATACGCCACGACGGGCTCGGAAGCGCTGATATCCCCCTCGGGCCCGCGGTTGGCGTCGTACACGACGATGTTGGCGTTCTTGCTCCGCTCGATGACAAACAGGTGCTCGGGACAAGGGTGCCCGACCGAGGCAGAGACCTCGCCAAGAACGGCCAGCCCGCATGCCAAAAGCGCTGCTGCGCGGCCGCGACGAGGCTTGCACATGCCCCGATCTCGATGCCCGTCGCGCTTCTTGCGTATTCCCACAACGAGTCCTTGGTTTGTTCGGGCGTTCCAATCCAACATCGCATTAAGCATGTTCACGTTGCTACCCTCAGCCGCAGTATGGAGCGCGAAGACAAGGCGAACCATAGACAGAAGGAAAGGTTTTGCGATAACGAGGTGGCGAGGGATATCTATAGGGCGAACGCTGCCGTGCCGGGTACCTCCTTTGGGAGAGGGGCATCGACGTCATCCGGAAACCCCGCAAAGCGGCGGGGCTCGGCGGCACGCCAACTAAAGCAGTTTTCGGGAGCTAGAGCTTTGAGCAGCAATCGGGGTGCGTGCTGCTCAGTTGGTAAGGCGGGGAACGCGGCCCGCTGCGGTAGGCAAAAATCGGCGGGGGAACTCTTGTGCTATGCGCGCCGCGCGAAGTAGGGAAAATCAGGCGAGCCATTACGGCTCATGGCCCAAGCGTTCGACGAACTCAAACTCTCCCAGAAATCACCGAACAGTCGTAGCGAATCTGCTCCGTCAATCCGGCTCAGGGAGCCAACGTTTCGCCGGAAGAACTGCAAGTCGACCGCGCAGTCTCCAAGAGTTTCATCCAGCGGCGGTCTGTGCGGGTTCCGCGTGGGCGCGGCGCGGGTGACCAGATACCCCAGCTGGTCGGCGTAGATCACAAGTTTGCACAAATCCTTCAAGAATTCGGACTGCTCGATTACTCGCTGCATTCTGCTGCTCCTTTAGCACAACTTGCCGGCGCGCAACGCTGCGAAGTTACGCTTACCTCACTCCTTCGCGAGCTCCTGCTTGCAGCTTTGGTAGAAGACCGCGGCAAGCACTTCGTAGTCTGGGCGTTCGCGGCCTTCCGCAACCCAGCGGTCGGCCTGCTTCCAGCCGTAGAAGGCGCTTTCCTCGTAAGCGCGGCGCTCGTCCAGATCCAGCTCGTCGAGCACGTAGATCGCATCGCCGGGGACGTCCGCGACATCGCCCATGAACATCTTTTGTAGTGACGCTACGGGTATGTACTTGAACGATGCCGGCGCCCCCAAGAATCGCGCTTGAGCCCCCCAGGCGGCGCGCACCCCTTGCGTCTGGCAGTAGCGCATCGCTGCCATGGCCGGTGTGGCCTCCAACGGCGGCTCGTTCTGGTGAGCGAACCCCATGCACGGCATGGCCGCCAATGCCGCAAGCAGCGCGATGCGATGGCCGACATGCCTGCCCGGGCTGAGCATCGGCGGCACTCCAAGCAACGGGCGCCGGTCGGCATGTCTTGGCAAGTCTGTGTTGTTTGTCATGGCAAGCTCCTTTCTAGGTAAAGCGCCAACGCGTCAACCAAGCGAGTACGGACGTGAGCGGGGAGAACCGTCGCTCTCGCTGCCCAGGACAATTCGCGCGCGATGCCCGCGACGTGGAAGCGAACGGCTCGATCTCCCAGCATCGCGACGAGATGCAGGAGGACACGGCCAAGGCTAAAGCGGGCAAGTTGGGCAATCATGATTGCGTTGCTCAGTTGGTAGTCTGGCGACCAGTATGGAGCGCGCAAGCTGCCCAAACCATCGAGAGAAGGAAAGCTTTTGCGATAGTGGAGTAGCGGGGGATTCCTATTTGACGAATGGTCCCGCCCTGACTACCTCTTCTGGGAGAGGAGCTTGATTCCGAACGGAGTTAGAACGAGCGGCAGATCACCGCGCGGCGCGAGCCAGAGCGAATTGCTTCGGCCGGGGTGGTCCCGACGCCGCGTTGGCCGCGATCAGAAGCGGCTGACTAGTGAAGAGGAGAGTGCAGCGGCGCAATAACTGCGTCTGGCAGCGGGAGCTTTACGACAGCCGGATCAATCCGCGTTTCGCGGCCAGCGCTACCGCTTCGGTGCGGCTCAACACGTCAAGCTTCTCGAAAATACTCTTGACATGGCTCTTCACCGTCCCCTCGCTGATAAACAGCTTCTGTCCGATGGTCCGGTTGCTCACACCTTCGGCCATCAGCTTGAGAATCTGCAGTTCCCTGGGCGTGAGCCGTTCGCCTCGAATCTGCAAGGCCAGCTTTGCAGCGATTGCGGGTGGGACGCAGGTCTCGCCTGCATGAACCCCGCGAATACAACGCAACAGCTCGTCCCTCCGCGTGTCCTTCAGCAGATAAGCGCTGGCCCCCGCCCGCATTCCACGATAGACGTCCTCGTCCCCATCGTACGTCGTGAGAATGACGATTCGCGCCTGGGGATCGATCGCGCGAACAGCAGCGATGACGGATACGCCGTCCATGCCAGGCATGCGCAAGTCCAGCAAGGTGACATCCGGCCGCAGCTCTTGCCACAACCGGACAGCTTGCTCTCCGTTGTCTGCCTCACCGACAACTTTCATATCATCTTGGTAGTCGACGATCGCAAGCAGGCCTTCACGGACGACTTGGTGGTCGTCGACCAATAAGACTCTGATCTTCTGCTCACGCTCGGGTGAGTCCTGCCCGCGCTTTGGGCTGTTGCTCATTTGATCCGCCAACGCCGTGCGACTGACTGCATATGCCACCGGTTGTCTTCTACCATGGTTGCAGATCAATCATCCAACACCACCATGATCTCGGTGCCTTTCCCCGGCGCGCTGATCACCCGCAGCTCGGCGCCTACAGCACTCGCACGCTCATGCATTCCAATCAGCCCGATGCCGCCTCCCAATCTGGCGGTGGGGTCGAAGCCTATCCCGTCGTCACGCAACGTGAAAACCACTCGCTCGTCCTCGTAAGCGAGCACCGCCGCGAATCGCGAAGCCTGGGCGTGACGCATTGCGTTGGTCAATGCTTCCTGGCCGATGTGGAAGAGTTCCTGCTCCCATTCCGGGGGCAAAGGCCGAGGCACACCGTGCAGCCGAAACTCTGCGTCAATCCCGGTCTCGCTGGTCATCCGCTCGAGCAGCTGCTTGAATGCGCCACCGAATTCGGCCCGCTCCAGCGCCAACGCCTTCAGCGCATGAACCGATCTGCGCGCCTCAGTGAGGCTGTGCCGAGCCAGCTCGCCGGCTCGTTCAATGTGGCGGATCGCATTGTCGGTTAGCGCTCGTGACATCGCTGCGGTGGCCGCTTCCAGCTGCACGATCACCCCGGTGAAGCCCTGAGCGAGCGTGTCGTGAATGTCCCGCGCCACGCGCGCTCGCTCTTCCAGCACCGCTGACTTACGTCCCTGCTCGCTGAGCTCGGCGAGTTGCGCCGACAACGTCGCCTGCAGCGCCAGCACCTTTGCCAAATCGAGTTCTTCGGCAGAGAAGCGACGCTCCTGCGCGAAGCGCACAGTCAGCGCGCCGAGCGATTCATCGCCGAACACAAGCGGCACTAGCAATGCAGTGCGGATAGCGAGCCGCTCCCACCACTCGATCTCCCGCGGGTCAGCGTCGCGGTCGATGTCCTCTCGGGTCAACACCAGAGGTTCAAGAGTCGTGCGGCCCGGTAGGTCCGAGATTCGCAGGGGGAAGGGTCCGGCGTCACGGTGAGGATGCGGAGATTGCCCGCCGCCCTCGAAAGAGCCGGCTTGGTAATTGAGGAACATCCGAATCTGTTGACTGCTGTCTACTGGTATCCACAACGCACCTTCCATTCCGCCCAGCTGTTCTACGATGGTTTTGAGACACTGGCGGGTAAAGCCTTCCAGGCTGGGTTGGAGCGTGAGCGATCTCAGCCCCGCAAAGATGACCTCGGCATGGGTCCGCAGCAACTGCTCTGCGCGCTGGCGCTCGGTGATTTCGGTGCGCAGGAGCTGATTCACCGTTTCGAGCGCCGTCGCCTTGTCTTGCGCAGCTTGCCCTCGTTCGCGCATGATCGCCGCGCTTTGAACCTGCTCCCCGAGACGGGCCCTGTCTATCGCAGAAGTGGCTCGATACGCGAACGCGCGTGCGAGCTCGCAGTACTCGGGCGACGGCGGCGACGCCTCGGCAAAGAACAACGCCAGGTAACCCAGGCGCTGTTCACCTAGCAGAAGCGGCGCTACCAGCATCGAGCGGTGGCCCATGGACAAGTGCCACTGCCGCAAGTACGGCGATATGTGAGAGGTTGGCTCCTCGAAACTGAACCAAGCGTGGCCTTTAACCTCGTTGACCTTGTGCCATGCTGTGTCCAATGAGGCCGGCATCGAGCTGCGCCAAACTTCGAAGCCCGGCTCGGTTCCCACATCGATCTGCTCGCCGCTCCGTACGCACCAAGGTACCGAGAGCGTGTCGGCGCCCTCCTGATATAGGAAGATCGTCGCCATGCTCGCTTGTGTAGCGTCCTCCGCTTCCCGAAGGACAGGCTCCATCGGCGGTTTCAGGTCTTTAACACCACTCAGCTTCCACATCTGCTGCAACGCCGCGATGCCACGTTCCAAATCTGCAACGCGTCGTTGGGTGGCCTCCTCGACCTGCTCGAGTCTTAGGGTCAGCTCCGCAATGCGCTGGCGCGCTAGCCGCAGCTGCTCCTGCGACTCTTGGTCTGCCGGCGAACGCGCTGCGTCGGCCCCTTTGATGGACAAGTCCAAGGTAACCGAAGGATCTTCGGCGGCTTGAAGCAATTCAACCCGAGCATCGGTCGCACTCGAGGATGGCTCTCGACCTTGACAGTTGCTCATATGCGGGCCACCAACATAGCGAGCTTGTGTCGAGCGGTCCAATAGCGGGTAGGAATCAGGCATTTAATCATCGTGGCGGCTCGCTCGCGCCTCCACAATACCTCTTTCGAGGGAACTTGCAACCCCGCTTCCGTGGGGGCGGGCCACATAAGCGCCGGAAATCTCTTGCAATAGCCGACGTTATCAACGGGCAGTGCGTGAGGCGGTGCGGCCTCCTTCTTTCCCACCCGCAAAGCGGACGAGGAGCACGCTACCGCGCTACGGCCTGGCGAGGCAAGCTCGCTGCGGTAGTCGATGGCGAACTGAGGCGCGCCTGGTTGAACGAGTCAGGAGAAGCTCGGTGCTTCGGCACAGAGGCTTCCACCAATTCCCCGTTCGCGCTGAGCGTAGCCCGGCAGGGGTCGCGATTTTGCGTCCCGCCTAGCCGCGCAACCTCGCCGGGTCTTCCTGGTGATGTCGACGACCTTCTCCCAAAGGAGGTACTCGGCACGGCACCGTTCGCCCTACAGATATCCCTCGCCACTTCCCGATCGCAAAAGCTTTCCTTCTCTGTATGGTTCGGGCAGCTCGCGCGCTCCATACTGCCCGCCATCCACAGCGCGATCTGCATTGCAGGTCGATCCAGATGGATGGTCGAACTGAGCGACTGAGTATGGAGGTCATCATGGGTAAGGCAGCTTGGCGAGTGTGGTCGGGATTGATCGGTGTCGCACTTTTTGTTGGCAACGCGGGGAGCGTGCGCGCCGACGGCGCACAGGCCTACGGGTTCGAAGCTGCGGCGCAGGAGATCACCCAGCTGTTCTGGCTGGCGGACACCGCCAGGGTTTGCGGCTGGGCGAGCGAAGAAGACGCGGCCAAGTTCAAACACTTCTCCGTGCGCCTTGTGAGTGCATACATGACGAGCGCCTACAGGGCTGCGCTCATTTCGCTGATCACCGAGGATGGCTACGAAGATCAAGTGCGCCGAGCTGCGGAGCAGAGCGCGGAGCTCAGCTGCGGAAGCGCGCGTTGGGAAACCGGGTGGGTAGCCTACAAAGCTGCCGCCGATGCGCACGAGACGGAGTTCTAGAGCTTCCGCGCTGTCGAGCGCGGAAGGACATTGGAAGGCTGAGCGAGCGGACAAGCCGCCCGCCAATCTCTGGAGGGAAAGTCAGATGGAAATTACGACACTGCTGGCGGCGGTCGCTGCCTTCGGCCTCCCCTGCACCAATCCTGAGCTGCGGGACTTCCCCGCTCAGGACATGCCTTGGCCGGCCGCTTACGTCCGCTCCATTGAGGGGCACAACATTATTGCGCTGCGCGAGGGGCTGAGAGACGACACGCAGCACCTGCCCAGGGTTCTTGTGCATGAGCTGCTGCACTGCGGGCTATATGAGGACCGAGAGCGACGCGGACAGCCGCAGCCACGTTCTCTGGATCCGCGCGAGGAGATGGCGGTTCAGGCCATGACCGACGTCGTGTTAAGGCGGTTGAACGAGAGTGGCCACGAGGGCAATGGCTGACCTGCGGCTTCCTTGACGCTCGAACCGCGATCAGAAAAGCGAGAGGCGAAATGGTACCTGGTCACCGGAGAGATGCTATGACCCATCGATGGCAAGAGTCTACCTCTGACGCAGGGGAGATCGTTGAGTCAAACGAGCTCCAACCTCCGGAGGCCATCATCTATTGGGATGGGCTCGAGGCACCCGATGTGCGGCCGCGCCCCTCGAAGTGGCTTGGTGCGTTGATCGCTTCAGTCGTCCTAGTCGCGTTGGGCTGCTGCGATGCCTGCGATTTTCTTGCACTAAGTGAAGTTCGTCGCTAATCAAGACCCGCCATATGACGGCCCTTACTCGCGCTGGATACCTTTCCCAGTGCAGCCAGGGTTGATTCGGTACAGTTTTAGGCCTTGCTTCTGCATCGGCGCAACGGTATCGCTCGTCCTGCTGAGCGGATGTAACGCGCAGAGCCAGACGCCCCCGCCGCAACCGCCGGAGGTCGCGATCTTGAAGGTGAGGCGTGAGGCCGTGCCGGTGAGCGTCGAGCTGCCGGGACGCACCAACCCGTATCTGGTTGCTCAAGTGCGCGCGCGGGTTGACGGCATCGTGCTCAAGCGCGACTTTAAGGAAGGCAGCGACGTCAAGGCGGGCCAGCGCCTGTACAAGATCGATCCGGCGCCGTATATCGCCGCGCTCAACAGTGCGCAGGCAACCCTAGCCAATGCGCAGGCGGCTGTCAAATCGGCGACCGCCCAAGCGGAGCGCTACAGCATCCTGGTCGGAGGCAACGCCGTCAGCAAGCAGGACTACGACAATGCAGTCGCTACGAGAGATCAGATGACTGCAAACGTAGCGTCAGGCAAGGCGACTTTGCAGACGGCCAGGATCAACCTGGGCTATACCGATGTGCTTTCGCCGATTACCGGTCGCAGCGGCATCTCGATCCTCACGGAGGGCGCGTATGTGCAGGCCAGCGCAGCGACGCTCATGACCACAGTCCGGCAGATCGATCCGATCTACGTGGACCTCAGTCAGTCGAGCGTAGAGGGCTTGCAGCTGCGTCGCGACGTAGCGAGCGGCCGGATCAAGCTGACTGGCCCCGGTCAGGCCACCGTGACCCTGCAATTGGAAGACGGAACTCAGTATCCCGAGACGGGGAAGCTGGAGTTCACCGACATCACCGTCGATCAGACCACCGGTTCGGTCACGATCCGAGTTCTCTTTCCAAACCCGCGCTACGTGCTGCTGCCTGGAATGTACGTGCGCGCGCGCATTGACGAAGGCGTGAACGAGAACGCGATGCTCGTGCCCCAAGTCGCCGTGACGCACAACCCTGTGGGTCAGGCTACCGCAATGGTAGTAGGCGCGGACGGAAAGGCGGCCGTGCGCACCATTCAGGCGACACGAACTCTGGGAGACAACTGGGTAGTCGAAGGCGGCCTCGACGACGGCGAGCAAGTGATCGTGGCTGGCTGGCACAAGGTGCAGCCGGGAATGCAAGTGCGAACGGTCGCGTGGCAACCTCCGCAGGAGAATCAACGGCCCACAGCACAATCCCCTGCCCCGTCCGCTGCTGTCGGTCCGCAGGAGCGGGTCGCGCGATCCTCCCAGTAATAGAGCGGACCGCAAATGGCCAACTTCTTCATCAGCCGGCCGATCTTCGCGATCGTCATCGCGATCCTGATCATGGTCGCCGGCGGGCTGTCGATCTTCTCCCTGCCCATCGCACAGTATCCCAACGTCGCACCGCCTTCCGTCCAGATCACCACGCAGTACCCGGGCGCCTCGGCGGAAACCGTGCAAGACACGGTGATTCAGGTGATCGAGCAGCAGATGAGCGGGCTCGACCATCTCCTGTACCTCTCGTCGACCAGCGACAACTTCGGCATGGGCATTCTCACGCTGAGCTTCGAGCCCGGCACCAACCCGGACATCGCGCAGGTCCAAGTGCAGAACAAGCTTTCGCTCGCCATCCCGATCCTGCCGCAGACAGTGCAGCAAGTCGGGATCAGCGTCACCAAGTCGAGCACTTCATACCTGCTCGTGGCAGGCTTCGTCTCCGAGGACGGCAGCATGTCGAAGTTCGACATCGCGAACTATGTCGTCTCCCATCTGCAGGATCCTCTGAGCCGGTTGAACGGCGTCGGCAACTTCAGCGTGTTCGGCACGCAGTACGCCATGCGCATTTGGCTCGATCCCGGCAAGCTCAACAGCTACGGCCTCACCCCCGTAGACGTCGCCAATGCAGTGCAAGCCCAGAACATCCAGGTCTCTGCCGGGCAGCTCGGCGGCTCACCCGCGCCCACTACCCAGCGATTGAACGCGGCGATCACCGAGGCGACACTGCTGCGCACGCCCGAGCAGTTCGGCGCCATCGTGCTCAAGGTCAATACCGACGGCTCGCGCGTGCTCGTGCGCGACGTCGCGCGGGTCGAGCTTGGAGCCGAAAACTACAACGTCGATAACAAGTACAACGGCAAGCCGGCCTCCGGCATCGGCTTCCAGCTCGCCTCGGGCGCGAACGCCCTCGATACCGCCAATGCCATTAAGGCGAAGATCGCCGAGCTGTCGAAGTATTTCCCCCCGGGCCTGCAAGTCGTGTATCCCTACGACACGACCCCGTTCATCAAGATCTCGATCACCGAGGTAGTCAAGACACTGTTCGAGGGCGTCGCCCTGGTGGTGCTGGTGATCCTGCTCTTCCTGCAGAACGTACGCACGACGCTCATCCCTACCGTAACCGTCCCTGTCGTGCTGCTCGGCACCTTCGGCGTGATGGCGGCGGTCGGCTTCTCGATCAACACGCTCACCATGTTCGGCATGGTGCTCGCCATCGGGCTGCTGGTCGATGATGCCATCGTCGTGGTGGAGAACGTCGAGCGGATTATGACCGAAGAGGGCCTGTCGCCGCGCGAGGCGACGCGCAAGGCGATGGGACAAATCAGCGCCGCCCTGGTGGGGGTGGCGCTGGTGATCTCCGCGGTGTTCGTGCCCACCGCTTTCACCACGGGCTCGGTGGGTGCCATCTATCGTCAGTTCTCGCTCACCATCGTGGTAGCGATGCTCCTGTCGGTGTTCGTTGCGCTCTCGCTCACCCCGGCGCTGTGCGCCATGCTCCTCACGCCGGTAGGCGAGGGGCGATCTGGCCTGAAGCGGTGGTTCGGCTGGTTCAATCGCGGATTCGACAGCGGGCGCGAGAAGTACGTGCACGGCGTGCGCCAGGTGATCGGGCGTTCCGGACGTTTCCTCATGATTTACCTTGCGCTGCTCGTCGCGGTAGGCCTGCTCTTCGTACGGCTGCCCAGCTCGTTTCTGCCCGCCGAGGATCAAGGCTTCATGTTCGTGCAGGTGCAGACGCCGGCCGGCGCTACCCAGGGATTTACCGGCATCGTCCTCGACGACGTCAGCAATTACCTGCTGCAGGACGAGGCGCGCGTGGTCGACGCGGTATTCCAGGTGAACGGCAACAACTTCGCCGGCCGGGGCCAGAATCAAGGGATGCTGTTCGTGCGCTTCAAGGACTGGTCGCGGCGCCAGGCCAAGTCACTGAAGGTGGACGCGCTCGTGGGCAGGGTGTTTCGGCGGTTCGCATCGTACAAGAATGCGGTCATCATTCCCATCAACATACCTCCGATTCGCGAGCTGGGGACCGCGTCGGGCTTCGATTTCGAGCTGGAGGACCGCGGTGGAATCGGCCATGAGGCTTTAGTGCAGGCCCGCAACCAGCTGCTCGCGCTGGCGCGAAAGGATCGGCAACTGGCGCTCGTGCGAGTGAATGGCGAGGACGACCAGCCCACATTCAAGGTGAACATCGATCGGGAGAAGGCCACGGCGTTGGGCGTGAACCTCACCGACATCGACCAATCGTTCTCGATTGCCTGGGGCTCGCATTACGTGAACAACTTCCTCGACACCGACGGGCGCATCAAAAAGGTGTACGTGCAGGCCGATGCACCGTTTCGTATGACCCCGGATGATCTCAGATTGCTCTATGTCAGCAACTCCAGCGGGACCAGTAGCGCTACTGGCACCAGTAGCTCTGCGTGCAGCAGCACTAGCGCGAGCAGTTTTACCACCGCGACGACTAACGTCGGCGCGACCATAGTGCCCTTCTCGGCGTTCGCGACCGGCCTTTGGACATACGGTCCAGCCCAGCTCCAGCGCTACAACGGCGTTCCCTCTTTCGAGATTCAAGGTCAGGCCGCGCCCGGCTACAGCACGGGGCAGGCGATGAGCGTGATGGAAAAGCTCGCGCAACAATTGCCCGCGGGCGTCGGCTACGAGTGGACCGGACTGTCCTTGCAGGAGCAGCTCTCCGGCTCGCAAGCGCCGCTCCTGTTCGCGTTGTCGGTGCTGGTCGTGTTCTTGAGCCTCGCGGCGCTGTACGAAAGCTGGTCGATTCCGGTCTCGGTGGTCATGGTGGTGCCGCTCGGAGTGCTCGGTGCGGTCGGCGCGGCAACTGCGTTCGGCATGGAGAACGACGTCTACTTCAAAGTGGGCTTGCTCACCACCATCGGCCTGTCGGCCAAGAATGCGATCCTGATCGTCGAGTTCGCGCGCGAGTTGCATGCGCAGGGTCGCAGCGTCATCGAGGCGGCCGTAGAGGCGGCCCGTTTGCGGCTGCGGCCCATCCTCATGACCTCGATGGCCTTCGTGCTTGGAGTGCTGCCGCTCGCGCTCGCCAACGGCGCAGGATCGGCCAGCGAGAACGCGGTGGGGACCGGCGTCATCGGCGGGATGCTGACGGCGACGTTCCTCGCCCCGTTCCTGATCCCGATGTTCTACGTGGTGGTCAGCGAGAAGCTGGCGCGGGAGAAGCGCATTGCCCCGGCCGCGGCGCCGGTCAGGCCTCCAGCGCCAAGCTCGATCCCGGCGGGAGACTCGCGATGAACGTTTTTGTTCCCCTCCTTTTCAAGGGGGGGTACACGCGTAGCGGGCGGGGTGGTTCAGCGCGCCTCGCACACCACCCCGGGCCTGCGGCCGACCCCTCCCCGTACGAGGAGAGAAAGTGCAAGAGACAGAGCCTGCGGACCGCTCGGCCTGGGTTGCGATTGAGGCGAGCTGCGATCGTGGTATCGATCGCGCTCGGAGCATGCTCTTTGCAGCCCGCGTACCGTCAGCCTGATCTGCCCGTCGCATCCGCTTACCCGACGGGCCCCGCGTACAAGGCAACGCCAGGCGGAAAAGGCGCCACCCCGCTCCCGGCCGCCGAGATCGGCTGGCGCGATTTTCTGACCGATCCACGTTTGCAGAAGCTGGTCGAGGTCGCGCTCGCGAATAATCGCGACCTGCGCATTTCCGTGCTCAATGTCGCACAGGCGCAATCGAGCTACCGGATCCAACGCGCTGCACTGTTTCCGCAAGTCACCGGCTTCGCCGACGCCACGCGCTCGCGGACGCCGGGCAGCCTTACGACAAATGGCCAACCCCAAACCCTCAATACCTGGGAGGCAGGTGTAGCGGTGCCGGCGTGGGAGCTCGATTTCTTCGGCCGTCTGCGCAGCCTCAGCGACGCCCAGTTTCAGCTCTACCTGGCCAACGCACAGGCGCGCAAGGCCGCGGAGATCCTGCTCGTGTCCGAGGTCGCCAATCAGTACTTGACCATGCTGGCCGACGATGAGCTCCTCGCGGTGACGGAACGCCTGCTTGAAACGTCGCGCAAGAACTACGATATCGTGAAGCTGCAATTCGACACCGGCACCACCACGGAGCTCGCTTTACGCCAGGCAGAAACGATTGTGGAGCAGGCCGAGGCGAATCATGCTGCATACGTACGAGCACGTGCGCAAGACGAAAACATGCTCGTGCTGCTGCTCGGCCAGCCGATGCCACAGGACCTTCCGCCCGTGATCCCGATGCGTCAGCAGGCGATCCTCGCCGACATTCCACCCGGGCTGCCCTCCGACCTGCTCACCCGCCGGCCGGACATCCAGGAAGCCGAGGCCATCTTGCGTTCCGAGAATGCAAACATCGGCGCCGCCCGCGCGGCATTCTTTCCGCAGATCACCTTGACCGGCAGCTTTGGCGTGGCGAGCGCATCGCTCAACGGACTGTCCAAGGGCGGCGCGCAGGCATGGAGCTTCGGGCCTAGCATCACCGTGCCGATCTTCGAGGGGGGGCAGCTCCGCGCCAGTCTGGATCTCGCGCGCATTCAAAAGGACATCGGCGTGGCGCAGTATGAGAAGGCAATTCAAACCGCATTCAGCGAGGTGGCCAACGACCTCGCGGCGCGCGGCACGTACGACGATCAGATTGCCTCACTCGAGCGCTACGTCACCGCCCTGCAGCGCAGTGTCGATCTGTCCTGGGCGCGCTATCGCAGCGGCGTGGACAATTACCTCAGCGTACTTACCGCCCAGACCAACCTGTACAGCGGCCAGCAGACGCTCGTCGCGGTGCGCTTGAACCGCCTCACCAATCTCGTGACTCTGTACAAAGACCTCGGCGGCGGCTGGATTCAGCACACCGGTGATGAGCCGCGGGCGCCGGATGCCGGGACGCTCTATTCTGGAGACGCGCCAGAGCGTGCGGCCGCAAAACAAGCGACTGCTGCTTCCTCGCCGAGCTCGCCCAAGGGCACGCCAGCGAAACAGCAGTAGACCACAACGACTTGCCCGCAGGCGGGCACGCGCAGCCTGCAGGAATTTGAAAGACGAGACCTGACCAACACTCTACTCTGCGACTGGCATTCAGAGGCGCGGGTCAGCGCTCATGAGTTGAGCGGGTCGCTGCGAGGCAGGTGAGCGCTCGAGAAACGGGCCGCGCGGAGACAGCGGCTTGGGAAGGTGTGCGCCGCAAGCACGCGATGAGGCAAGGATCAGGTGGTAAAACGAATGGCCGATTGCCGAGCTTGGATTGCGCCAAGATTTTGAGAGGCCTGCAGGAATATGCAAGATTTGGAGCAGCTCGAGTCCCCAGAATTCACGTCGCTCTAGATCGAACCTCAGAGGGTGTGCCATGCATCTCGAAGCACCTGCGGCAGTACTGGAGGCATCGCCGAATGGCGGGGCTTTTGCCAATACTAAGGAGCCTGGGGCTGCCGATGTGCGCATTGCTCAGATCGCTGCGCGCGGGCCGCGCGGAGCGATCACACTGGCGGGGCTGGCGGTGGGCGTGGTGGTAGCGCTGTGGGCAGCCTTCTATCTGTTTGTCTTTCTGCCGCGAGGACCAATTGGCTGAACTGATGCAAGCCGGGGCGCAGCTCGAGGCGGCTGCCGAGCGCGCTGCACCTCGCGCGGAGCGCGCCTGGGCCTGGTCCATGAGCGCGATCATCGCGCTGCTCCTGGCCGTGATCGTTTTCACCACGCTGCACTGGGGCATGCAGCCGCCCTCGAGCGTGGAGACCATCGACTCCACGCGCTTGCAACTCGGCGGGGAATTTTCCGAGGCGAATCTGGGCACCTCGGTTTCTCCCAATGGCGCGGTTACCGTGCGCGTGCTGGCCCAGCAGTACGCGTTCGTGCCCAAATGCATCGTCGTACCGGCGGACACACCGATCACCCTGCGCGCGGTGAGTGCGGACGTTGTGCACGGTTTCTCCGTGCAGGGTACCAACGTCAATACGATGGTGGTACCGGGGTACGTGGCCACACTCAGCACGCGCTTTGCGCAACCGGGTGAGCACCGCATGCCTTGTCATGAGTTCTGCGGCGTCGGCCACCAGGGCATGTGGGCGCACGTGCGCGTGGTAGCGCGCGAGCAGTTTCCATTCGAGCAGGCGAGCAAAGCGGCGGTGAACTGTGAACAACGCTAATCGATTGGCACTGACCCACTGGGGCGTGGCATTTGCCGCGTTCGCCGCCGCGGTGATACTGGGCGCATGGCAGATGTTCGTGCGCAGCCCGCTACATCCGTGGCTGTCGGATGCGGAGCTCTACTACCGCTCGGTCACCGCGCACGGTACGACGCTGGGCTACGTCTTTCCCACGCTGATCGTGATGGGGCTGGGCTACGCGGTGTGCGCGACTACCCTGGATCGGCCGCTGCGCGGCAGCGGCTGGGCCTGGGCCGGCTTCTGGCTGCTGATCGCGGGCACGCTGTCGGCGTCGGTGAGCGTAGCCTTGGGGCGTGCCAGCGTGCTCTACACGTTCTATCCGCCGCTCACGGGGAGCGTTTTCTATTACCTCGGCGTGGTGTTGGTGGTGGTCGGCTCCTGGTTCTGGATCGGCGTCATGCTCGCCAACTACTGGCACTGGAAGCACACGCACCCGCAGGAGCGCGTGCCGCTCGCCCTGTTCGGTGTGATGACCGCAGCGCTGCTGTGGGGTTGGACCTCGCTCGGAGCGGCGCTCGAGATCCTGTTCTTGATCCTGCCGGTGGCGTTCGGCTGGAAGGCAACCGTGGATGCGGGGCTCGCGCGCATGCTGTTTTCCTGGACCCTGCATGCCATCGTCTACTTCTGGCTGCTGCCGGCGTACATCGCCTTTTACACGCTCACGCCCAAGATCGCCGGCGGGCCGCTGTACAGCGATCGGATGGCCAGAGTGTCACTCATAATGATTCTGGTGTTCGCCATGCCAATTGGCATCCATCACCTGTTCGCCGATCCGCAGGTTGGGTCCGGATTCAAGTTCCTGCACGCGGTGTTCACCGGCATGGTGGTGGTCCCCACGCTGCTCACCGTGTTCACGCTGGTGGCCTCGCTCGAGATCGCCGCGCGCCTGCGCGGTGGGCGCGGCCTGTTGCGCTGGGTCGCTGCGCTGCCCTGGAAGCGCCCGATGGTGCTCGCGACCGGTCTTTCGCTGCTGATGCTGGCGCTGGGCGGGGCCGGCGGCATCATCAACATGAGCTACGCGCTCAACGCCAGCATCCACAATACGCAGTTTGTCACCGGCCACTTTCATCTGATCTACGGCGGCGCCGTGGTGATCATGTACTTTGCACTGGCCTATGAGTTCTGGCCGCGCTTGACCGGCTATCCACTGCGCTCGCCAAGCCTGGCGCGAGCACAGCTTTGGCTGTGGTTCGTGGGCATGCTGGTGGTGACCATCCCCTGGCACGTGGTGGGGCTGATGGGACAGCCGCGGCGCATGGCCTACTACGACTGGAGCGATCCGCAGAGCGCGGCGCAAGCGCCCTGGGTGGTGGCCTCGGCGCTGGGAGGGGGGCTGCTGCTGATCTCTGCCGGCTTGGTACTGATCATCCTAGTGCGCAGTGCGCGCGGTGCGCGGGCTCAAGTGGAACCGCTGGACTACGCTCTTGGCATGGATCGGAATGTGCCGTTGCCGCGCGCGCTGAACAGCTTCGGCGTGTGGGTGGTGCTGATGGTCGCGCTAACCGTGGTCAACTACGGTTATCCGATCGCTCAGCACTTCTTCTTCAAGAACACCGCCGTGCCGGCGGACCTGGTCGCGCGCTAAGCGAGAGATACCGCCATGGGTCAACGCATCGATCGGGTTGGATTGTCGTGGTCGCTGGGCGTGGCGGCTTTGGTCATCATCGCTTTCGCGGTGGGATTTCTGTGGATGCCCGGCGCGCAAGCGGGCGGCGCGCCGAGCCTGTGGAGCGCGCTGTGCCGCGCCGCAGGGATCACCGCTGCATCCGGCGCGCCGGCCGCGCCGCTCGGGGCAGCGGCCATTCCCTCCGAGGTTATTTGGACTCCGACTACCGAGCGCCTCATCGTCGCGGGCGATGCCGCCCGTGGCAGCGCACTGGCCGCTACGTGCGCCGGCTGCCACGGCGCCAACGGGATCGGCGCGAGCGATCAGTTTCCCGATCTCGCCGCACAACCGGCCGCGGCCCTGTACAAGCAGTTGTCCGACTTTCATTCGGGCAAGCGGGTGAGTCCGATCATGCAGGGTTTTGCCGCCACGCTCACCGAGCAACAAATGGCCGATCTGGCCGCTCACTTCGCCACTTTGCCCGCGCCGGCTGCGGGTGCTGGCGAGCCCCCGCGCTTGGTAACGGTCGGTGATCCGGCGCGAGGCCTGGTCGCCTGCGCGGCCTGCCATGGGCCCATGGGCCACAAGCTTGGCGCGCCCGAGCTCGCCGGCCAGAAAGCAGCTTATATACAGGCCCAGCTCGAAGCCTTCGCTGCTGGCACCCGGCGCAACGACATCAACCAGCAGATGCGCGCGATCGCGCACGAGCTGCGGGCCGAGGAGGTTAGCGCGTTGGCCCAGTACTATGGCGGAGCGGCCAAGCCGGCCTCGCCGCCGCAGGGAGCGGCAAGCGCAGCCCAGACATCGGCTGACACCCGTCACTGAAGCGGCGCGATCGCGCCGCCCTGTAGAACGCTTGCGCAGTGCGTACCAGCTCAACTCCAACGCCTGGTAAGTTTTGGCACCTGCATGCGTGGCGCGCAAACCAGGTTCTTGCACCAGGAAGATAGAACATGCGAACCCGGCTTTTCCCGATTGGCGCAGTCATATCTGAACTCCTCTTGTTTCTTCTGCGAAGATCATCACCGTGCAGCTCTTCGCGTTTGGCGTAAATCATCAGAGCGCGCCCATTGCCGTGCGCGAGCGCATCGCGTTTAACGCCGAGGACTTGCCGTTTGCGTTGCGCCACCTGGTCGACCAGGAGCTAGTACGTGAGGCCGCCATCATCTCCACCTGCAACCGCACAGAGGTCTACTGCAGCACACCAGAGCCGCGCCAAGCGGTGCGCTGGCTGGCCGGCTGGCACAAGCTCGAGGAGTCGCAGCTGGAGCCGTATCTGTACATACTGCCCAGAGAGCCGGCGGTGAAGCACGCATTCCGAGTCGCGAGCGGGCTGGACTCGATGGTGTTGGGTGAACCGCAGATTCTGGGTCAGATGAAACAGGCGGTGCGTTCTGCCGAGGTAGCGGGCACGTTGGGAACGGTGCTCCACAAGCTATTCCAGCAATCCTTTTCGGTAGCCAAGGAGGTACGCCGTCGCACCGAGATCGGCCAAGCAACAGTGTCGATGGCTGCAGCCGCGGTGACGATCGCTGAGCGCATCTATCCCCGCCTCGCAGAGCAGAACATTTTGTTTGTGGGCGCCGGCGAGATGATAGAGCTCACGGCCGCTCATTTCGCCAGTCGGCATCCGCGCGCCGTCACTTTCGCCAATCGCACGGTCCAGCACGCACAGGAGTTGGCCGCGCGGTTCCATGGCAGCGTGCAGTCGCTCAACGACCTGCCGGACTACATCGCGGCCTACGATATCGTGATAGCCGGTACCGCGAGCCCGCTTCCCATCCTTGGCAAAGGCCTGGTGGAGACCGCGCTCAAAACCCGACGCCATATGCCGATGCTGTTGATCGATCTGGCCGTGCCGCGCGATATCGAGGCGGAAGTGAGGGAGTTGGAGGACGTATTTCTGTACACCGTAGATGATCTCGGAGAGTTCGTCCAGAAGGGTCGCGAAGCGCGTCGGGACGCGGTCGGCAAGGCCGACGCCATTATTGACGCCGGGGTCACCAACTTCTTGCAATGGGTGAGCGCGCGCGAAGCCGTCCCAACCATCCGCGCGCTCCGGGACCAGGCCGAGCGCATTCGGCGCACCGAACTGGAGCGGGCGTTGCGCAGGCTCAGTCGCGGCGAGTCTGCGGAGCGGATTCTCGAAGCCCTGAGCGAGGCGCTAACCAACAAGCTGCTGCATCCACCCACGCATGCGCTGCATCAGGTTCAGGAGCCAGACCGTGAAGCGCTGGTCAAGCTGCTGGAGCGAGTATACCTGACGAACCAAACCGCAGATCGGAGCCAGTGCAAGAACCTTAAAGACGAGCACGGCATGCGCACCTATTATTGTACAAGGCAGTCTTCACAGGCGAAGTCGCGCCCCGGCGCTACAATGAGCCAACTTGAATGACGCTGAGGTTATGACGACCGCAAGGAGCTCTCATGAAATCGATACTCGATCCTTCGTTCCACTACACAGCCGTCCGGACCATTGCCTGACTCACATGCGCCGCCAAGCGCCGTATCAGGCGATTGCGAATCTGCTGCGCTGCTTTGATTACCTTAACGCAAGGAGAACGAGCATGAAAACGACTCTCATGGTTGGTACCGTTACTCTGGGCCTGACTTTCTCGATCGCGAGCAGTGCGGCGGTAGATAAAGAAAAGGCAGCGCAACTGGCAACCAAGTACAACTGTAACGGTTGTCACGCGGTGGACAAGAAAGTCGTTGGTCCCGCATACCAGGAGATCGCCAAGAAGTATGCCGGTGACAAATCGGCTCTCAAGAAGCTCGAGCAGAAGGTCAAGAACGGCGGCGGCGGTGTCTGGGGATCCGTACCGATGCCGCCCAACAACGTTCCCGAAGGCGACATCAAGACGTTGGTTCAATGGGTGCTATCGTCGAAGTAATAAGGGCGCGCGCGTGCTCCCGTCCCGGGTCGCGTAGCCGAACTGTCTTCAATCGGGCAGCTTGCGGCGTGGCAGGCGGAGCGTGCGGTCGGTGATCAAGATCGCAGTGCGCCGCGCCTGCGCGTGGAGGCGCAAACGGATCGGTCCAAGTTCGAACCGGCAATGACGCAGTGGCTGGTGCGCTGAGCCATCCATATTGCCCACTAGACCACCTGCCCGATGCGCACACAGATGTCTGCCCCCGCCGAAACCGAACCTGTACGATCAAGGCACTTTAGCGCGGACAGCGTGGCACGCACTGGCCAGCTGTTGCTGCGGCTGACGAAGCCACGCGTCATCTCGCTCATCGTCTTTACCGCTGTGATCGGCATGTTCCTCGCGGCCCCGGGGCTGCCGCCGCTTGGGGCGCTGGTGTTCGGCACGATTGGTATCGCGCTGAGCGCGGGTGCAGCGGCGGTTATCAACTGCTTGGTAGAACGCAAACTCGACGCTGTGATGGCGCGCACGCGCGCGCGTCCGCTCCCGATGGGGGAAATCACTGGAGCACACGCGCTGGTCTTCGCAGGCGTGATCGGCGGGACCGGGCTGGGTGTGCTGTATGCGATGGTGAATCCGCTGACGATGTGGCTCACGCTAGCCACTTTCGTCGGCTACGCCGTCGTCTATACCATCATTCTTAAGCCGCTCACTTCCCAGAACATCGTCATCGGCGGCGCCTCGGGCGCAATGCCCCCTGTGCTGGGTTGGACGGCAGCCACCGGCGAGCTGTCTTGCGACGCGCTGCTGCTGTTTTTGATCATCTTCGCCTGGACGCCGCCGCACTTCTGGGCGCTCGCCTTGTACCGCAAGCACGAATACGCCAAGGCTGGGGTGCCGATGCTGCCGGTCACGCACGGCGACCGCTACACGCGTCTGCACGTGCTGCTTTACACCCTGATCCTGTTCGCCGTCAGCCTGCTGCCCTTCTGCACGCGCATGAGCGGGCTCATCTACCTCGCAGCCGCGCTGACGCTCGGCGGCATCTTCCTGTTCTACGCGGCGAAGATCTACTACCGCTACAGCGACCATATTGCGCGCAAGACTTTCCGCTACTCGATCGTGTACCTGTCGGTGCTGTTCGCGGCGCTGCTGATCGACCACTACTTGCTGATCCAGTTCTGAGGTCGCCGGATCCGACCTTTCTATTCAGCGTAGTTCGCAGGTGACCCACAGCACGCACGTGAACAAAAGCAGGGCCCCGGCTTGACGGGCCGCCGCCAGCGTCACTGGGACCACCAGCACCAAGGTCGAGATGCCGAGTGCGATCTGTAGCGCAAGCGCGGCCGGCAGCACATTCAGTGCAAGCCGTGCGCGCGGCCGCAGCTCGAGGCGGCGGGCGCGAAACCAGAACCAGGGCACCAGCAGGAACAGCAGCCACGCCAGCAGACGGTGGTCGAACTGCACGGCCGTTGGGTTGTTGAACGGGTTGAGATACCACGGCGCAAGCATCAGATATTCCGACGGGATCAGGTGGCCGTTCATGAAGGGGAACGTGTTGTACGCGCGACCGGCGTGCGTACCGGCCACCAGTCCGCCGGAAAGCACCATCAGGAAGACAAGAGCGCTCAACGCAACGGCATAGACGCGCGCGCGCTGGTGGGAGGGGTCGGGCGCGCGCTCCCGGGACAGCAGCGCCAGCGCGGTCGAGAACATCGCGGCGTAGATCAGGAATGCCAGTCCCAGGTGTGCGGTCGATCGATACTGGCTCACGCGCGGGTCGTCCACCAGCCCGCTCTTCACCATGTACCAGCCGAGCGCGCCGTGCACCGCACCCAGCAGGAAGATCAACAGCAGGCGCGCGTTCATCTCGCGATCGATCTTGCCGCGCACCACGAAATAAACCAGCGGCACGAAAAACACGATGCCGACCGTTCGGCCGAGCAGACGGTGAAAGTACTCCCACCAGAAGATGCCTTTGAACTCTTCGAGCGACATGCCGCGGTTGATCTTCTCATATTCAGGCGTGCGCTGATATTTCTCGAACACCTCCTGCCACTGCGCTTGATCGAGCGGCGGGATGGTGCCCACGATCGGCTGCCACTCCACCATTGAGAGGCCGGAGTGCGTAAGCCGCGTGATGCCACCCACCACCATTGCGAATACCAGTGCGCAGCACACGAGCAGCCATCCCGCAACCTGACTCTGTGCCGTACTGGTGTGCGCCCCAACTCGCGACGGGAATCTGATCGATTGTTCCATGCACGTCATTGTAGACGTCGTCGTACGCATGAGCCTCAAATCAGCCCATGAGCCTTAAGCTGCCTGGCAGTGCTCGACACGAGAACCTTGAACAGGCTGATAGTCGGGACGGCGAGCAGCACGCCCACGAGGCCAAATAGGATGGCGCCGCCCATCGCCCCGATCACAACCACCAGAGGGTGGAGTTTGGCCGCACCCGCCAGAACGACGGGCTCATAAACGGCGTTCTTCACCAGCTCGGCGAGTCCAACGGCCACGATCACCCAGATCGCGAGGTTGTCAATGGTCACCATCGGAATCAGCGGGTGAATTTCATGTGCTAAGACGGCATAGGCCAGCCCGCCCAGCAAGGCGACTACGGAACCCAGGTAGGGAACGACGTTGGTCGCACCCGCAAACAGGCCGATTGCGATCGCCCAGCGCAGCGGAATACCAATGACGGCCAGCAAGAGTGTCACGGTGATGCCCAGCAGCAAGCATTCGAGGAACAAGCCGCGTAACCAGTCGCCAAGGGCGTGGTCGAGATCGGCTAGGACCGTAAGCGCTGGCTCGAACAGTCGATTCGGCACCATGCTGAGAAGGCCACGCTTGATCTGACCGGTGTCGCTGAGCAAGAAAAGGAAGGCGAACGGCGCAACGATCCAAGTGGAGAGGAGCTGTGCCAGCACGGAGAGAGGCCTGTCCTGGGTTAGTGTGCCTGCCTGCGCGACCATCGGGCGCGCAGGCGCGCCTGCTGTGTTGGGCCCAACGCGCGCCATAGTTGACCGCGTGTCGAGGGTTTGAAGGTTGGCTCGATCTTCATCGAGCAGGCGGTCAGATCCGCTCGGAGCGTTGGCTTCGCCGGCACGCGAGGCGAGGAGTTGCGCGCGCTCCTGCGGCGTCAGGGCGAGCAGCTGATTCACTCGGTCCAGCAAAGGATCCGAGTCGGCGTGCAAGAATTGATACAAGCGGTTGCCCTTCGCTAGAGTTGCATCGAGCCCCATCAGGGTCCGATAGCGCTCATTGAGCGCGTACAGCGCACGCACCTTCAGCTCGACGGCCCCGGTTTCGGTGGGCATCGACGAGCGGATCCGGTCCACGACGAACAGAGCTGTAAGTACAAACACGAGGAGCAACAGCCCTACCGCCAGTCCGCGTGGTACGCGATAGCGCTCCAGACCGGCGACCACGGGACGGCAGATGTAGGCCAGCAACCCGCTCACCACGACGGGCACGACGATGCTCCGAAGAGCCCACAGCAGGAACGCCGCCAACAGTATGGCAGCGCTTGCCACCACAGACTTGAACAGCATTCCAGCAACAACTCCTTCATGCCTGGGAGTCACGCTCGGGCTCCTGGTCTTGCATGCCGAAGTACTGACTCTCCACCAGCATCTGCAGTCTCGCGGCAGTTATCTGGGCCAGTTTCTTGAGGATCTTGTTCGCCAGGGCGGGGAAGTTTCCGCTGAGCGCATCCAGGTCTGAGTAGCCCAGCGCTACCAGGTGAACCGGGCCGCGAGCCCGAGCGGAGTTCCAGCGCACCACTTCCCCCACAGCCGCCAGCTCGTCAAACGACGCGGGCGGCTCCAGCGTCGCGAGCGGCGCTTCCTTGCCGCTGCGTATGCGCCTCGTAATCTCCACCAACCCGCTGCGCAGGACGAATAACGCCGCGCCAGGCTTCCCTTCTTCAGTGATGTACTCGCCGTCGTGGTAACTGCGTTCATGGACGATCCGGGCGAGACGAGCCAGATCGCCATGCATGAGGTCCTCGAACAGATAGGCCTGTTTGAGAAAGGTCACGAGGTTACCGCCTCTTTGATCTGCGGCTGATTTCGGCGGCGGACCGAATAGCGCGCGCGCCGGGATGGCTGTCGAGTCAAGCCGGTCCACATTCTCCCGGCGCGGGAGAAGAAGCTTCCGGACCCCTGCAAGACGGATTGCCCCCTCTGTCGAAGTCATCTAGTCACCGCCGTTGTGCGCGCGTGCGCAAGAAGCGAATCGCTGTCCGCCCCGCTCGCAAGCAGTTTGTGCGCGATTTGTCGCGGAGTCTTGTCGATCCTTGCGCCTCTTGTTCGCATAGAGCGGCAACCTCCACCACTCTTGCAAGAACGTGCAAGAAAGCCGGATTGGTGGCTCGGTAGACTGCTCGCGAGCGTTCGCAATCCTGTGAAACGCAGAGCGTCACGAGGGCTTGCCAGGAAGCGGACGACATGCGCAGACAATCCATCCGATTTGTGTCTGCCGGCAGCGTGCACGCTGTACTGCCGAGACCAGCGCTGTGAACACAGGCCGATTCGCATTCAAGCACTTTTCCTGCAACAGCTCACGTGTCCACGCACCCACAACATACCGCCTCCGAAAACGCCGCCGGCCTTCAGGTCGCAAGCTCGCCTGACGGTGCTCAGGCGGTCGCGCTCACGGGTAGCTGGACTACACTCGGGTTGATTCCGCACGTGCTGCGGTTCAAGCGTCAGCTTGCCCAGTTCGGCCTCCATTCGCTGACTTCCTGGGATCTCTCTGGGCTCGAGAAGCTCGATCGCACGGGGGCGCTGCTGCTGTGGCGGGCCTGGGGCCGTGCTTTTCCCGAGCGGCTGTCCATCCCATCAACACTGAAAGAGTACTTTGCCCGTTTGCCGAGCAGTAGCGTCAATGCCGCGGAGCCGTCACAACGTCGACTCCGACTGGCGCAGCCCATCGTGCGGCTCGGGCAAGGGGTACTCGGATGGCTCGAGCAGCTACGTGGGATGGTTCAACTGATCGGCCGCCTGCTGCTCGACATCATGGATCTGGCTCGACACCCGCGACGCTGGCCAGCTCGCGAGATCTCGGCTGGAGTCTATCGCGCCGGCGCGCAGGCCATGGGCATCTTGGCGCTCGTCGGCTTTCTCATTGGGGTCGTGCTGAGTTACCTGTCCGGGGACCAGCTGCGCAGGTTCGGTGCCGAGATGTACGTAGTGGACTTGCTCGGCATCGCGTGCGTGCGCGAGCTGGGACCGCTCCTCGCTGCGATTCTGGTGGCCGGACGCTCCGGCTCGTCCATCACCGCACAGCTCGGCGTCATGCGCCTGAACGAGGAGCTCGACGCGTTGACCACGATCGGTGTTCCGTACACCCAGAGGCTGATCCTCGCCAAGGTGATCGCTCTCGCGATATCTCAGCCGCTGGTCGGCTTATGGACCGGCGCCATCGCGCTGCTCGGCGGCATGGTCGCAGCGCATCTGTCTCTGGACGTGGGCTACTACTACTTCCTGGACGCAGTGCCCAGAGTGGTGCCGATTGCGAACTACTGGATCGGCCTTGGCAAGGGGGTGGTATTCGGGGTGATCATCGCGTTGGTCGCGTGTCACTTCGGGCTGCGAGTGAAGCCCAACACCGAGAGCTTGGGCGCAGGGACGACCAGCTCGGTTGTGGTCGCGATCAGCAGCGTGCTGGTCGCCGATGCCATCTTCGCGGTGTTGTTCGCGCACGTAGGCATGTGACCGTGGATCCCGCGCCCCCGACTGTCATTGAACTGACCGGGATAACCACTCGGTTCGGCCAGCACGTCGTGCACCGCGATCTGGAGCTGTCTGTCGTACATGGGGAGATCTTGTGCATAGTGGGCGGCTCAGGTTCGGGCAAGACCACGCTTCTGCGCCAGATGCTGGGGCTCGACCGACCCAGCGAGGGCCGGATCGAGGTTCTGGGCAAAGCGCTTTCGGAGCTTGGGGCGGAGGAGCTCAACGCGCTGCGGCGTCACTCGGGCGTCTTGTTCCAACGGGGCGCCTTGTTTTCCGCGCTGAGCGTTGCCGAAAACGTCGCTTTGCCGTTGCGGGAGCTGCGCACCTTCGATGAAGAGCTCATCCGCGAGACGGCGCTGCTGCGCCTAGAGATGGTGGGCCTGAGCCGAGCCGATGGCGGCAAAATGCCGGCCGAGCTTTCCGGGGGAATGACCAAACGAGCGGCGTTGGCGCGCGCGCTCGCGCTCGAGCCCCGGATTGCCTTTCTGGACGAGCCTACCGCCGGTCTGGACCCGGAAAGCAGCGAGACGTTCGTCGAGCTGATCCGGGAGCTGCATCGGGAGCTGCAGCTCACCGTAGTGATGGTCACTCACGATCTGGATACGCTGGTTGCGCTATCCGATCGCATCGCCGTGCTCGCCGATCAGCGCGTCATCGTCGCGGCTCCAATACAGGAAGTCATTAAAGTCGCTCATCCGTTCATCCAGACGTACTTTCTCGCAGGGCGGGGGCGGCGCGCACTGAGCGCGTTGAGCACGCAGGTCGCTGCAGGGGCAAATTGCTAAGAGGGCAGATATGGAAAGCCAGTCGCATTCATTCATCGCTGGGCTGTTCGTGATTCTTCTCGCGCTGGGCGGGATCGCCGGAGCCCTCTGGCTCGGACCCGACAAAGGGCCGGCGCGGCTGCCGATCGATCTGCTCACCACCTACAGCGTCTCCGGGTTGAAGGTCGACGCACCCGTGCGCTTTCGCGGTGTTGACGTGGGACGGGTCGATTCCATCAGCTTCGATCCACGCCAGGCCGGCGAGATCCGCGTACGCGTCTCGGTAGATCCCGCGGCCCCGATTTCGAAATCGACGTATGCCAAGTTGAGCTATCAAGGCATCACCGGTGTGGCGTTCGTTCAGCTGGACGACGAGAAGGGCAAGAGCAGCGAGCCGCTGCCGCTGTCCCGAGAGAAGGTCGCGCAGATGGAACTGCAGGCATCCGTGCTCGAGCGCGCAGAGACAGACATACGCGAGGTGCTGCTGAAAGCGGCGCGCGTCGCGGACCGTCTCGACGAGCTGCTCAACGAGCAGAACCAGAAGCGCGTAATGGCTCTGGTGGACTCTTTCGAGCAAACCTCCGAGCGCTACGGCGAGCTCGCGCGCAACTTGGAACCCAGCGCCAAGGCTCTGCCGGGTTTGCTCCAACAGGCGACGCGGACCGTCGAGAAGGCACAACGCACGGTGGACAACGTGGCGAAGCTTGCCGAGGACACCGACCGCAAGCTGGTCGTGCTGGACACGGTGGGCGAGACCGCCAAGCAGATCGGACGAGCCGCGGACGACTTGCACAAAGACACCCTGCCGCGCGTGAACGCTCTGATCGACCAAGTTTCCATCGATGCACGCGAGCTGAAGCGAACGCTCCACCAGGTCAACGCCCGCCCGCAAAGCTTGATCTTCGGCTTGCAGCCACCACCGCCCGGACCCGGGGAGCGCGGGTTCGTTGCAACCAAAGGAGGCACCAAGTGAAACTACTCGCAACTGCAATCGCGCTGCTCGCGTGCTCCGGGTGCAGCCTGATGGGGTCCAAGGAGTCGCCGAAAGCCGATTTCGATTTCGGGCCGGTTGCCGCCACACACATGCCCTACCCGGCGACGTCTGCGCAAGTGGATATCGTGGTGTACGAGATCACCGCGTCGGAGTGGATCGATCAAACCTCCATGTACTATCGGTTGGCCTACCGCAACGCCGCCAATCCGATCCCGTATGCGCAGAGCCAATGGGTCATGTCGCCGGCCGCGTTGCTGACGCAGCGCCTGCGATCGAGCCTTACCCCCCCAGGCTCCGGCGAAATCCACAGGGTTAGCGCAGACGATCCCGCGATCTATGCTCTGCGTTCCGAGCTCTTTGAGTTCGAACAGGTCTTCGATCAACCCGATCGGAGCCGCGGCGTGCTCCGGCTGCGAGCCACGCTCGAAGGCAGGGGCGTGTGGGCGCAACGCACTTTTGCCATCGAAAAAGCAGCGCCCACCCCCGATGCGGCAGGTGGCGTCAGCGCCCTGAGCCAATGCGCCGACGAGCTGGCAGCTTCGATCAGTCAATGGGTGGCCGGCAGACAACCGAGTGCAAGCGAGGCGGTTCGGTTAGACAGGCCTGCCGGGCAACTCCGCGCTACGAGCACCCAGTAGATCGCTTGGACTACGTAAGTCGCGCCAGCCGCAATTGCGAAGCAGCAGATGCTCCCTCGCTAGTGTAGTGTCCCGCGTAAGTTTCCGTTCGTGGTGAGCCTCGCCTGTGCGGAGGTCGTCGAAGCAACGAACCACGCATCGGGCTGATTCCGTTCGGTCTTCGACACGCTCAGACCGAACGGACTTGTGCAAGTTTCTTCTGGAACGTCACTCCAGCCGAATCAGGCCTTTTGCCGTGGCGTGTGCCTTTACCGTCACGAGCGCACACTCGTTCACTCTCCCTTCGAGCCAGATCACTCGAAGCTGATGCCTGCATCCTCCAGCGGCAGGGCGCGAATGCGTTTCCCGGTGAGTGCGAACAGCGCGTTGGCGATGGCCGGGGCCACCAGCGGGACGCCGGCCTCGCCCATGCCACCCGGCTTTTCGGTGCTTGGAATGAGCGCGATTTCGATCGGCGGCACTTGCGGCATGCGCGGTATCGGGAAGGTGTCGAAGTTCGACTGCTGGATGCGCCCGCCCTTGATCGTAACTTTGCTGCGCAGCGCATTGATCAGACCGGTGACCACGCCGCCCTGCAGCTGAGCGATCACCTGGTCCGGATGCACGGCGATGCCGCAATCGACGGCTATGGTCAACTTCTCCAGGCGCACTTTCTTGGCCTTGCCGGACAGCTCGGCGACCATGGCGATGTGGGTGTCATAGCACTGCATCGACGCCACGCCGAAAGCACGACCCTTGTGTGCCCGCGCTTTGAAGCCGGCATCTTTAGCGGCCCGTTCGAGCACAGCGCGCTGGCGCGGCTGCTTGTCGAGCATGGCCAGTCTAAACTCGACCGGATCGCGGTGGGCCGCGTGCGCCAGCTCGTCGACGAAGCTCTCGATAGCGAACGCGTTCAGCGCATTGCTGACCGAGCGCCAGTAGCCCACGGGAATGCCGATTTCCTGGATCACCGTGCGCATGTCGAGGTTGGGGATGTCGTAGGTGAAATCGATCACGCCTTCGATCATGAAATAGTCGTTGCCGTCCTTGACCGCCGATGGGAACATGCGCGCGGTGACCGAAGGGGAGATCATCTTGTGCGTGAATGCCGCTACGCGACCACCCTCGAGCGCAGCGTGCAGCAAGTGCAGGCTGGGCGGACGGGGGAAATCGTGCGTGACGTCGTCTTCGCGCGTCCAGATCAGCTTGACGGGCGTCCCTGGTACGGCCTTGGCGATCGCCACCGCCTGGCGGATGAAGTCGACATCGAGCCGCCGGCCGAAGCCGCCGCCGATGAGTTGTGCGTGGATGAGCACCTGCTCCGGCTCGACCCCGGCGGCTTGTGCAGCGGCTGCCTGAGCGCCCTGTGGATATTGCGTGCTCGCCCAGACGTCCACGCCGTTCGCGGAGACCAGCGCGAGACAGTTGAGCGGCTCGAGCGCAACGTGGGCCAGCATCTGCGAGGTGTAGCGTGCCTTGATCTGCTTGGACTTCGCGAGCGCCGCGGTGGCGTCGCCTGCTTGCTTGATGATCGTGCCGGGCTTGTCCTTGGATCGCTCCAGCGTGGCATAGATGGCGTTGGTATCGAGGTGCGCCGCCGGACCCTCGTCCCACTGGATCTTGATGTCGGCCAGCGCCGAGTGGGCCTCCCAGTAGTGGTCGGCGATCACGGCGACGCCTTCGCCGATGTCGACCACCTTGCGCACACCCGCGCGCTTTTGCGCGGCGCCGGTGTCGAAGGAGGCCACCTTCCCGCCCAGGACGGGACACTGAGCGAGCGCTGCGTACACCATGCCGGGCTGCTTGACGTCGATGCCGAATACGGCCTGGCCGCGCGCCTTGCCCGCGCCGTCCAGGCGCGGGAGCGGCTTGCCGATCACGCTGAACTCGCTGGCCTGCTTCAACGCCACGTCTTTGGGCAGCGGCTGGCGCGCCGCGGCGTCGGCCAGCGCTGCGTAGGGCAGCGTATTCGAGCCATGGATCACCTGGCCGTTCTCCGCGCGGCACTCCGCCGCGGGAACGCTCCACTGCGCCGCCGCAGCGTTCACCAGCATGTTGCGGGCTGTTGCGCCGGCTTGCCGCAGTGGATCCCAGGCATCGCGGATGCTGGTGCTGCCGCCGGTGATCTGCGCACCCATCAGGCGGTTGAGGTACACGGGGTTGACCGCTGCCTCTTCGACCTTGATCTGGCGCGGATCGACCGCCAGCTCCTCGGCGAGCAGCATGATGAGCGAGGTGTATACGTCCTGGCCCATCTCGTTGCGCGGACAGACGAGGCTCACGGCGCCATCCGGGTAGACCGTTATCCAGGCGTTCGGCTCGAACGCAGCCGGCTGAGCGGCTGCCTCCTCCGACCGACCCAGCCGCAAGCCCAGGATCAACCCCCCGCCGGCCAGCGCGGAGACTTTGAGGAATGTTCGCCGCGAAGAATCGAATGGCGTGATCATGCGGAGGCCTCCAACTGTTTCGCGGCGTAATGGATGGCGAGCCGGATGCGCTGATAGGTGCCGCAGCGGCACAGGTTTCCCTGCATGGCCTGATCGATGTCCGCATCGCTCGGCTTGGCGTTCTGGGTCAGCAGCGCGGCGGCCGCCATCACCTGCCCGGATTGACAGTAGCCGCACTGCGGCACCTGTATGTTGTCCCAGGCGGCCTGCACCGCTTCAGCCACGCGACCGCTGAGTCCTTCGATCGTAGTGATCTCGTGTCCGGTGGCCGCGGATAGCGGCAGTAGGCACGAAAAAGTCGCCTCCCCATCGAGGTGCACCGTGCAGGCGCGGCACAGCGCCTTGCCGCATCCGAACTTAGTGCCGGTCATGCCTAGATGATCGCGGAGCACCCACAGGACCGGGGTGTCCGGCGACGCGTCGACGGTGATGGTCTTGCCGTTCAAGCGAAGCTCACTCATGGCTCTCCTTGCATGCGCGATACCGCGCCATTCCTGATGGTGGTTGTGGTTGCTGCGGTCGTCCCCTCGTGCGGGCCCAAGCGACTGATGACCCGGAATCGATACCGTCCGTCCGACCACAACCGCCACGTATTGCTTGCCGTCGACACTGAAGGTCATCAGTGTACGAGCCGGACTGTTCGAGCGTCTTTCAGAATCCTGTAAATCCGGGAGCCGCCGCGATGCGGTTTGCAACGCGCTTCAAGATTCTGAAAGACGCGCGGCGGTGCGGTGCGTACCGTTGCGTCGACGCCGCAGGCTCGCCCACGAAAACCTGCCGCACGCGAGGAAGCCGCCGGATGGACGCATGCGCGCCGGACGCGATTTTATGACGTCCGACTGGCAGGCAGGTCGGCGAGCCTCGTTTCCCGACTTCTTTTGAATAGCATGGAGAAGCTGATATGAATGCAAGACATCAGACGGCGAAGCTTACTTCGCCTTCCCGGCTGGGAGCAGTCGCGCTGGCCAGCTGGCTCGTTGCCGCCGCGATGCCAGCCGGCGCAAGCGATGATCTCACCAGACTCTCGGACCAGGCCGGGCAATGGCCCATGTACGGCCGGGATTATGGCAACACCCACTACAGTCCCCTGGCGCAGATCAGCGCTTCGAACGCGAAGAATCTCAAGCTCGTGTACTCGGTGCAGCTGGGGTCGCTGCGGTCCAACGAATCCACGCCGATCGTCGTCGGGGACACGCTGTACGTCTCGAGCTCGTACGGCCCCAAGACCGTGTTCGCAATCGACGCGAAGACCGGCGCGATCCGCTGGCGCTATGAGCCGGACCTCCCCGACGATACATTGCAATACGCCTGCTGCGACGTGGGCAATCGCGGCGTCGCGTACGCCGACGGCAAGATCTTCGTCGGACGGCTGGACGGTCACCTCTCGGCGGTGGATGCGAAGACCGGGGATGAGCTGTGGGACGTGCAAGTCATCGACTACAAAGACGGGGCGATCATCACCTCGCCGCCGCTGGTGGTGAAGAACATGGTGCTGACTGGATTCGGCGGCGGTGAGTATGGCGTGCGCGGCTACATCTCCGCTTACGATGTGGGCACCGGCAAGCAGCTCTGGCGCACGTACATGACTCCTGGAGAGGGTGAGCCGGGCAGCGAGACTTGGAAAGGCGACACCTGGCGACATGGCGGTGGCGCCGGGTGGCTGGTCGGGTCCTATGACGCGGCAACCAACACGGTTTTCTGGGGCACGAGCAATCCGGGCCCCTGGAACAACGCGATGCGCGGTCCCGACTCGAGCGACTACGGGCAGTTTACCAACCTGTACACCTCGTCCACCGTGGCGATGGACGCGGACAGCGGCGAGATCAAGTGGTACCTGCAAGGCACCCCGTACGATGCCTGGGACTATGACGGGGTCAACGAGGCGTTGCTCGCCAACCTGACAATCGACGGCAAGACCCAACCCGTGATGATGAAGGCCGATCGCAACGGATTCTTCTACGTGGTCAAACGCGACAGCGGCCGCTTGATCTCGGCTGACCCGTTCGTGCCGGTGACCTGGGCGAGCGGCATCGATCTGGCCACGGGGCGCCCGGTCGAGGTCGCGGACAAGCGCCCCCGCATGGGGCACAAGGCGACGGGGATCTGCCCCAACCTGCTCGGCGGCAAGAACTGGCAGCCCATGTCGTTCGATCCGCAGACCGGCCTGGTCTACATCCCGAGCAACAACATGTGCATGGATATGGAGACCACCGACACCCCGCAGTACAAGCGCGGGTCGATGTATCTCGGCAAGGAGTTCCCGGCGCAGCGCGGGCCGGGCGGGTATCCCGGCGAGCTGATCGCGTGGAACCCCGTTACTCGCGCGAAGGTATGGGGAATCAAGGAACCCACCCCGTTCAACGGTGGAACGCTCGCCACCGCCGGCGGGGTCCTGTTCGCCGGCAACAACACCGGGACATTCCGGGCGATCCGCAGCGCGGACGGCCAGGTGCTGTGGTCGATGAATCTCGGTTCCGGCATCAGCGCCGCGCCGATGACCTTCAGTGTCGACGGCAAGCAATACGTGGCGGTTGTGGTCGGACGGACGGTATCGATTCCGGCATTCCTCGGAAGTCTTGGCGAAGCGCTCACTACGACTCCCGAGGGTGGCGCCCTGTTCGTTTTCGCTCTTTGATTTTCTGTTTTCGTTCTTTCATTCATGGAGAAGCTCATGCAAGCATGCAAAACCATCAGACAGCACTGTGCAGCAGGCCTGGCCGCAGGCCTTCTCGCTGCGCTGTCATTCGGCAACGCAGTGGCCCACGCCGCCGTGGATCAAGAGGACGTCTCCCGCGGACACGAGCTGTTCAATTCCACCTGTGCGCATTGTCACGGGTCGGACGCGGCATCGTTCGACAAGCGCACCGACCTGCGCAGACTGCACATCCGCTACGGCAGCAAGGCAGAGGAGGAGTTCTGGACCACCGTGAACAACGGCCGGCTCGACAAGGGGATGCCGACGTGGAAGGGCGTCATCCCGGAGAAGGACTTGGAGTCGATCAAGGCCTACGTGTTCACGGTGCAGCGCTCGAAGTGACAGTCGATTGAAGGACAACCGATATCGGCTGTTTTCGCAGGTTCGGCTGGAGGTTGGCCGGTAAATCTCGCCGACCTCCAGAAAAGGTACCGATTGGACCTGAGAGCGGCGAAGGCCGAGTTGTTGTTGAGCCGGTCTCAGTTGATGGATGAGGTCGCTTGGAACAACGGATAAGAAGGAAAAGCGTGAAGCGGGACAGCCCGAAGGGAGGTTCGCCTCTCATGAGCCAGTGCTCATTTGCAGCGACCTGCGCTGCCCTCTCGCGAGGCTGCGCCGTGTCGGCAAGCTTCGCGCTTTGCGGATGCAAGCGTGCCCCGGCGGTCAACGTGCTCGGCGCCATCTTTCCATCATGGATGCTGTGTATCGTGGTCGGCATCGCTCTCACGCTCGTCGGCCGCCAAGCGCTCGCGGCCGCCGGCCTGGAAACGTGGATCGGTCCGCGCGGACTGGTCTATCCGGCGCTTGCGCTCGCATTCACGCTCGCCACCTGGGTGGTGTTCTTCCGGGATTAGGGTTGCCATGGCCGACGCTCAGAACGCACCCCCGGCGAGCGCACCCCCGTCGACACCCCGCCGCAGCAAGGTCGGCCGGGTCGTCGGGCTCTCGATCCTCCTCGCCGCGCTCGGTCTGGCGGCCTACGTCGTCTACTACCTCGATGAATCGCCGCGCACCGACGATGCCTTCGTGCGTGCGGACACGATCGGCGTCGCGCCGCAGGTAAGCGGGCGCATCGTAAAGCTTCATGTGCAGGACAACCACCCGGTGAAGAAGGGGGACGTGCTGTTCGAGATCGACCCGGTTCCCTACCAGCACGCACTCGAGCGCGCGCGCGCGGCGCTCGACAGCCTCGAAAAGCAGATCGGTCTCAGCCAGCGCGAGGTGAGGGCCCAGCAATTCGGCGCGGCCGCCGCGCGCGCCAACATCGAGCGCACGCAAGCCCAGGCCAAGCAGGCGGCGGACACGCTGGACCGAATCGAACCGCTGCTCGCGAAAGAGTACGTCACCGCCGAGCAGGTGGATCAGGCGCGCACGGCGAAGCGTACGGCGGAGGCAGCGTTGCAGGTGGCGCGGCGGGATGCCGAACGGGCCGCGTCGGCCGTCAGCGGCGTCGATGCGCTGGTCGCCAAGCTCGGCGAGCTGCGCGCGGTGGTCGCGACGGCCGAGTACGACCTCGAGCAAACCGTCATGCGCGCACCGTTCGATGGCCGCGTGATCGATCTCGACATCGCCGAGGGTGAGTTTGCCGCGACCGGCCGGCCCCTCTTCACGCTGATCGACACGCGGAACTGGTACGTAATCGCGAACTTCCGCGAGACGGCGCTGAAGGGGATCCGGCCGGGCATGGCGGCGGAGGTATATCTCATGTCCGACCCGAGCCGCCGCTTCGCCGGCACCGTCCACTCGATCGGCTTCGGGGTGTACCCCGAGGAGGGCGGCGCGAGCGCGAACGGCCTGCCGCGCGTGCCGCGGTCGCTCAACTGGGTGCGGGTGGCGCAGCGCTTTCCAGTGCGCATTCGCGTCGACGCGCCAGCAGCGGATCTCTTTCGCATCGGCGCCTCTGCGGTCGCTCTCATTCCGCCGGACAGCGCGGCGAAGACGGCCACAGCGGCGCGCTGACCGGTACCGGGTATGGCCACCGTTGCGCCAGTTCTCGACGCGACCGAACGCGCGCCATCATGGCTCGAATTCGTGCGTGCCGAGCTCGCGCCGATGCCCGGCCGCTTCAACGCCACGATTCGAATCGTCGTCGCGACGGCCATTGTGCTGGTCACCTCGATGACGCTCGAGGTGCCGTTCATCGGCCTGTCGCCGTTTATCGTCATCTTTCTCACTATGCTCACTGCGGGCGTCACGACGCAGAATTCCGTGTTCGTCGCAATCGCGAGCACCCTGGCGATCGTCATGGTTACGCTCAGCATAGGGCTCACGATCCTCATCTTCCGCTTCACCGTCGACTACCCGCCGCTGCGCCTTGGCGCAATGGCGCTCGCTTTCTTTCTCGGCATGTACCTAAGCCGTGTCTTCGCGGCGCCGGTGGTGGGCATCCTGCTCGCGCTCATCGTTTTCGTGACCCAGGCCTACGTAGACATCTTCCCGGGGCCGGAGACGATGGTCCGTACAGTCCTTTGGGTGTGGGCGGCGATTGCGTACCCGGCAGCGATCGCCGTGGCCGTGAACCTCGTCCTGCTGCCGGCCGACCCCGAGCCGCTCCTGCGGCGCGAGGTCGCCGAGCGGCTGCGCGCGGTCGCTCGGGCGATCACGGCCTCGCACGGAAGCGAAGAAGAGCGGGACGCCGCCGCTTCGCTCGCGCGGTTCGTGCAACAGGGGTCCGCGCCGCTTCTCAAACTGGTCGGCCTCGCGGAGGTCCGCGATGCGGCGGTCAAGGCGATGCACGCCGAGCGGACCGCGAAGATTCTTTTGCTGGAGCGCCTCGTCGCAGCGGCGGCGCTGCTCCCGAACCTCACACTCGAACCCTCTCCTGCGCAACGCGCGCGACTTGCCCGCGTGGCTGCGGCGTGCGAGCGCTTCGCGGCAGCGGTCTCCTCCTCCGCCGGGGCACTGCCCGAACCGCCGTCAGCCGCTGGCGAAGGCGACGACGCGCCGTCGGCGCTGACGCCCGTCCTCGCCGAGCTCGAGCGGGTCGTGCGCGAGTTGCCCCTGGCGGAACGCCCCGAAGCCGACCAGCCTGGCCACGGCACGCGGCCATTCGTGGCCGACGCCTTTACCAATCCGCGCTACGCGCAGTTCGCGCTCAAAACCATGCTGGCGGCGATGTTCTGTTACGTCGCCTACACGGCGGTCGACTGGTTCGGTATCCACACCTGCATGATCACCTGCGTCTTCGTCGCCCTCGGCAGCGCCGGCGCGACGATCCACAAGTCGGCGTTGCGCCTCACGGGTTGCGCGATCGGCGGCGGGCTCGCGCTCGCTTCGATCGTGTTTCTAGTGCCGCACATGACTTCGATCACGCCGCTCGTGCTCCTGGTGGCCGCCGTCACCGCGGCTGCCGCTTGGATCGCGATGGGCAGCGAGCGCACCGCCTACGCGGGCTTGCAGATGGCCTTCGCGTTCTATCTCGCCGTGCTGCAGGGGTTCGCTCCCAGCACGGACCTTACCGAGCTACGCGATCGCCTGGTCGGCATCGTCCTCGGCGTGGTCGTGATGGCGCTGGTGTTCTCATACATCTGGCCCGAGCGCGCCGGGACGGGCATGGTGCGGTCGCTCGCGGCGGCCTTGCGTCGAATGAGTGAACTCGCCACCGCCACTGGCGAGTCGCGCGGCGACCGCGCGGCGGCCTGGCAAGCCCTCGCCGAGGCGGACCGCGCCGCCGAGCTCTTCGCGTTCGAGCCCGAAGCGCTTGCATCACCCGGCACCAAACACGGCCAGCGCGTCCGACGTTTGATCGACCTCACCCGGCGGGTCTTGCTTGCGCAGGCAGCGCTAACCTCGCACCGCGAGACCGGCGGGCCAGCGCCAGTCGACGCAGCCGCGGACGCCGCACGAGACGCCATCGGGCGGGCGGTCGCCGCCGCGCTCGACGGAGTCGCGAAACGGACCGAGACGGACGCTGCGGCCGAGCCGGTCGAGCTGCGCACGCCTCTCTCAGCGCTCATGGCAGCCGCTCGCGCTACCGGGGGCGACGCGACGTGGCTGGACGGTGAACTCGCTCTCTCCGAGGCGCTCGTCGACCGGGTAGAAGCGCTTCAGCAAGTGGCGGGGAGCGCGTGAGCATCGCATCTCACTACGGTGTGTTTTGCCGGACCGCGCTGCCTGCGACCAGGCGTGCGCCCGGGGCTGCACTGCGCGGGAACGCCCGATTCATGTTCGCCGCCGCGCTCGCCGTCGGCGCGCTGCTCAGCGGGTGCGCAACGGATCGCGAGGTCGAGCACGCGCCCACACCGGAACAGTCGTGGACCGTACCGAATACCGCCACCTATTCCGCGATTGCAGCGGGAAATTCTTCGGCTTCCGCGACGGCAGCGGAACATTCTTCCGCGGCCCCGTCGCCCGGTCAGCAGGGCTCCGGCCCGCCGGCGATCGACCCCAACAAGGCCTACGAGCTTGCCGAGCTGATCGACATCGCCCAGCGGACCAATCCGCAGACGCGAGTGGCGTGGGAGCGCGCGCGAGAAGCGGCGCTCGGGGTCGGGATCGCGGAAAGCGTCTATGCACCGATGCTCTCCGCTCAGGCTGTCGCGGCCGCCCAGCGCGCGCCGTTTCCGCTCCCCAAGACCGTTCTCGCCCCCGAGGGGTTCTTCGTCGCCGACACGCAGTTCTTTCTGCCGGCGCTCACGCTCAAGTGGTTGCTGTTCGATTTCGGCGGCAAGCAGGCCAGGGTCGACGCCACCAAGGAAGGTCTGGCCGCCGCGAACTTCGGCTTCAACGCGACGCACCAGAAGATCGTGTTCGACGTGACGCGCACCTACTACATCCTCAGTGCCGTACAGGGACGGGTCGAGGTGGCGCGCAGCTCGCTCAGCCAGGCGCAGACGCTGCAGGACGCCGCCGAGTCGCGGCGGGGGCGCGGCCTGGCGACGCTTCCGGAGGTGCTCCAAGCGCGCGAGAGGACCGCGCGCGCCGCCTACGAGCTGCAGGAGACGTTCGCCGGGGAAACCGATGCACGGATGGCGCTGCTCGAAGCGATGGGCGTGCGGCCGACGACGCCGCTGCGGATAGCCGGCCTCGGCGCTCGCGCGCTGCCCGCAAGTGTCGAGCAGACCGCCGAGAAGCTCGTGGCGCGCGCTCTCGAGCAGCGCCCGGACCTGCTCGCGCACGCTGCGGTGGTGCGCGAGCGAGAAGCCGACATCCGCAAGGCGCAGTCGGAGTTCCGTCCGAAGATCGTCGTCACCGGCAACGTCTTGCAGAACATCGGCCGCGTAAGCACCAGCAATATCCCCGGCTGGGCGACCGTGAACGATACGGGCTACGGGGCCGCGATCTCCATCGAAGTGCCGCTCTACGACGGCAGCCTGCGCCAGAACCGGCTCCGGTTGGCTGAATCGCAGCGGCGCGTCGCCGAAGACGAGCTCGAGCTCGCCCGCGACCAGACCGCCAGGCAGGTGGTGAAGGCCTACGAGGACCTGAAAGTCGCGTTGCAGCAACGCGAAGCGGCGGTTGTGCTGCTCGCCGCCGCGAACAAATCGTACGACGCGGCGCTTGACTCATATCGCCATGGCGTCGCCACTTTCGTAGACGTCACGAACGCCCAGACCGGCCTGACCAAGGCGCGGACCGCCGATACCGAGACGAGGAGCTCTGTGTTCACCGCGGTAGCGGCCCTCGCGTTCGGGACCGGCGACATCGCACCGCCGGGAGCACCTGACGCGCTGAGCGGCGCGGCGATTCCCTCGCAACACTGACGCGCGAAGCGGCGTCGCTGCCGTTACCGAGTGCTCAGTTGCGGCTGGAGCAGGCGCGACCGATCTCTCGGTCGCGCCTGCGCCGATGCAATCTGTCTGCCGATCGCGTCGGCGCCCGCCCGCAATGACCAGGCACTCGTCACTGACCGTTCAGTTCACAGCTTGCGATGAGGTCTTCGAGATCGCTCCTGCTGAGGGTTGGTCGACCCTGCGCGTTTGCGCACCCGATGCTGGGCTGCGTGCGACGTTTCGCACCGCCCAAGTCCGGCCGACGTCGTCCCCGGGGGCCTCGGGGACCAAGTGCACGATCAGCAGGAGCACCAAGGCCGGGCCGAGCAACATGACCAACATCGGCACCAGGGGCAGCAACGGTCGCGGAATGCGTTTCAGAGCGCGGATCAAGAGCTCGAACATCATGCTGCTCCGTGGCTGGCAACTGCGGTCGTGATGATCCAGCACGCGTCCTCGAGGTCCAGCAGATACTCGCTCTGTAAGCGCTTGAGCGCCGACATCGCTTCCGCGGCGCGATACTCGTCGGGATAAACGATTGCCACTAGATATGCCACGGTTGTCTCCTTCGAATGTGAATCAGGCGTTTGAGCATATATGTGTGGGACAGTGAGCTGCGCGGCGTGCCGGACAGGCTTGGAGAAGGACTGATCGATTCGCACGACGCGCGTTGCAACACAATTGACCGGACCCCCTAGCATGAGGCCGATCGAATGTGGAAGTCTTGTAGATCCTTGATGCCGCGATTCCACAGTTGTCCCCCGGCATCCACACGAAGGCTGGACCCATAGCGCGATCGCGAGTTGGGGCGAAACGTGCAAGAACCTTAAAGACGGCAGCATCGGGCGCACCTAGGATGCTGCGTGCAAGGCACGGAGCGCTGTGCGTCTTCAACAGCACCCGAATAGCGGGCGCCGAGCACGACCTAACTTTACCTTCACAGGAGCTTTACCCATGAACTTCGTAAGCAAAAGCGCAGTTGCACTGGTAGTTCTGTTGTCCAGCTTCAGCTTGGCAGAGGCGGAAGACAAGACCCCCGACGCCACATTCAGTCTCTCAGCCAAAACCGCTGCCGCAGTAGTCGGCTACGAATGGGGTAGCGGTACCCTCCATTACAAGGGCGCTGACTATCCATTCGCCATCAAAGCCCTTGATTTCCTCGACGTCGGCGGCGCAAACATCGAGGCCACAGGAGAGGTCTACAACCTGAGCAAAGTGGAAGATTTTGCGGGAAGCTACAGCGGAGTCGGTGCGGGAGCCACGCTGGTCGATGGTGGTTCTACCGGGGTCATGGAGAACCATACCGGCGTCGTGATCCACGTTCATTCGAACACCAAGGGTGCGGAATTGAAGGCCGCGGCAGGCACGATAGAGGTAAAGCTCCAGTAAGCGACCTGCAGCCTCCAGTTCACGGCGAGATCGGCTGTATGGCCGATCTCGCCGTGTCCTAAGCGTCTTTCGCATCGGCAAGCAATTCTCAGATACGTTCTGATCCGGGTCCCGACCGCGTTGAGCCGGCGATCCGCATTGGGTACCCGCGGCTGATGCTACCTCGTGGGTTACAACTTGTAAGCGATCCGACAACGAAAACCTCGCCAGACGCTCGAAGAACGCACCGCGACTTTGCTTGCGAGGCGCTCCATATTGGCGATCGATGCCGAAGGCCGACGGTTTACCCTTATGCTTCATTCCGATCAAGGCATCGGCCATGCCACTGCGAATTCGTTGAGGCGGGACCTGCCGCGGACGGCCATTGACGCAATCGCCATAGTCACCTAGCAAGTCAGTTCTGAAAGCGCTCTCTTGGGGGCCTCTGACGCGCAACACCGAGAAGCCGCGCGCCAGAGACCCCCGCCGCGCTCGGCTTGGCATCCCCCAAAGGCAAGGACCCGTCGCAAGCGACGCGTCCGGGCCTGTGGTCTGCTGACGTTCCGGGCCAGACCCCACCCACCATGGCGGGGCCGACGGAGTCACCCACGGCTTTACCGGGGTCGCGGCTCGCGGTTCTACTTTCAGACCAAATAAGATCCATAGGTGCGGTCAGTATGCATCACAGCGTTGCTCGGTGTGACCGCGTAAAGGCCACGATCCGCGATGAGCTCTCTCTGACAAGGCAAAATCCTTCGGCATGCCGAAGGAAAATGCTTGCTTTGGAGTTGAGTGCAGGATAGACTGGCGTCAGACAAATACAATACGTACATATTGATAACCAGCCGAGATGAGCGCTTCTCGCCGTTCGAGCATCACGGCCTGGCCCGGCCCCGACAGGAAGGCGCGCTTCGCCGCCCTGGCGGCGAGCCGGGGGCTGTCTCAGTCCAGGCTACTGGGACTGGTTATCGATGCGGTGCTCGCACGCAACCGGGTCGATGCTGCGGCGGTGGATGAACAGCGAGTGGGAGCAGGTCAGCGCGATCGCGTGACACTGCGGCTGCGCCCGGGCGACGGGAAGCTGTTGCGGCTACGCGCGCACTCGCGAGGCATGAACTACACGACCTATGCGGCGGCGTTGATCCGGGCTCATCTGCGAGCTAGTCCCCCGCTGCCGCTCGCAGAGCTGGTGCAGCTCGAGCGAAGCCTCGCCGAGGTGAGTGCCATGGCTGGGGACCTGAGGCTACTCGGCCGACCCAGGCAAGGAGAAGAGAATCCCGCAGGGGACATTGACCTCGCGGTAATAGTCCCGGCGGTGGAGCGCCTGCTGAGGCAGATGCGCGAGCTGGTCAGGGCCAATGTGCTGAGCTGGGAAACGGGCGATGACGAAGCGAGTTAACTTGCCGGGAAGCGGGCGGCTCACCGAGCTGGATCTCGTAAGCTACGGCAGGCGCGGGCGCCATACGCCGCTCGAGTTCAGCCGCGCCCAGCTGGATCAGATCGGGCGCACCGTGCGCGGTGTTCCCGAAGTCATGGTCAAGGTCTCCGGCGGGGGCAAGAACGCGGCAGCGGTCAAAGCCCATTTGAGCTACATCGACCGCCACGGCAAGCTCGAAGTCCACACCGACCGCGGCGAGATCATCAAGGGCAGGGCAGTAGCCAACCACCTCACCGAGGTCTGGAACCTCGAGGCGGGAAGGGGGCAGTACCGGCCGGAGCCC
>DATJZQ010000130.1:0-7573 GCA_035499005.1 Burkholderiales bacterium | reverse complement strand
TTCTCCCGGGCGAACTTCTGGGTGGCCAACAGAAGCTTCTCAGGTGGCGTGCCTTTCGGCATCGAGAAGACCACGTTGTGCACCTGCTTGGGCCGCCGGTCGATCTTTCCCGGCTCGGGCTGCGGCTGATACTGGCCTCTTGCCGCTTCGAGGTTCCAGGCCTCGGTGAGGTGCTCGGCCACAGTCTTGCCCTGCAGGATCTCGCCCTCGTCGGTATGCACTTCGAGCTTGCCGTGGCGGTCGATGTAGCTCAAATGGGCTTTGACCGCCGCCGCGCTCTTGCCCCCGCCGGAGACTTTGACCATGACTTCGGGCACGCCGCGCACGGTGCGCCCGATCTGATCGAGCTGGGCGCGGCTGAACTGAAGTGGCGTGTGGCGCCCGCGCCGCCCGTAACTCACCAAATCGAGCTCGCTCAGCCGTCCGGTTCCCGGCAAGCTAACGCGCTTGGTCATGGTCAGATTCCCAGCTCAGGACGTTGGCTTTGGTAAGTTCTCGCATCTGCTGCCACAAACCCTCCACCGCCGGCAGCGCTGTGGCGAGCTGCGAGGCTAGTTGCGAATCGAGCCCTTCCTCCTGCTGCCTCACCACCCGCGCGATCTGCCTGAGGCTCCCGGCAATGGCGCTCACTTGAGCCAGGCCGCACTCGAGCAAACCGAGTTCTCTGAGCGGCATCGGGGGGTTGCTGAACAGGTGGCTCCGGATCAGAACCGCGGCGTAGGTGGTGTAGTTCATGCCACGGGCGCGCGCACGCTCTCGCAGGCGGATGCCATCGCCGGGGCGTAGCCGCACGCTGATGTGATCGCTCTTGCCTGCCTTGCCCCTGTGCTGCTCAACCCCTGTATCAACTGAATTGCGTGCCAGCAGCGCGTCGATGACCAGCCCCAACAGCCTCGATTGAGAAAAACCACGGCTCGAGGCCAGTGCCGCGAACCGTGCCTTCTGCTCCGGCCGGGCCCACACGGCGATCTGTTGGCGAAGCGGCGACTCCATTGCCGACCGTTTATCTATATTATGGTTTGATATTTGTAAGACGATAGTCTATCCTGCCTTCAAGGCCGTTTCAAGATTTTCCTTCGGCATGCCGAAGTTTTTGCTTTTCGCGGGAGAGGAAGACTCCTGTGGCACGCCCACGTACTCAGCTCTCTCCGTGGGCGGCCGAGGTGCATAGACGGTGCAGGTATTGAGATCGCAGCAAGCCGAAGACCTTCGCAACTCACTCGGTCGGGACAGCCCGTGTTAGCGTCGGGCAGCACCGGTCAGTGGACCACTCTGTGGACGCGTCGCTTGCGACGGGTCCCTTTTTCGGGGGATGCCAAGCGCAGCGCGGCGGGGGTCTCTGTTGCGCGGCTTCTTGTGTTGCGCGAGAGAGATTCTATGATTCTTGTCAATCTCTCCATCCTGGTCCGCACATCGAGGCCGGCGACCACTCGGAACGCGGGCGGGAACAAAGTCGGCGTGATGGTGCGGCATCATGCACGATCGCTCAAAGCCCCGAGGTGCGGGGTGGGCTCAACGAGCCGACCCCACGCCGAGGCGGCCAAAGGCCGCAACCACCCGCGCCCTCTCTACGGTGCAGGAGCAGCTTACCGGGCGGGCGCCGCCGAAGTGCGTCGAATCGCCAAAGGTTTTAGCACGAGTGCATGAGAGGCGGCCTTAGATCGAAGCGCATCAAAGAGATCGAGCCGAAGGTACAGACGATGCGCAGCCGCTCGGACCGACGCGCTCACGATCAAAGCTGGTCTTGTGGGTGTAGATCGACCAGGCTGTGCGGGCGATGCAGCGCGCCAGCACCACCAGCGCCTCCGTGCTGGACAGCCCCTTGGCCCGTTCGTGCTCGTAGCGCGGCTTCCAAGCCTCGGTGCGCGCCGCGGCCATCGCAGCCAGATATAGCAACCTGCGCAGTTCGCTGGGACCGCGCTTGGTAAGCCGGCGCCGGCCGCGACGGCGACCCGAGTCATCGGGACGTGGATCGAACTCGGTGAAGGCGATGAAGGCATCGGCGCGAGCAAAAGCCATCCGCTCGAGGACGTTGAGCAACGCCGCGGCGACCACGGCTCCCACTCCGCAGATGCCCAGCAGTCGCCGGTAGGCGGCCATGCGCTCAGCTGAAGTCTCGATCAGCGCCTTGATGCGCCGATCGAAGCAAGCGATCAGTTCAGTCAACTGCTGCAGCAACGGCCGCTGCCGCTCGGGACCAAAGCCGGTCAGGTCCTCCAAGGATTGCACCAGCCCCGCCCTCATACGGCTGACGCTGGCACGCCGACGGAGCAATTGGTCCAACTCCTGCTGCTGCGCGCTTGGCGGAGACCAGCGGCGCGCCTTGCCGGCCTCGCGCGCGATAATGCGCGCAATCAACCGAGCATCCACGCGGTCGGTCTTGCCGCGCAGTCCCACCCCCTTGGCATAGTGCCGACAGTCCCTGGGATTGAGCACATAGACCGCCAATCCCAGCTCAAAGGCCAGGCTCGCCAGCAGCCGGTGATACTTGCCAGTGGCCTCCATCCCAACGCAGCTGCCCGCAGGCAGCGTCTTGAGCCAGACGAGCAATGCAGCGCGCTCGTTAACCAGCGAGCGTGGAGGAAAAGCCTCCTCCTCGCAGGCGACTACGACTTCATCTTTGGCGACGTCGGCACCAACGTGCAGCACATCTGGAATGCGGGTGTTCATCATGCAGCCCTCCTGGGGTTAGACTTCAACCTGCCGGGGTGGCCACGCACCCAACGTGAACTTGCGATCAAATCGGCGGTCAGCGACTTCGAGAGCCTCTGCCGCTAGATTCCTCATCGACGCTCGGTAGTGTGAGTGGGGAATTTCTCTATCGGTCTGTCCCTGTATGCAGGGCAGATCTCCCCCAAAGTCCCTCCACCCCGGCCCCTCCACTCTAATCGGAGAGGAGCCAGGAAAAACCATACAAGGCCCCCAAGAGGGCGGCCCCAAGCCAACCGCTGCTGGCAACGCTCCCCCATCGTCAAGGAACGCCAGCTTAGCGGCCTGAAGCGGCCCCAAAATCAGATGGCGGGGAGCGGTCGCCCGTCGACGGTGTCGACCCCAAAGGCGAATTTGGGTACGGCGTAAAAGCCGACGCTCACCAGCAGAAAACATTGGCCTCTTCTCGCGGGCCACGCCGAGAAAATCCAGCTCATCGAAACCCTGCTTTCGAACGGCCCGGCGACCTTGGGGGTCATGATCGACGGCGGCGGCGCATCTGTTGTGATGATCGCGCTCAGGTCCTTGAGGCCGTCCGGCGCGGACAGGCTCCTGTACGCGGACCATGCGCTCGACGCGCGGGTGCGTGTCGGTCCTGAACGGCGGCAAGGTCAGTTCGCGGCCTCGTCCTTGCGGCTGCGGGCCACCGCATCTTCCATGTCGATGCAGACGATATCCGCGCCGGCGTCGAGCGCTTTCAGGTACCGATCCGGCCGCGACGCGGGACCCGCGCCAGCAGGGCTGCCCCCGAAAATGACCTTGACGTTTCCCGCGCGCCGCGATTCACGGGGTGCAGCGCGCGGGCAGTCACTATTTTCCTTTCATCACTCTATAGCCCAAATAGCCCAGGACCCCGGCCGACAAGGCAAGCACACCGTATAGGACCACCGGCGGCTTCGTTTTTTCCAGCGATTCGTACACCTGCTCGTGCACGGCGACCTGCGGCGGTTGCGTGGGCTTCGCCTGCGGCTGGGGTGTGGCGTCCGTAAGCTGGATCGGTGTGGCATCCTTGTTCTCGGAGATGGCCACGCCGATACCGCCGCCGTCGGTCGGCATGTCGATGACCGTGATCGGACTGCCGGAGGCGTGCGCAGGTGGAGCGATTACTGTCAGAGACAGCACGGTCAGCGCGAGCAGCAGCGCGAAGGCCGTGCCCGCGAACACCGCCATCGTCACGACGCGCAGGATGTCGCGCGCGATGCCGGTCGGCAGCGCCTTGGTTTCAACCGCGCCGTGCGGCGTGGCCAGGTTGTGAAGGGACAGCGTTTTCATATCGGCTTTCTCCAAGAGGGACGTGCGCAAGTGCACGTCGGGCATTAAAGCCCCGCTCGGGGGCGCAAGCGCGTCGCGGGAAGGGAAAGGTGCAGGCGGAAAGTGGCGGAAAAATGGCTTTTGCCGTTGATGCATGCGACCGGCGCGCGCTCGGGTATAGTGCTGCGCGACCGGATTGCCGGCGCACGAATCGCCCCGACCCGTCTCCATCCATGCCAAGACGCATCGCCATTGTCGAAGACGACCCCGCGATCCGTGGGAACTACGCGGATGTCTTCCGTCGCCAGGGCTACGAAGTCGCAGCCTTTGCCAACCGCTCGGAAGCCATGCAGGCCATGCGCATTCGCCTGCCCGACCTCGCGCTGATTGACATCGGGCTGCAGGATGAAATCGAAGGCGGATTCGAGTTGTGCCGACAGCTGCGCGCGCTGTCAGCTTCGCTGCCGATCATCTTCCTCACCGCGCGCGACAGCGACCTCGACACGGTTTCCGGGCTGCGCATGGGGGCGGACGACTACCTCACGAAGGACATCTCGCTGCCGCACCTACTGGCCCGCATCGCCGCGCTGTTCCGTCGCATTGAGGTCATGGGCACGCCGCCCGCCGCCGAGGACGTCATGGAGCGCGGCAGGCTCAACCTGAACCTCAAGCGCATGGAAGCGCGGTGGTCCGGGCAGCCGCTGGAGCTGACCTTGACCGAATTCTGGATCGTGCATGCGCTGGCGAAGTATCCGGGCCACGTGAAGGACCGGGATGCGCTGATGCGCGAGGCCAGCCTGACGGTAGACGATAGCACCATTACCTCGCACATCAAACGCATCCGGCGCAAGTTCGCCGCGCTCGATGACGCCTTCGATTCCATCCAGAGCGTGTACGGTATGGGCTATCGCTGGCATGGCGAAGGTTAAGCTGCGCGGCGCGGGCCTGCGGCTGAAGCTGCTTCTTGCGGCCGGCATCCTGCTACTAATCCCGCTGCTGGGTTTCCTCTACGTCCGCGAACTTGAGCACCTGCTGCTGCGGGTGCAGGAACAGGGTGTCGCGGCAACAGCGCGCGCGGTGGGTACGGCGCTCAACGACCGCCCAAGTCTGTTCCTGAGCGGCGAGGTCTATCCTTTCGCGCTCGCGCAGGACAGCGACTTGCGCATCGACAACCTGTCCTCGCCGATCTCGGTGGACGGCCTCACCGACGACTGGACGCGGCAAGGCGTCGCCGCGCACGCGGTCGGCGCCGGGGCCGGCAGTGCGGAATCGCGCGCATTCTCGGCGCGCTATCGCATCGGACGCTACGGCAACGCGATCCTGGCGCTGTTCGAGGTCACCGATGCGAAACTCGTCCTGCGCGACCCCGATCGCGATCCGGCACAGCCCGCCGATCACATGGAAATCGCCGTCGTGACCCCGGACGACGAGTTCCTGCGCTTCAGGGTCGACGCGCGTGGCTCCGGCAGGGCGCAAGTGCACCTGGTCTCCGTAGACGGTGAACAAACCCCAGACCCGCGCATCCAGGCCATGTTTCGGCTGGTGCCGGGGGGATATCTCGTCGAACTGCGGCTGCCGCGTTCGCTGGTCGGGCCGCGGCTGGGCTTTTCCATTGTCGATGTCGACGATGTCACGCCAGGCGCACCCGTCAACGTCATTTCGACCTCCGACCTGTCCGGCAAGCAAACGCTCGGCGCAGTCATCGTGCCCTCGCCTGAAGTCAGCGAGCTCGTGAGCCGCCTCGGGCGCGCGCGCTCGCGCATCTGGGTGCTGGACGTGAACCACCGCGTGATAGCGCAAGCGGGGTCACTGCGGGCACCGCCTGTACAACCCGATCCCGACCAGGACGCGATCACGCGTTTCTGGGAAGCCGGGGCCGATCTGCTGGTCAAGCCGATCCTCAAACTGGCCATGTCGGAACCGAATGAGGACTTCCAGGACATCGCACCCGGCACCTATCGGCTCGAAGGCCGTGAAATCGATGACGCGCTGGCAGGACGGACCGGTACGCGGCGGCGCCTGACTCCGGATTCGCGCGCGGTCGTCCTCTCGGCCGCGCAACCCGTCTACCTCGAGGACAAGGTGGTGGGCGCCGTGCTGGTCGAGGAAACGACGAACGACGTGCTCGCGCTGCGCAACCGAGCCTTCGAAAAACTGTTCGCTGCGCTGATCGTCGTCTACGCCATCGGCACCATCGGGCTGCTGGTGTTCGCCACGCGGCTCTCGCTGAGAATCCGGCGGCTGCGCGACGAAGCCGAACACTCCATCGACGCGCACGGACGGGTGACCGGCACGGTCGGTGGCTCCGAAGCCGCCGACGAGCTTGGCGACCTCTCGCGCAGTTTCGCGGACATCCTGCAAAGACTGCAGCAATACACCGGCTACCTGGAAACGCTGGGTGGTCGGCTGTCGCACGAGTTACGTACTCCCGTCGCGGTCGTGCGCTCCTCGCTAGACAACCTCAAGCAGGTGGCGCTGCCGGACGAGGCGAAGATTTACCTGCATCGGGCCGAAGAAGGCCTGACCCGGCTCAGCACGATCTTTACGCGCATGAGCGAAGCGACACGACTCGAGCAATCGCTGGCGTCGGTCGAACGGCAATCCTTCGACTTGGCCGAGGTAGTCGGCGGTTGCGTCGAGGGCTACCGGCTTGCGCATCGCGACCGGCGCTTCGCCTTCGATGCCGGGCCTGGTCCGTTTCGGGCCAACGGCGCACCGGACCTGGTCGCCCAGATGCTGGACAAACTCGCGGCCAATGCCGTGGAATTCAGTACGAAGGACAGCACGATCCACTTCGCGCTTCAGCACCACGGTTCGGCCGCACGGCTATCGGTGACGAATGCGGGACCACCGCTGCCCGCGGACATGCAGGACCGGCTGTTCGAGTCGATGGTCTCGGTGCGCAAGGAACAAGATCAGCTGGACCCCCATCTCGGCCTGGGGCTCTACATCGTGCGCCTGATCTCCGGGTTTCACGGTGCACAGGCTTTGGCAAGGAACCTGGAGGACGGTTCTGGTGTGGAGATTCGCGTCGAGTTTCCGCTGCAAGAGAATGGCACTGGCTAACGCCGCTTCCGCCATCGACGGTGCGTCATGATTTTGCGCTTCGGGTCTATCTCGGAGTTGGTGCTGATCGAATACTGGAGGACGGGTATCGGCTGAGAGTCGCGAGATGCCAATGGCAAGGTTCGACCCCAACGCGACGTTCGACTTGGCGAAAAGCGGCCGCTAGAGTTTAAGAGAGCGGACGTACAGCAGCCACTTATTGTCGGTCACCGTGGTCAACTTTGCCGATCAGCGTCTATTGACCAGGCTCAGCGGGACCCTGATTTGCCCTTCAATTTGCCGGAAACAACGGTTGGACATCCACTGCCGCGAAGCGGGAGCGTCCCGTGAGCCCATCTCTGGGCCAGTTTTTCATTCGGACGTTGCGTCTGCGCCATGCTCTGACAGCTGCGCACCAAACCATCGGTGAATCGCGGTCAGCAAATGACGGTCTGTTGTCTCAAACGTGATCTCCGCGCCGGTGGGTAGAGCCGAATACAAAACCTTTATACGTGTGGCTCCGGCTTGCAAATCTTTTAGCCCCGGCATATCCGCACCATGCAACGAC
>DATJZQ010000129.1:0-4084 GCA_035499005.1 Burkholderiales bacterium | reverse complement strand
CTGATCTGAATGTCCTGCACCGGCTGGAAATAGACATTCACGCCCGCCACCGACGCCAGTTGACGCTGCAGGCGCGCGACGATTTCGGGCGCGGCGCTGGCGCGAACGTCACGCGGGCGCAGCGTGATGGTGAGGTGACCGGCGTTGGCGGTGGTATTGGTCGTGCCGGCGCCTACCAGCGAGGCCACTCCCGTGACATCCGGATCGCGTGCGATGACATCGGCCGCCTGGGCTTGCAGCCGCTGCATCTGCTCGAACGAGACGTCTGCTGCAGCCTCCGTCACGGCCGTGATCAGGCCGGTGTCCTGCAGTGGCAGGAAACCCTTCGGCACCACGATGTAGAGCAGTACTGTCAGCACCAGCGTCGCCACGGCCACCAGCAGTGTGAGACCCTGCCGCTCCAACACCCAGTCGAGGCTGCGGCGGTAGCCGCTCAACAGACCGTCGAGCCCGCGCTCTGCGAGGCGCCGAAGCCATCCCGGCTCGGCCTGATGCGCGGGCCGGAGCAGCCGCCCGCACATCATCGGCGTCAGCGTGAGAGATACCACCGCCGACGCGACGACAGCGATGGTGAGCGTCAGCGCGAACTCGCGGAACAGCCGGCCCACCAGGCCGGTCATGAACAGCAGCGGAATGAACACCGCCACCAGCGACAGCGTGAGGGAGATGACGGTAAAGCCGATCTCTTGAGCGCCCTTGAACGCGGCCTGCAGCGGGGGGTCGCCGCCTTCGATATGGCGCACGATGTTCTCGATCATGACGATGGCGTCGTCGATCACGAAGCCGGTCCCGATGGTGAGCGCCATCAAGGAGAGGTTGTCGAGGCTGTAGCCGCACAGACGCATGACGCCGAACGTCGCCACCAGCGAAAGGGGCAAGGCGACGCCGGCAATGATGGTGGCGCGGAACGTGCGCAGGAATACCAGCACGACGCCAACCACCAGCACCACGCTCAAGACCAGCGTGAACTGCACGTCGCGCACCGACGCCTGGATGGTGCCGGTGCGGTCGCTGACGATCGAGAGCTTGATTCCAGCTGGAATGGCGCGCTGCAGGCGCGGCAGCTCGCGGTGCACGCGGGCCACCGTCTGCACGATGTTCGCGCCCGGCTGGCGCTGAACGTCGATCAGGATGGCAGGCTTGTTGCGCCACCAGCTCGCTACTTTAGCGTTCTCGACGCCGTCGACAACCTGCGCCACGTCCGACAATCGCACGGGCGCATTGTTGCGGTAGGCGACGACCACCGATCGATACGCATCCGCGCCCGGCAACTGGTCGTCCGCCGAAATGGTGAAGGACTGCTGCGAACCGTTCAGCGAGCCCTTCGGCCCCGCAACGTTGGCGCCGATGATCGCGGTGCGAAGGTCTTCCAGCCCAAGCCCATAACCGGCGAGACGCGTCATGTCGGCCTGGATGCGCACCGCGGGCCGGATGCCGCCTTCGACGCCCACGTGACCGACGCCGGACACTTCGCTCAACCGCTGCGCCAGCAGGGTGTCGGCCAGATCGCTGATGCGCGGGAGCGGCACCGTATCGGAGGTGAGCGCCAAGGTCAGGATCGGCGTGTCGGCCGGGTTGACCTTGGCGTAGGTGGGTGGATAAGGGAGGTTCTTGGGCAACGCGCCGGCCGCTGCGTTGATCGCCGCCTGCACGTCCTGCGCTGCAGCGTCGATGTTGCGATCGAGCTCGAACTGCAGCGTGATCTGGCTCACGCCGAACGAGCTCGTCGAGGTCATCGTCTGCAGCGCCGCGATCTGTCCGAGCTGGCGCTCGAGCGCGGCGGTCACGAGCGACTCCATCGTGTCGGCGCTGGCGCCGGGGAGCTGCGTCGTGACCTGAATGGTCGGGAAGTCGACCTGAGGCAGTGCGGAGATCGGCAGGCCGCTGTAGCCGAGCGCTCCGGCAAGCAGCACCGCCAGCGCCAGCAGACAAGTAGCGATCGGGCGCCGGATGAACGGCGCCGAGACGCTCATTGCGCCGCGTCCTCTCCGCGCACGGCCCCGCCCGGCTTGCCGACCCGCACCGCCTTGCCGTCCGAAAGCCGCGCGAACCCGGTCGTGACCACCTGCTCGCCGGACTCGAGGCCGTCCCCGATAACCGTCTCGCTGTCGCCCTGCTGCGCGACAGTCACGTTGCGCAGAGCGGCCTTGCTCTCCGCGCTCACCACGTAGACGAAAGTACCGTTGGGACCCTGTTGAACCGCCGCCGCGGGCACGACGACGGCATCGTGCAGCTTGTCGACCAGCAGCCTCACGTTCACAAACTGGCCGGGCCAGAGCTGGAGGTTCGCGTTGGGGAACGTCGCCTTGATGCGGATGGTGCCGGTGGTCTGATCGACTTGATTGTCGACCACGGTCAACGTGCCGCGATCGCGCGCGCTGCGGTGATCGTCCGCGAATGCCTCCACCGCTGGCGCGCCGTGAGACGCGGCGCGGTTCACGCGCGTGAGCGTCTGCTGCGGGAGGGTGAAGATGACGGAGATCGGGCGCAGCTGAGTGATCACGACAATGCCGTTCGTATCGGCGCTGTGCACGATGTTGCCCTGGTCCACCTGCCGGATGCCGGTGCGGCCATCGAGCGGAGACACGATCGTGGTAAAGCCGAGCTGAGCCCGCGCCATGTCGATCGCGGCCTGGTCCTGCTTGATCTGCGCCTCGAGCTGCGCCACCAGCGCGCGCTGGGTGTCAGCCTGCTGCTTGGGCCCGGAATCTCTCTCGACCAGGTAGACATAGCGCTCCAGATCGACGCGCGCGTTGGCGAGCTGCGTTTCGTCCAGCGCCTTCTTCGCGAGCGCCTGCTCGAGCTGCGCCTGGTAGGTGGCCGGGTCGATCTGCGCGAGGAGGTCGCCTTTCCTGACATCCTGCCCCTCGCGGAAAGCGACCTTGACCAGCTGCCCGTCGACCTGCGAGTGCACAGTGACGGTATTGAACGCCTGGGCCGTGCCTACGCCTTCGAGATAGATCGGCACGTCAGCGATGTGCGCTGCGGCCGCCACCACCGGCACCGCGCCTTCCTCCGCGCCGCGGTTACGGGCGTGGCGGCTCTGCTGGGCAAGCGCCATGACGACCGTCGCGCCGGCGACGATCGCGATCAGGCCAAAAATCAACAGGCGCCGCATCGATGGCATGGCTGAAGAGCTCGAAAACTGACGATTAGATCAACCCCATGTAACCGCACCATTGCACGTTACACAGTGTAACGATGGGGGCGGCCTGCGCAGGACTTCCGGGTGTATCGCCGCCGCGCGAAGCGCGGCGAGGTCACTTCGACTGCAGCTCGGCGCTCTCGCCCAGCCACGGTTTCGCGTTCCGGGAAAGCCATTCCGACGCGATCGGATCGCTCTTCATCATTTCATCCAGGAAAGCGGTAGTGACGCTTTGAACCTGCGCGATCTGCTTCGCGTGCTGCAGCGACGCTCCAGCGGAGGGTGGCACGCCCCCGGCCCGATTCCGGTGATGCTGAGCTGCTTCACCGGCTGCCTCTTCCGCGGCGAGGGGGTCGGGCTCCACGCCGTTGTCCGGCTGGACCGGCTGCGGCCCCGCGTACTTTCCCTTGGCCGGCCCTGCCCATGTCGCGGCACCGGCCAGCAGCGAGTGAGGCGCCTGAAACAGCAAGAGCAGATATTTCTGTCCCGCCGGCATGTACTGGTAGGGTGCGCGGCGCACTGCGGCGGAGGTCACCAGCCCATATGCGTCGGTGTCCTGCGTGCTGGTGACGGCGAGGACCGGCAGGCGGATCGAGCGGAAATTGCTCTCCATGCCCATTCCCGAGAAATCCGCGTACGGGCTGAGCGCGACCACGCACTTCACGCTCTCGGCGGCTGGCACGGGTTCCACGCCCGCGACGCTTTCGCCGGCGACCATCATGGCGGTTTGCGCACCGAGGTCGTAGCCGACGATGGCGACGCGCGTCATGTCGACGCGCGCCATCACGCCGCTCCCGGCGTTGTGCTGACGGCGCCACGCCTCGTCGAGAAGCGCACGGGCGAACTGGGTGCGCGACGTGAGCGATGGCACGCCGAAGGCGTCCTGAGCGATGTCCCGAAACTCTCCGCTGCGGGCGCGGCTCGAAGACCAGACGGCCG
>DATJZQ010000128.1:0-6738 GCA_035499005.1 Burkholderiales bacterium | reverse complement strand
CGTGATCTGGGGGCGATCACGGTTCGGCAGCTGCTGGAAACCGTGCGCTCCGCGGGCGAAGACCGGTTTCTCAACCCGGCTGCGCTTCCCGTCTCGGCCGCCGTCGACCGCGTGCTCACGCGGATGGAACAGGCCTTGAGCGCGGCAATGGGAACCGTGACTGTGAAAGACTTAGCCGCCGATCCGGTAGCCGAAGTGCCGGACGCCGGTTCAGACGCGGAGCCCTTGCGCGCGGAGCCGTCCGTCCGGCGCCAGGCATAGTCTCGGCGCGAAGGGGGTGCACCCCGGGGCGACCGGCCCCGCTCAGGGGAGCTGAATCTTGCCGCCGCCGCCCAGGTTCCCACCGGGCGGCAAGCCGCCTTTCGGGATCACAATCGAGGACGCGGCCTGCCGGCGCATGTCTTCGAGTTCGCGGACTGCCTGCTCCACCGCCAGTTTGGCAGCCGGCGCATAGTTGGCTACCGCCTCCGCGAGGGAGCCGGCCTCGATCTCGAAGCTCAGCGGTAATGCGCCCATGGTGGTGTAAATCTGGGCCTCGCCCACGTATACCGCCTTACGCCCCGGATCGGGTGATCCATCTATTCGCAGGGGGTAGAGCACCCGGATGGTGCCGACCTTGCGGTCCGTGATGACTTCCTCTCGGTAAAGCGCTGCCGGATCCATCTTGGGCTCCGGTAAGCGCTGCTCCTGTCTTTCGGCCATGGCTGCCTCGTCGATAGAGAACTAGTACGACAGAGTACCAAAGATGGGAAGCGGCTCCCACCCGCCCGGAAGCGCGCACGGCATCCCGATGAGGGCAAAAAACACAATCGACTGGGGCGTTTTTTTCGCCTATTGTTCAACGTGTCGACGTGAGGAGTCAGGCAACGATGGAGCTCGCGCAATTTCGTGAATCGCTCGCCGAGGCCGCACCGCCAAGCGAAGTGAACAGCCTGCTGCGCGCGCTGTGGCACGACGCGAAGGGCGATTGGAAGCGCGCGCACGAGATCGTGCAGGACGAAGAGGGCGCCAACGCCGCCCGGGTGCACGCCTACCTGCATCGCAAGGAGGGCGACCTGGCCAACGCAGGCTACTGGTACCGACGCGCCAAGGCGACGGTATGCAGCGCGTCGCTCGACGAGGAGTGGGAGAGCATCGTGGCTTCGCTGCTGGCCGCTCAGCCTCGTGCGTGACCGGAGCAGCGGGCGTCAGCGCTCCCGCAGCAGCGGCAGCACCATCTCGCTGTAGAAGCCGGGCGATTTCGCGCCCCACTGCTTGTAGCGCAATACGCCTCCGCGATCGATGATGAATGCGGTCGGAGTGGGGTAGCGGCGGCCAAAACCGTTCGCCTGCAGCTCGTCCACCATGGCGCCTGGGAGGCCGTAGATGTCGAGCATCCGCGCTACCCGTTCCCGGTCGGACACTTCGTCGACGCCGAGCGCGATGACCTCGAAGCCTTGTGCGCGGTGGGCCTCGTAGAACGCTTCGAGGTTGCCGATCTCGTATGCGCAGAATTTGCAGTAGCTCGAGTAGAAGTTCACCAGCACCACTTTGCCGCGCATCTGCTCCAGATCGAACGCGGCTCCGGACAGCAGCGTCCCCCTGAGCGCGGGAGCAGGCTGATCCAGCTCCGGAACCGCGCTCGCCGCTAGCGGCCAAAGCAGAGCCAAAAGGAATGCGGTGATTGATCTCACGGCTCCGTGGCGCGGCAAATCGAGGCTGCAGCCTACTCTTCGGGGTGCACCTTGTGCTGCGATACGAGCTGCTGCTGGATCGGTGGGGGCACCGCCTCGTAATGCGACAGCTCCATGCTGAACGAGCCCTGCCCTCCCGTGAGCGACTTGAGCCGCGACTGGTAGCCGTTCAGCTCGGACAACGGCACCTGTCCCGCGATGTTGACCAGCCCCCCGCCAAGCGGCTGCGTCCCGCTCACCTGGCCGCGCTTGGATGACAGATCGCCCGTGATGTCGCCGATGCAGTTCTCCGGCACGCTTACCTGGATGTTGACGATCGGCTCGAGGACGATGGGCCGTGCCTTGTTGATGGCATCGAGAAAGGCCTTGCGGCCGGCCGCCACGAAGGCGACTTCTTTGGAATCCACCGGGTGGCTCTTGCCGTCGTACACCACCACCTTGACGTCGTGCAGCGGATAGCCGGCAATGGCTCCGTGCTCGAGCACCTGCAGCACACCTTTCTCGACCGCGGGGATGAATTGTCCGGGGATGGCGCCGCCGCGCACTTCGTCCAGGAACTGGAATCCACTCCCCCGCGCGGTTGGCTCGATCCGCAGGAAGACCTCACCGAACTGGCCGGCGCCGCCGGTCTGCTTCTTGTGCCGGCTGTGCCCTTCCGCCGGGGCGGTGATGGTTTCGCGGTAGGCGATGCGCGGCGGATGGGTGGTCACCTCCAGCTTGTATTGATTTCCCATGCGCTCGAGCATGCAGCGCACCTGCTGCTCGCCCAGCCCGCGCACCACGGTTTCGTTCGTGACCGCGATGCGCTCGACCTGCAGGCAGGGATCCTCCGAGGCGAGCTTCTGCAGGATCTCCCACAGACGCTGCTCGTCGCCGCGCTTGGTTGCTTCGATCGCGACGCCATAGATGGGCGCGGGCAGCTCGAGCGGCTGGATGTGAATGTGGTCCTCGTCGTGCGAGTCGTGCAGCACGCTGTCGAAGGCGATCTCCTCGACCTTGGCCAGCGCGGCGATGTCGCCCGGTGCGCAGGCGTCGGTCGGGATGTGTTCCTTGCCGCGCAGCAGGTAGAGCTGACTTACCTTGAACGGCTTGCGCGACTCGCCCACGAACAGCTGCTGGTCGCGCTTGACCGTCCCTTGGTGCACCTTGAAAACGCCCAGCTTGCCCACGAAAGGATCGACGCTCACCTTGAACACGTGGGCGATCACGTGCTGCGCGGGGTCGGGTGCGGCGTGGAATTGAGCTGCCTGCTGGCCTTCGCCTTTGAGAAATGCCCTCGGGTTGCCCTCACGCGGATTGGGCAGCAGCTTCACGCAGATGTCCAGCAGCTCAGCTACGCCTGCGCCGGTGCGGGCCGAGGTGAAGCAGATCGGCACCAGGTGCCCCTCACGCAGCGCCTTTTCGAACGGAGCGTGCAGCTCATCGGGCGCCACTTCGCCCTTTTCCAGATACACCGCCATCAGATCTTCGTCGACTTCCACGACCTGGTCGATGATCGCGCTGTGCGCTTCCGCGACCGTGGAGAAATCCGATTCCCCCGCCGGATTGAAGAAGCAGTCCACCACGCGCGAGCCGCCGCCCGCCGGCAGGTTTATCGGGAGACATTCTTTGCCGAAAACCTCTCTGATTCGGCCTACGAGGGCGGGCAGGTCCAGATCGGGAGCGTCGATCTTGTTCACCACGATCACGCGGCACAGCTCGCGCTTCGCCGCCCAGTTCATCATGCGCGAGGTGGTGAGCTCGATACCGGTCTGAGCGTTGATCACCGCAATCACCGTGTCCACCGCCTGCAGGCTGCTCATGGCCTGCCCGAGAAAGTCTGGCAGGCCCGGGGTGTCGATCAGGTGGATGCGCGTCGCGTTGTGCTCGAAGTACACCGGCGTCGAGTACAGCGAGTGCTGGTGCTGCTTCTCGAGCGGATCAAAGTCGCAGACCGTCGTGCCGCGCTCGATCGTGCCGGGAGCCGTGACCGCCCCCGCTTTGTGCAGCAAAGTTTCCGTGAGCAGCGTCTTGCCGCTGCCGGCATGCCCGACCAGGGCAGCGGCCCGAATGGAATCGGTCGCAATCCCGCCCATCGGTCTTCCTCCTCTGTGTGTATATCTTGTTCGTTTCGGCCTTCACAGGAGTATAGAAAGCACGGCGGAGCGCGACAAGCCGCTTCGGCCGTCCCACGTTCGCGCTGCAGTGCGCCATCGCCTGCAGCAAGGCGCGGCGCGCGGGGTGCTCTTACCTCCGGCCGTTCAAGGCAGGACTTTGATCTGCTTTACAAACTGGAGCGTATAGGCCTTGTGGTAGTCCACCTCCGGCTTGGCGAGTCCTGCGCTGACCATGAAATCGAACGTCTGCTTCCAGCGCACGTCGGTCATGGTGAGGATCCCAAGCGTGCCTGCGTCGCCGCCGGTCACCAGCCCGTACTGCTTCATCTTGGCGACGCCATAGGCCAGGAGCTCCTCGGTCATCTCGGGGTTGGCCTTGCGGATCAGCGCATTGCCAGCCGCCGGGGCATTCAGGTAAGCCTTCCAGCCCTCCGCGGAGGCACGCACGAAGCGCAGGATCATGTCGGGCTTTTCTTTCAAGGTCTTCGTGGTGACGACGATGGTCTCCGCGTACGGCGGGTAGCCACTGTCGGCGAGCAGGAAGACCACGGGAGAGATGCCGCCCTTCTCGATGGTGTAGGGTTCCGAGGTGAGATATCCCTGCTGCGCTACGTTCTGGTCGACCAGGAACTGCTGCACGCTGAACGCATACGGCCGCTTCTGTGCGTCGGTGAAACCGTACCTGGACTTGAGCCACGGCCAGAACGTGGTTTCACTCGCCTGCCCGATCAGCAGCGTGCGGCTCTTCAGGTCGGCAAGCTGCGCGACACCCGGGTGGGCGATGAGCACCGCCGGGTCCTTCTGGAACGTCGCCGCAACCGTCACCACGGGCAGGCCCTGCTCGATCGCCTTGATGGTCTGCAGGTCGTAGCCCATGATCAAGTCGGCCTGCCCCGCGAGCAGCAGCTGCATGACATTGATTTGCGGTCCGCCCATCTTGACCTCGACGTCCAGCCCGTTGCGCGCGTAGATTCCCTCCGCCAGCGCCTGGTAGAAGCCGCCGTGCTCGGCCTCGGCGTACCAGTTGGTCGTGAATACCACCTTGGTGGGCTGCTGCGCCGCCGCGAGCCCGGGCGCCAACGCCAGGGCTGCCGCCACGACCGCCATCCATACCCTGCCGCCGTTCCCGCTCATCCATTCCTCCCAGATCTATCGACTCTCGCGAACGCTTCCTCGCACTATGCGAAACGCATCAGGGCTCGGGCGCAAGCTCGCTCTCGTGCCAGCGGCGCAGCGCCAGATGAGCGGCCAGCGACACCAGCGCGAAGATCGCTACCCCGGCCAGCGTGATCAGCAGCAACGCCGCGAACAGACGCGGAATGTTGAGCTGCAGCCCGGCTTGCAGAATCTGGTAAGCCAAGCCCGAGGACGTCCCTCCGGTGCCGGCCACGAACTCGGCCACGACGGCGCCGATCAAAGCCAGCCCGCCCGATACTCTAAGCCCGGCGAAGAAGTAAGGCAAAGCGCTCGGGACGCGCAGGCGCACGAGCGTCTGCCAGCGGCCGGCGCCGTACAGCCGGAACAGGTCCGCCAAGCCCGGATCCACGCTGCGCAGCCCGAGGGTGGTATTGGAGATGATCGGGAAGATCGCCACGATGGTGGCGCATACCACCAGCGCCGCGAGCGGATTCTTGACCCAGATGATGATGAGCGGCGCGATGGCGACGATGGGTGTCACCTGCAGCAGGACCGCATAGGGGAACAGACTCATCTCGATGATGCGGCTCTGCACGAACACGAGCGCGACCGCGACGCCGAGCACGACAGCCAGCAGCAGAGCGAGCGCGGTGATGTGCAATGTCACCAGCAGCGCGTCGAACAGCAGCGGTGCGTCCTGCACCAGGGTTTTGGCAACCAGTGACGGCGCCGGCACCAGATAGAAAGGCACATCGAAGGCAGTCACGAGGCCCTGCCAGGACAGCAGGACGCCCGCACCCACCGCAGCCGGCGCGAGCCAGCGCGCCACACGTCGGCTCATGCGCCGCTCGCGCGGGGCTCGACGCTGTCTCCGCTCGCGTCTGCGAGCATGGCGGAGAGCCGCTGGCAAGAGCGCGCGAAGCGCTCCGAGGTTCTGAACGCATCCGTGCGCGGGTGCGGTTCCGTGATCTCGAGCTCGCCGGTGATGCGCCCCGGCCGCGCCGACATCACCAGCACCCGTGTCGACAGGAACACCGCTTCGTAGATGCTGTGCGTGACGAACACGACGGTGAGCGAGCGTCGCGCCCAAAGCTCGCTGATGTCTCGATCGAGGCGATGGCGGGTGATCTCGTCCAGAGCACCGAACGGCTCATCCATCAACAGCAGGCGCGGTTCCGTTACCAGCGCCCGGGCGATGGATACGCGCATCTGCATTCCGCCCGACAGCTCGCGCGGGTAGACCCGAGCGAAGTCGCGTAACGCAACCAGGCCCAATGCCGCATCCAGCTTCGCTGCAACGTTGTCTTCGTTGCGCGCGAGATCGAGCGGTAGCCGAACGTTGCGCTCGACGCTGGCCCATGGCATCAGCGTGGGATGCTGGAACACGAAGGCGAGCGCGGGGCTGTTGCCGTCGCTGTGCATTGCGCGTGTCGCATGCGGGCGTTCCGCTCGCTCCCCGTGCGCGACGCGCGCGGGCCACAGCGCTACGTTTCCCGCCGTGGGTGAGGTCAAGCCGCCCATCATGCGCAGCAGCGTGCTCTTCCCGCAGCCGGACGGGCCGATCAGCGTGGCGAAGTCGCCGTCGCGTACCTGCAGGTTGATTAGGTCCAGCGCGCGCACGCCATTGGGGTAGGTCTTGCTCGCGCCGCGCATCTCCACGACCGGTCCGCGCGGCGAACGCCCGTACGACGGGTCTGGAGTCATGAATGCCGGTGCCGGTACAGCACTCCGTTCTTCATCACGACCCGCAGCCGGCGTTCGTCCTGCAGGATGCTCACGTCGGCGAGCGGATTACCGTCCACCAGCAGCAGGTCAGCCAGAAAACCCGGGCG
>DATJZQ010000127.1:0-24987 GCA_035499005.1 Burkholderiales bacterium | reverse complement strand
CCACTCCACCGGAGAGCCGTACTTCGGATCCTTCATGTTCAGCTTCGACCCGTGCAATCGAACATTCGGGCCGAGCAGGCGAGTGACCACCTCCAGCACCTTCGCGCTCTTGGCGAACTCCCAGAACACCGGGTGCACGACATGCGGTTTCTTGATGCGCCGCACGCGGGGGGTTTCCGGCGTGTGCGATGGCTCCAGGTCGTACACGTCGTTGTGCCTGGCTACGCCCTTGGCCTTGCTGACCAGGTCCGCGATGATCTCCTTCATGCGAGTCATGGTGCTGCGGTCCAGCAGGTCCTCAACGAGCAGGTAGCCATTTTCGCGGTAGAACGCGACGTCCCGATCTGAAATCACTCGATTCCCCTTAAGTCCTGATGTGACTACCCGCCCAGGCCGATCGATCCTGGGCTGAGGCGCTGCCGGTTCTGCTGGTTTAAGCTCCTCCAACCGCATATCTTAACGCCAGAACAGAACCTTGGCTCACCAGGTTACGCGCTTGCGCGCGGCTTACGTTTGTGGTGTGATGTTCGCCCCGCTTGGTAGGAATGGCTCGGGCCGCATCGTTATCCGCCTAAGCCTTCTCCTCCGCGCGGATACAACAAGCTGGTCCTCAGAACATCTTTGGGAAGGAGATCGTCATGAGACTAAGTGCGATCGCGGTCGCAGCTACGGCCGCGTGTATGAGTATTGGGTTCGCGTCGGCGCAAGCCCTCAAGGGCCCGGTCAATGATGCGCCGATCACGGAGCACTGGTTCCCGACAAAGTGGGGCGCAGACGACAAGGCAGGAAGCGCCAATCACGTCAAGAACTCGGCTAACATCAAGCGCGCACTCGCCACGATCAAGCAGTATAAGGCCCTCACGATTGGCAAGGTCTACCACCGCGAAGCTCCCGCCTTCGGGGTCCGCGGATGGCAGATGAGCATCCCCGGCACACCGACCGGCGGCCCGTTCGGCAAGAACGCACTCATCTACCACGATGAGATGGTGACTACGGAAATTGGTCAGATCCAGACCCAGTTCGACGGTCCCGGCCACATTGGCGTGAATACGTCCAAAGGGCCGATGATGTACAACGGCCGCATCACTTGGGATAACTACGAACGCGGCCCGGGCGGTCGGGTGCTAGGTATGGGCCCGATGGGTGTAGAGAATACCGCCGGCGGCTTCGTCTGCCGCTTGGTGGTGATCGATGCCGTCGCCTACAAGAAGTCGAAAGGACTGATCCCGTCCAACGCCGAGATGCTTCCGATTCCGAAGAAGGCCGGCGACCCGGGCATCGTCACTGCCGACGACGTCAAGGCCATTATGAAGGCAGAGGGTTTGGGTGAACTGCAGGCTGGCGATTGCGTAGCGCTGCATACCGGCCAGGGCAACACCTGGGGCAACGCGCACTGGCCGACGATGACCGCCGAGCAACGCGCTGCCGCCCGCGCGATCTTCGCGCAAGGCGAGCCCGGATTCGGCCTGAGCGCGTGCGAATACTTCGCCTCCAGGGATATCGCGCTCACCATGGGCGATACCTCCGCCAACGATGCGCAGCCCGGCAACGAGGTGGAAGGCTGGGCAGTGCCCTGCCACACCCAGATTCAGACGCGCTACGGAATCTGGAACCTGGAGAACGTCGACACCGAGTCGCTGGTCGCCGCTGGCATCAAGGAAGCAGCGTTCATCTGGGCGCCACTGCGAATCGTCGGCGCCACCGGCTCGCCGGGCAACCCGGTCGTGCTGTATTAACAACTAGAACGACAAGCTTCACACTCTGCGAGCGGCGACGAAAGTCGCCGCTTTTTTTGGGCTCCTTTTCACCTGTTCTCGACTTCACTCAAACACCGCCTCCACCGTTCCCAGCCCGTCGATCGTCATCACCACCTTGTCACCTGGCTGCACCCACTTCGTCTCGACCACGCTGCCGGTGAAGACGAACTCGCCCGTGCGCAGGCCCCGGCCGCGGCGCGCTAACGAGTTGGCCAGCCATGCGAGCGCCTCGAAAGGATGCCCCATGACGTCCGCCCCGCGCCCGCGCCCGACCTCGACACCGTTGATCCAGGTGGCCCCGCTCAGCGCAGGAAGATCCAGCGCGCGCCAATCGGAGGCCGGTTCGCCCAGCACGCATCCGGCGTCGAAGAAATCGTCGGCGATGAGCATTGGGGTGTCGAGCTTCTTGTAGTCGACGTAACGATCATCGACGATCTCGATCCCCGCCATGATCGCGCCGACCGCAGCCGCGACCGAGTGCCGGTTGAATGGGGCCCCCTGCTGCGGAAGATCCGAGGCAAGGCGGACCACCATCTCGCACTCGACACCGGGTCGGACGAAATCGGTGTGGCGCACCTGGGCGGGACTCGGATGAACCTGGGTTTCGAACACGCCGCCGGCGCAGGGGTTGGGAATGCGCAGGAACTCCTGCATCACCCGGGTGGTGCAACCTATCTTGTGGCCGGCGACCGGTCCGAGACCCGCGCCGGTCAGCAGACGGTGCAGCTCATTCTGGATGCGGTATGCGGCGGCCTCGTCCGCCGGGCGCAGCGAAGGATCCAGCCCTGGCAGCCGACGCCGCGCGAGACGATAGTCGCGGATGGCGAGCGCGGCGCGCAGATCCGTGTCGTCGGCCATGCGTGTTGACGATGCCCCTTGCCAGCCGGCTAACGCGCCCAATCGTCCTGCGCCGCAAACCAGATCACCGCGGCGAACACCGCCAGCAGAGCAGCGAGCGTCGCGCCGATACCGAGTTGCTCACGCACGTCCTCCGGACGCACAGTCAGGAGTCGATCCGCTTGCAGCAAGGCCCAGATCATGGCGGCCAGGCCTGCCAGCGACGGGGCGAGGGCCCACCAGCCCAGCCGTCTGCCCAGAAAATAAACGAACAGGTAGTAGGCGCCGAAGAACAGCGCCCACGTCGTCATGCGGAGCGCCGCACGCAAGGCGGCCGCGCGCGGGTGGCCCGCCTCGATCGCCGTCCTCTGGGAGTCGCGGTACACGGCTCGTACGCCGAGGAACAGGAAGTAGACGAGGCCGATCCCGAACAACGCCAGCGTCCCCAGCACGAGCGACTGGAACAGGCTGTTGTCGAGCATGACGGCGGGTTGCGTTGGGAGGCGGCTGTGGGGAGCCCGATTGTACCCGACCCCTGGCATGACCCTCACCGCGCGACGGCGAGCGCCAGGCTGACGATCGCGCCGCCCGAAGCTCGCTTGACACTGTCGTCGGCTGTTCAACATAATCCTCCGGCTTTTCGGAGCGCCCGTTTCCGGCGGTTCCGCCCGGGGGGCAAAATCGATAATCAAAGCAAAGGAGGAGACATCATGGGAACTTCGTTTCCCGTCCTTCGTGGCCCGGGCTCGATCAAGGCCCCGTTCCTGGCAATCCTTGCGGCGGCAACCCTGATCTGGGCCGGCACCGCATCCGCGCAGAGCGCCGCGCAGACGGCGGTGGACGCCGCCAAGAAGATTTGCGCCGGCAAGACCGTGACCATCGTCTGGGAAGCGGGTCTTCAGTCGCTCGACCCGCTCAACTTCTCCGGCCCGAAATGGGAGCAGCTTACCGGCTGCAAGATCAAGGTGATCGAAGTGCCCACCGCGGAGATGTTCACCAAGATCATGCAGGAGTATCGCGCCGGCACCGGCGCATATGATGCGCTCAACGTCATTCCGGCCTGGATGCCGGACCTCGTGCAGGCTGGGGCGCTCGAGGTGCTCGATCCCTTGGTCGACAAGTACGGGTTCCGCGCCGAGCTGCAGAAGATCGCGCCCACCTACCGCGACAACCAGATGACGGTGAACGGCAAGATCTACGGCTTCCCGGACGATGGCGACGTGTTCCTCATGTACTACCGCAAGGACATCTTCGCCCGACCCGAGCTGCAGAAGGAGTTCAAAGCCAAGTACGGCTATGATCTCGCGCCGCCCAAGACCTGGAAACAGTTCGACCAGATCGGCAGCTTCCTCACCGAGAAGCTCAAGGCTGAAGGCATCTACGGGGCGGCTTTCTTCGAGGAACCTCCCTACACCATGTTCATGTTCGAAGAGCGTTTCCGCGTTGAGGGCGGGCGCTTCTTCGATCCCAACACGATGAAGGCGACCGTCAACAGCCCGGTGGGCGTGAAAGTCTTCACCGACATGCGCGCCGAGAACAAATTCATGCCGCCGGGCGTGGAGAAGTTCGGCTTCGTGGAGAATCTCGCCCTCTTCCTCAAGGGGCAGAGCGCGATGACCATCTCGTGGCCGCCTTACGGCCGGTTTGCAGCCGGGTATCTGGCTGACGAGAAGGCACTGGACTGGGTGCCGAAGTCCCAGATCGCGGGCAAGGTCGGCTACGCGCTACCGCCCGGTGGACATCCTGAGCTCGCTGCCGGCTTCGCGCTTTCGGTCGCCTCTACCAGCAAGCAGAAGGAGCAGGCCTACCTGTTCATCCAGTGGCTGAACAGCGAGGAGATCAGCAACCAGCGGGTGCAGCTCCCCTACACGTTGCGCGACCCCTTCCGCAACTCGCACTACACGAACCGGCAGTACCTCGGGCGGTGGCCTGACGCCAAGCATTACCTGGCCGCGCTGCAGGATGCCTCCAGGACCGGGCTCCTCGACCTGTCGTTGATTCAGACCGACAAGTACGAAGAAGCGCTGCGCCAGGGCATCAGCCGCCTGTGGGCGGGCGAAGATCCCAAGAAGATCCTGGACGACGTCGCCAAGCAGTGGGACGAAATCACGCAGCAGGTTGGCGTCGACAAGCAGAAGGCGGTGTATACCGCCTGGGCTGCCAAGTCCGGGGCCTATCCGAAGTAATCGCGCTACGGGTGCGGGCGGCGCCCGCACCTGTGCCGTCGCCGCCGCAGGCGGCGGGAACCGCATCGGGACGGGGAGCGCTGCGAATTCCAGCGCTCCCGTCATTTGGGCTCTAGAACCTAGCTAGAATGGCTGCCAGCGCTCGGCCGCAAGCGGGTTTCGCCGACCGCAACTTCAAGTACCTCCTGGTCGCCCCGTCGATCTTCGTACTGCTGCTGATCGGGGTTTTCCCACTGGTCTATCTGCTGGTGGTGAGCTTTCAAGGCATCACCATGACCGAGGTGGACACCAGCTTCGTCGGCGTCCGCAACTTCGCTCATCTGTTCCACGACCGGCGCCTGTGGGAGGCGCTGCTGCACACGCTGATCTTCACTGCCATCGCGCTGCCGCTCGAGCTGATCCTCGGCCTGGCCATGGCACAGCTGTTCCTCGACCGGCTGCCGGGCCGCCCGATTTTCATAGCGCTGCTGGTGCTGCCGGTAGTGGTGTCGCCGATCGTGTCTGGCGCCACATGGTCGCTCATGTTCGACAACCGCTTCGGGCCCATCAACCAGGTCATCGGCTGGCTCACCGGCGGCCCGCGCACGCTGCTGTGGACGATCAATCCGGACCTGGTCTATCCCGCCATCATCGTCGCCGAAGTCTGGCAATGGACTCCATTCATGTTCCTGCTGCTGCTGGCGGCGCTGGCGAACGTGGACAAGTCTCAGCTCGAAGCAGCCGCCATCGACGGAGCGGGCTGGTGGCGCACTTTCTCCCGCATCGTGCTGCCCGCGATATGGCCGGTCATGGCGGTCGCCATCCTGATTCGCGGACTGGACCTGTTCCGCCTGTTCGACATCGTCTGGGCACTCACGAAAGGCGGCCCCGGCACGATGACCGAGACCATCTCGATCTTCACCTACGTGAAGGGGTTTCAGCAGTTCGAGACGAGCTACACGGCCGCGGTCGCGCTGCTGATCATCGTGCTGCTTTCGGTGGTGGTGTTCGCCGCCCTGAAGCGCGTTCAGCTGGCAAGATGAGATGAATAGCCTGCACGGACGTCAACGCCTCCGCCTGGTCCTGCGGCTGACCGCAGCCGTAGCGATCACGCTTTTCTTTTTGTTCCCGATCTACTGGCTGTTCATGATCTCGTTCAAGACCCCGGATGAGATCTTCTCCTTTCCACCCAAGTGGTATCCGGGCCAGATTCAGTTCGGGAACTATGCCGTGCTTTTCAAAGACGGCGATGCTGCGACCGTGGGCAATAGCCTGGTCGTGGCGGGTGCGAGCACGCTGCTCGCGATGTTCGTCGGCACGATCTGCGCCTACAGCCTGGCCCGTTTCAAGACCGGCGGAGAACATCTGGCCAACTGGATCATTTCGCAGCGCATGGTTCCGCCCATCGCTGTGGTGTTTCCCATTTTTCTGCTCTACGTCTGGCTCGGCTGGGTGGACACGTACGTCGGCGTGGTCCTGCTGTACACGGCGTTCAATCTCCCGTATGTGATCTGGATGATGCGCGGGTATATTTTGGACATACCCCTCGCGCTGGAAGAGTCTGCGCTGGTCGACGGCTGCACACGGTGGCAGGTGATCTGGAAGGTGGTCTTTCCCATGGCTCGCGCCGGCTTGTTCGCAACCGCGATCTTCACCTTCGTGTTCGCTTGGAACGAGTTCCTGTTTGCCTTGGTGCTCACCCGCACCGAGGTCGTGACCTACACTGTCCAGGTCACGCACTACTTCGGCGGACAGTCCAACTTCTGGGCCAAGATCTCGGCCATGTCGGTGCTCGGGACGCTCCCCATCTTCGTCGTCGTGGCATTCATGCAGCGTTATCTGGTGCGCGGGATCTCGCTGGGGGCAGTGAAAGGATAGAGATGGCTGACCTCAAGATAACCGGCCTGCACAAATACTACGGCTCCGTGCACGCCGTGAAGGGTGTGGACCTCGAAATCCCGGCGGGAGAGTTCACCGTCCTGGTGGGACAGTCCGGTTGCGGCAAGAGCACGCTGCTGCGTACCATCGCCGGTTTGGAGGACGCCGACCAGGGCAGTATCGAGATCGGCGGCGAGCTGATGAACCACGTGCTGCCGCGCGACCGCGACATCGCGATGGTGTTCCAGAACTACGCGCTGTATCCCTACATGACGGTGTTCGACAACATCGCCTTCGGCCTGCGCGCGCGCAGGACTCCCGCCGCGGAGATCGAACCCAAGGTCCGGCGAGCCGCCCGGATGCTCGCCATCGAACCGCTCCTGGATCGTTATCCGCGCCAGCTCTCGGGCGGCCAGCTGCAGCGCGTCGCGATCGGGCGCGCTGTGGTACGCAACGCGCGTCTGTATCTGTTCGACGAGCCACTTTCCAACCTCGACGCGCAGTTGCGCGATGAGATGCGCGGAGAGATCAAGCGCCTGCACCAGGAGCTGGGCAAAACCATGATCTACGTCACGCACGATCAGATCGAGGCCATGACCATGGCCGACCGTATCGTGCTGCTGCGCGACGGCCACATCGAGCAGGCTGGGGCCCCGCTGGATCTGTACGAGCGCCCGGCTACCCGCTACGTCGCCGGATTCCTCGGGTCTCCAGCGATGAATTTCGTTCCCGCGCGCCTGCAGGGCGAGACCGCTCTCGCGGTTGCGCTCGCCGACGGCAGCGAGCTCGCGTTGCCAGCAGCCCGCAGCGCCAAACTGGCTGGCCGCCGCGGCCAGGCGATCACACTCGGTGTCCGGCCCGAGCACATCACGCGCGCCGGCAGTGAGCTCCGCGCCGGCCTCGTGCGCCGCACCGCGTCGATCGAGCTGGTGCAGCCGACGGGCTCGCGGACCTATGCCACGTTCCGCCTCGGCGGCGCTGAGGTCGTCGCGGAGCTCCAGGCCCACGACGTTTCGCAACCGGGAGAAACGATCGAGCTCGCCATCGACATGAACCGCGTTGTGCTGATCGACCCGACCACCGAGTTGGTCGTGTCATAAAGTAAAGAGGAACCAACCACAATGACCACACCTAAACTCTCTCGCGCCATCGCCCTGTGCGGAACCGAGCAGCCCGATGTCGTCGGGCGGACGCTCACCGCTGGTCCGTTGTCGGTGGAGCTCGACAACGGTCAGCTGCGCTATGTCAAGGTGGCGGGGATCGAGGTGCTGCGCGCCGTCGCTTTTCTGGTCCGCGACGAGAACTGGGGCACCTACGTGCCCAGCCTGACCGACGCAAAAGTCGAGCAGCGAGCCGATGGGTTCTTTGTTTCGTATCGCGGTGTGTGCAGCCGCGGAGCGCAGGAGATCGCCTACGATGCGACGATCGAGGGCCGCGCTGACGGAAGCCTGGCGTTCACAGCGAGCGCGACACCGAAGACCGACTTCCTCACAGCGCGCACGGGGTTCGTGGTGCTGCACCCGCTCAAGGGCGTCGTGGGCAAGGAGGTCGAAGTCGAGCACGTAGACGGCAGGATCGAGAAATCCAAGTTCCCGGCGCTGGTTGACCCGGTGCAGCCGTTTTTGCATATCCGGGCGTTGACGCATGCGGTCATGCCCGGCGTGAAGGCTACGGTCCGCTTCGAGGGTGACAGCTGGGAGATGGAAGACCACCGCAACTGGACCGACGCTTCGTTCAAGACCTATGTACGGCCGCTCGCGCTGCCCTGGCCTTACACCCTGAAGGCAGGCGACACAGTCAAGCAAGCGGTCAGCGTGTCGTTGAGCGGCAAGCCAGCCAAGGGGGAAAGGAGTGCCGGGAAGGGCATTACGATCGAGCTCGGGGCTCCGGCTCGCGCGAACCTGCCGCCCATAGGGCTCGGCGTGCCGGCAGAGGAGATCGAGCACGCGGTCGCGCAACTCGAGCTGCTCAAGCTCACCTCGCCCCGTTTTCTGCAATGTCAGTTCGATGCACGCCTCGGGCACGGGCTGAAAGAGCTGTACGGCTACCGTCTGCTGTGCGAGCAAACCGGCGCTCAATGCATCCTCGAGATCGTCGTCGAGAGTGTGACTGACTACGCTGCCGAGCTCGCTCGCGTTGCCAGCATGGTGAAGGAGGCTGGCCTGGCCCTCGGGGCGATCGCGGTGTGCCCGGTGGGCGACCTCAAATCCATCCTGCCTGGCGGTGCACGCCCTCCGGCACCGCCGCTAGAGGCCTTGTACGCCGCAGCGCGCGCGGCGTTCCCGGGCGTGCGTCTGGGCGGCGGGATGTTCTCGTTCTTCACCGAGCTCAACCGCAAGCGTCCGCCCGCAGAGGATGTCGACTTCGTGATGAACACGACCTGCCCGATCGTGCACGCCGCGGACGATCGGTCAGTCATGGAGACGCTCGAGGCACTGCCCTATCAAGTGGCAACGGCACGCTCCTTCATTGGAAGCACGCCCTACCGCATCGGACCGAGCGCCATCGGCTGCCGCGACAATCCGCACGGGAAAACTTTCACGCCCAATCCCGACAATGAGCGTGTATGTCTGGCGCGCATGGACCCACGTCAACGCGCGCTGTTCGGCGCAGCCTGGACCTTGGGTTACATGGCCACGTTTGCACGCACCGATGTCGAGTCCGTTGCCGTCGGCGCACCGACTGGACCGCTCGGCATCATCTCCCGCAGGACCGACTATCGTCAGCCCTACTACGATCAGCTCACGGGGGCTGCGGTTTATCCGGTCTACCATGTGGTGAGCGGGCTGGCGCGCGGCGCCGGGCACAAGCTGGTGTATGCAGAGTCGAGTGACGCCGCGAAGGTGCAATGCCTCGCCTATCGAGCCGGGCACGGAACAACGCTGTGGATCGCCAACCTCACGGCTCAAGACCAGCCCGTGACCCTTCGCGGCACCAAGGGCGAAATATACGGTGCGATGCTGGACGAGCAGAGCTTCACGCAGGCGACTGCCGACCCGCGCGGCTTTCAGGCCGCGTACAGCCGGATCGACGACCCGGCCGGCCTGCGCCTCAGGCCGTATGCGGTAGCAATCGTGTCGATCAACGATTGATACTCGGTTCGTGGTTCGTGTTTGAAACATCGGCTCACTCATAACGGGTAGCCGCGAGTCTCGGATCACGAACGCTCAGTGATCATCGCCAACATCGAGGATCTGCGCCAACTGGCACGCCGGCGGCTGCCGCACGCGCTGTTCGACTTTGTGGACGGCGGCGCCCAGGACGAGGTCACGCTGCGCAATAACCGCAGCGATTTCGAGCGCGTCTCGTTGCTGCCGCGCGTTCTCACCGACGTGTCCGTTCGCGACCAGTCGGTGACCGTGTTGGGTCAGAAGTGGGAGCAGCCGCTGATCCTGGCGCCGACGGGAATGCCGGGCATCCTCTGGCCCGGCGGCGCGCTCGCCGCGGCTCGAGCCGCGGACGAGGCCGGTGTGGGATTCTGCCTGAGCACGATGTCGAGCTCGTCGATCGAAGAGGTCTCGAAGGCGGTGGGGAGGCCGATCTGGTTCCAGCTCTACGTCATGCGCGACCGCGGTCTCGCCAAAGCCATGATCGAGCGTGCCAAGGCCGCGGGCTGCGCTGCGCTGGTTCTCACCGTGGATCTGGCGATGCAAGGCCAGCGCGACCGCGACGTCCACAACGGTCTCACCATCCCGCTGCGCCTCCGACCGCGGACGGTGATGGATTTCATGCTGCACCCGGGCTGGGTTTGGCGCTATCTGACCGGTCCCCGGCCTACGCTGGCCAACTTCGTGGGGACGGGTCACGGCAGCGATCTCAACACGATCGCGGAATTCGTGAACGCGCAGTTCGATCAGTCCGTGACCTGGAAGGATGTCGAGTGGGCCAAGTCTCTGTGGCGCGGCCCGTTGGCGCTGAAGGGCATCATCGATCCCGAGGACGCAAAGCGTGCTGCGGCGCACGGCGTGGACGCGCTGATCGTCTCCAATCACGGCGGCCGCCAGCTCGACGGGGCGCGCTCCGCTATCGGGTCGCTGCCGGATGTCGTGGACGCTACGGACGGCAGAATGGAGGTGATCGTGGACGGCGGCGTGCGACGCGGCACCGACGTGATCAAGGCGCTGGCGCTGGGGGCAAAGGCGTGCATGATCGGCCGCCCGTTCCTCTACGGACTGGCAGCAGGCGGCCGCGCAGGTGTGACCCGTGCGCTGGGAATCCTGCGCAACGAGGTGGACGTCGGCCTGGCGCTGATGGGCCGCGCAAGCGTGCGTGAGCTCGACCGCGGTGCGCTGACCTGGGCGCATTGAACGTGAGGCCGCGCTTGCGGCCAACAGCTGCACGGTTGGCGATAGAATGAAGGCAGCAGCCGCATGCTGTCAGCGGCCGGAAGAGTTGTACGCGAACTCGAGAGGACGAATCGTGGGAGTTGCTCGGTTTCAGCACATCACCCGGTGGGATCACGCGTTCGATCAGCAACAGCGCGCGGAACTGCTCGACCAGCTCGAAAGCGGTCAGGTCCTGTGGTTCGAAGGGCTCAGCTTTGAGCTGACTGAGGCAGAGCAGGCCCTGCTCGCGCCGACGGTCTCCGACGGCCGCTCGAAAAACGTCGCCGTCGACCCGGCCAGCGGCAAGGTGTCGGGCAGCGCGCTGGAGGGCGCTAACCTGGAGCTGCTGAGACAGATGGTGCTGCGCTTCTCCGCCTCATCGCGCGCGTTCCTGGAGCGAATGCTGCCGCGCTATGCCGCGGCGCTCGAAACACGGCTGGCGAGCTACCGGCCGGTTGCCGTCGTCGGCAGAGAGAGCTCGCCCCGCAAGGACGACGCGCGCCTGCACGTGGATGCGTTCGCTTCGCGCCCCAACCAGGGCCGCCGAATCCTGCGCGTGTTCAGCAATATCAACCCCGGGGGACAACCCCGCACCTGGCTGGTCGGGGAAGCGTTCGAGGGGTACGCGCGCCGCTTCGCGCCGCGCGTGCGCCGTCAACTGCCGCTAGAAGGCTCGGCTCTGCGGGCGCTGCGGATCACAAAGTCGCAGCGCACCGCATACGATCACTTGATGCTCGGGTTGCACGATCGCGGCAAGCTGGATGACGACTACCAGCGCGAGGCGTGGCGGGAGCGCTTCGATTTCCCCGCCGGTTCCACCTGGGTCTGCTTTACGGACCAGGTTTTGCACGCCGCACTGGGCGGGCAATATATGCTCGAGCAAACATTCATGTTGCCGGTGTCGGCCATGCTGCACGTCGAGCGCTCGCCCTTGCGCGTCCTCGAGCGCCTCGCTGGCCGCCCTCTGGTTCCAGCCGCATGATCCAACCACACCGTGGCGTTCTGAGCGGCCGCCGCGAGCATAAGCGTTGCAGCGGCATGTTCAACAAGTTGAAGGAGACTGATGCATGACACGTCCAGCGATCAACCCAGGCAAAGTCGACTGGTCGGGCGAGAATCCCGGCATGTACCTGAAGCAGACCGTCGACGGCCCGTTCGTCACGCTGATCAGCTTCTTCCGCGTGGTGCTCTCGCCGCACGGAAAGGGCCATGCGGCCTTCCTCCTGCTCGACCCGCATGGCGGCGGCAAGGATCCCGAGCGGCCTAACGTCTGCCTCACGGACAACGAGCCGCTGGCCGCGTACCTGCGCGACGGCTTCGTCGCCTATTTCGGTGCGTTCAAGGGCGTGGCCGGGCTGTCGAGCTGCCGCATGCAGCCCGGCTGGGATTTCGTGGCCGCAGGGGACGGCCGCACGACGCATACGGAGTGGTTCCGCAGCACGATGGGGCAGGTGAGTCTGAGCTGGGACGCGCTCGGCGCGCCCTACATCGTGGAGCTGCCGAAGGAGAAATCGGCAACCGGCAAGCACGAGATGTTTTCACTGTTCGTCGAATCGCCGAGCGTACGGGCGACGATCAACGGGAGATCGGTGCCGGGACGGCCGTTCCCGCGCGAATTTGCCGGCAAGAAGGACAGCAGCACTGCATTCCTCGCCTTCTCCGAGACCTGGGTCAGGACCGACTGAGGCGCGCGCACTCTGAGGAAGCTTTGCAGAGCTTCCCTCAATTCACGTTGTATTGCGCCCGACGCAAGATACCCAGGCCTGCGCAAACATCCCGACCGGACGCCGGGCCCACGCGCGGATCGCATCCGCGTGGGCGTGTTGCCCGCCGTGCTCGAGCTGCACCGCAATCGCGCCGGTGATGTCGGCCAGATCATCGTAGTTCTGGTAGCGTGCCTGCGCCTTGATATCGGTGAAGCCGGCTTCCAGCATCAATCCCAGCAGCTTTCGCCCGGCCTGGACGTCGCCGCCATTTCGGTTCTGGATGTCGTTGTGCGCGCGTAGCGCGGCGTAGATGTCTTCCGTCGGTGGCGCGCAGAGGAAGCCTCCCCAGTCGGGCGCGCATACACCTGCTACTCCGGCAGGCCGAAGCACGCGCAGAAACTCGCGCAGCGCCTTATTCGGCTCCGCGAGATGCTCCAGCAGCGCGTGGCTGAACACCGCGTCGAACGTACCGTCGGCGAAGGGCAGCGCATAGGCACTGCCCTGACGGAAGCTTGCATTGTGGCAGGCGAGAGTCGTCGCGTTTGACGTCGCGAGCCTGACCTGTGCTTCGTTCATGTCGACGCCCACGACGCTGCCGGTGCCGAGGCAGGCTGCGATCCCGAGCGTGATCGTGCCCGGACCGCATCCGCAATCCAGTACGGCCATGCCGGGCTGCAGATAAGGGAGGAAAAAAGCGCCGTGCGATTCGAGCGTGCGGCGGGACACGAAGTCCAGTGCTTTCGCCGAGTACCCGAGCGTGTACGTCTCCGTCATGTCCGCCCTCGTTGAGCCGTCCAGTTGCGTCGAAGCTAGCCGCAATTTGACTTTCCGTCTTCCGCTCGAATGCCGCTTCGCGGGCAGCATGATAGCGCCGCACGAGCGCGGAGTCGCTCCGCCGCGACGACCCGATCGAGCGGCAGTTCGGATTTCACACTTCCACATGCTTGTCTTTGCTCCAGACGTGCGCGAGGCGACAGTGGAGGCCGAATCAGCAGACAAGACGGCGGTTGTTGTGAGCCGATCAGCAGCGTCGATATGTGCATGCCGAACTGCGGGTGTGGGTTTCTCAAGTTCCAAGGGCAGCCGCCGTTAGCCTGCCCATGCGCGCCGCGGCAACTCGAGCGCGGCGCAACGGGAGCCTCCAGCAATGCGATTCGCCACGACCTTCGCCGCAGCCGCCCTGACTGCGGTATTGATCCAGGGATGTCACACCCAGCCGTCGATGGGTCCGATGCTTCAGACCGGAAAGGTCGAGGGCGTTTACGTCGAAGCTTATAGCGGTGTATTCGTCGAACGACAGCTCGCCGGCAACGTCGCTGGCAAGGCTCTGTGCGCATACGTCATTTTTGCCAACCCCTTGCCGGATGGTCGCACCTTCGCCACTGCCCACTTGCCTGATGCACTCGAGATCGGGCCGGGCGATCTGGTCCAGGTGCGCGTGGCCGATCCCGGCAGCGTCGAATCCGACGCCGGGCTCGAGCGCAACCAGGTGATGGCGCTGGTAGCGAAGAGCAGCACTCGGGCGGCTCGCAACTTCGGTCAGCAGGACTCGTCCTCCTTCACTGCACAGAAACTGAGCGCGCTTGCCACTGAGCGCCTGTAGGCAAGCTCTCAGCAAGATTGTCGCGGTAGCCTCGATCCCGGAAGACATCGGAGAAGCGGTATGAAGAGCGTTTTTGGTCTGCTCGTGCTGGCGGCCGCGTTCGTCCTGGTGCAGGGCTACGCGCGCGTGGCCGAACTGAACGGCAGCTCGCACACAGGAGTCGTCGAGCGCGTGTACGTCGAGCAAAGTCCGGGTGTCTATGTCGAGCGCAGCGCGGGACCCGCAGAATCGAGCGGTCCGGTCTGGGCTGACGTCAAGTTTCCCGAACCGCTGATCGATGGCCGCATCGCAGCCATAGCAGTGGTGCCTCGCGCCTTGCAGGTCGAACCAGGCGATCGCGTAGAGATGCGTTTCGCGGCGGGTGGGCAGAGTGAAGCGGCGGCGCTGGAGCAGAATCGGGTTACGGCCTTGCTGCAAAAGCATCGGCCGGTCGAGGCGCCCGCCGGTGAGCGGCTCCCGAGCGGCGACCGCCACACCCACGCCCTAATCGGCATGTAGCAGTTGCCGGCGCGGCACCGCAGTCCTGACCGCGTCAACCGGGTTTCAACAGCTCGCCCGCGCGCGAGCGTCACCTCACCTCTGGAAGCTCCCACACAGCGGGACCGTTGACAGCCCGCAACTCTGCCTTCAACACCGGCTAGGTTCGGACAGCCTGAATGCGCTGCGCCAGCGCCGACTGCAAGAGAGCGACGTCCGACCCGAAAAAGATCAGCTGGAAGCCGCGCGCCACGTACTCCTTTGCGAGCACCTCCGTCGGAGCCAGGATCGACAGCGCGCGTCGATGCTTCTTCGCTGCCTGAACGATGCGTTCGACAGCAGCAAGATAGGTGGGGTGAGTCAGCTCGCCCGGCACGCCGAGGAAGTTCGACAGGTCCATGAACCCGATGCTGAGGCAATCGACGCCCGGCACCGCTGCGATCTGCTCGACGTGCTCCAGCCCCACTTCCGTTTCGATCTGCAGCATCAGCAGGCACCGCTGATTAGCCTGCTCGAGCTTTTCTCGCGGCGCTCCGCCGCTGTAGTCGTCGTGCGCTGCGCCGAGCACCGCACCACGCCGCCCCGCGGGCGGATAGCGGGTCCACGACACGATATCGCGCGCTTGTTCGGCCGTCTCCACCATGGGAACCATGACCCCGAGCGCGCCAGCATCAAGCGCGCGCGCCACAAAGTGGTACTGGTAGGTCGGCACCCTGACGAGCGGAGTGATGTCGAGTCCACGGCAAAACGCGATCTGCTGTTTGATCGTATCGATGCCTGCGCCGGAGTGCTCCATGTCGAACAGCACGAACTCGGCGCCTGCCTCGCGCGCAATCTGCGCCAGCCCGGGCGTGAAGAACTCGAATGCGAACAGACCGAAGCTGTTTTCGCCCCGCAGCAGCTTGGCCTTCAGAGGATTGTCGCGCATACCCAGTGAGGTGAATGAGTGAATGGGTGAATGAGCAAAACCCCTTTCACATCCACTCCTGCCTCAGCTTTACACTCCTTCACTCGTTCACTCCTTCACCCATTCACTTCTTGACCCGCTTCACTGGTGAAAATAATTCACTCGCCCCAGCACCTGTTGATTGACCACGTTCCTGGGGACGCGCCCGTGAGCCAGGTCGCGGCACGCGCCGAAGACGCTGGCGGCCACGCCGTTGATGCACTCGTCCGTCAGGCAGATGTGGTGTGGTGTGACAATGAGGTTCTCGAGTTGGAGCAGTGGATTGTCATCCGCCGTGGGCTCCTGCTCGAACACGTCGATGGCGGCACCGGCGATCGTTTTCTCGGTCAAAGCTTCATACAGAGCACGTTCGTCGACAATCGGGCCGCGCGCCGTGTTTACGAAGAACGCGGTCGGCTTCATCAGTGCGAACTGCCGTGGGCCGATCATGTGCCGCGTCTGCACGCTGAGCGGACAGTTGACGCACACGAAATCGGATTCGCGCAGCAGGGTCTGCAGGTCTACCAGCTTGACGCCCAGCGGCGCGACCGACTCCGGCGTCACGTACGGATCGCAGGCCAGATACTTCATCGCGAAAGGCATGGCGAGCCGGAACAGCTCCGAACCGATATTGCCTACGCCGATCGAGCCCAGCACTCGCCCAGACAACCCCGTGCCCACGTGGTTCACTCGCTCGGCCCAGCGCCCTTCGCGCACCAGGCGGTCCTTGAGCGGGACGCGGTGCGCCAGCATCAGGATGAAGGTCAGCGCGGAGCTCGCGACCGGGCGCCGCACACCCTCGGGGGTAATCGTGAGCAGCACACCGTTGTCGGTGAGCGCGGAAACGTCGACCGTATCGTAGCCGACGCCGAAGCGCGCGATCAGCTTGAGCCTTCGATTCGGGTCAGACACCGTGCGGCGGGTGACGTTGCCCAGCATCACAGCCAAAGCGTCGTACCGCGCGGCGGTTTCAGCCGACAGTTCCACCTCGAAGCGCGGCAGGAACTCCCACTCGATGCGAGGATCGTCCAGGACCCTTAGCAACGCTTCATCGAACAGCGGCTTGCCGTCCAGCTTGAGGTTGTCGCGGGTAATCCCGACTCGGAATTTTTCTGGCATATGCGCGAGGAGTGAATGTGTGAACGGTGAAGGCGTGAACGGTAACCGCCTAAACCATCAGCATTGCCGTATGCCCTTCACCTCTTCACCTCTTCACCTCTGACCTGCCTTGAGCCCTTCCAGGGTTTGCAGACCCTGCCTGAGCGCGCCCTGCAGCAAATGCGCATCGACACCCATCGCGAACAGCCTGAAGCCCTTGGTCCAGTACTCCCGGCTCCAGGCGTCGTTTGCCGTCATGCAGGCGAGGATCTTGTTGTGCTTCCTGCCGGCGGCCACCAGCTTCTCGATGGCCTGAACGTACTTGGGATGATCGAACTGCGCCGGGATCCCCAGGAAGTTGGTGAGGTCGAAATGGCCCAGCCACAGCACGTCTACACCGGGGACTGCTGCAATCTGGTCGATGTTCGCGATGCCGTCGGCCGTCTCGATCAGGCAAATGACCAGCGTGCGATCGTTCGCGACGCGGATCTTCTGCGCCACGTCCCCGCCCTCGTAGTCGTCGTGAGCAAAGCCGAAGGCGGCGCCGCGGCGCCCGTGCGGCGGGTAGCGCGTGCATGAAACAATGAACGCCGCTTCCTCAGCGGAGCCGACCATGGGCGCCATGATGCCCATGCACCCCACGTCAAGCGCGCGCGAGATGTACTGGTATTGGTTGGCCGGTACGCGCGCCATCGGCACCAGGTCGAGGCCGCGGCACAATGCCGCCTGGGTCTTGATCTGATCGTAGTGCGTGCCGGCGTGCTCCATGTCGAGCAGGAGGAACTGCGCGCCCGCCGACTTCACGATCTGCGGCAGGCCGGGCACCAGGAACTCCCACCCGAATGAGCCGAACACGGGCTCGCCGGCGAGTAGCTTGTCTTTGACGGGATTTCCGCGCATGGGCCTCTCCGTCGCCCCTACTTGTGCCACTTACCGCCCCACGACGGGTGGCCCAGTGCTTCGCCGTTCACAACGTGACGCGGTCTGCGGTCGTTGGCGAGATCGACCGCCGAGGTGAAAGCACTTTCGCCCAGCAGCCGCATGCACTCGTCGGTGTGGCACACGGCGTGCGGCGCGACGATCACGTTGTCGAACTTGAGCAGCGGGTTGTCGGCAGGAGTCGGCTCCTGCTCGAACACGTCGATGGCGGCCGCTGCGATGCGCTTCGACGCGAGCGCCTCGATCAGCGCCGCCTCGTCCACCACGGGCCCGCGTGCGGTGTTGATGAAGAACACGCTCGGCTTCATGAGGCTGAACTGGCGCGCGCTGATCAGGTGGCGCGTCTCGTCGTTCAGCAGGCAGTTGACGGAGACGACATCCGACTCGCGCAGCAGCGTATCGAGGTCGACCATCTTCACGCCCAGCTCGGCCACCGCCTGCTGCGGCACGTTCGGATCGCAGCCGAGGTGCACCATGTCCCAGGGCTTGGCCAGGCGGAACACCTCTTTGCCGATGTTCCCCACTCCGATCACGCCGAGGACTTTGCCCGTCAAGCCGTAGCCGAGGTAATCGCCCTTCTCTTTCCAGCGCCCTTCGCGGGTGAGGCGGTCCTTCTCTTCGAGGCGATGCGCCATGGCGAGCGCAAAGGCCATCACGCTGCTTGCCACCGGCCGGCGCACGCCGTCGGGCGTGATGGTGAGAAGAATGCCCTGCTCGGTGCACGCAGCGACGTCCACCGTGTCGTAGCCGACCCCGAAGCGCGCCACGAGCTTGAGCCGGCGCCCGGGACCCGATACCGTCTTGCGGCTCACGCGCGAGCCGAACACGCACAGCGCGTCGTAACGGCTGGCATGCTCGGGGGTGAGCTCCGGCACTGCCTCCGGCAGGTATTCCCACTCGACGCGCGGGTCCTCCAGGATGCGTAGAGCGGGCCGCCCATAGATCGGTTCGCCGCTCGGGCTCAGCACGTCGCGCGTGATGCCGACGCGAAATTTTTCCAGCGCCATGCTTCGTCCTCCTCCTGTGCTTGCGAACGCCAGCGCGGTCGCGTTGTTGTCGTTGCGAGCCGCGCGCTGTCTACATCGACGCCGTAAAGGCACCGTCGACGGCCAGCACGTGGCCATTGACGTAAGACGCCTGGTCGGATGCGAGAAACACCGCGACTGGACCAATCTCCTCCAGCGTGCCCCAACGCCCCGCCGGCGTGCGCTTGCAGACCCAGTCGTTGAATTCCTTATTCTGGATGAGCGCGGTGTTCATCTCGGTAGCGAAGTAGCCCGGCGCGATGGCGTTGACCGTGATGTCGTGCTGCGCGAGCTCGACCGCCAGCTCGCGGGTGAGCGCGTGCACCGCTCCCTTGCTGGCAACGTACGCGGAGATCGTGGGACGCGCCAATGTCGCGCTGGCGGAACCGGTCAGGATGATGCGGCCGGCTTTGCGCGGGACCATGGCCTTCGCGGCTTCGCGCGCCAAGGTCCAGACGGCGGTCAAGTTGGTCGCAACGACGCGCTGGAAGTCGGCGGTCTCGAACTCGGTGATCGGTTTTCGGTGCTGGATGCCGGCGTTCGCCACCAGGATATCGAAGCGGCTGTAGCGCTCGAGCGCACCCTGGATACAATCCGCGCACGCACGCTCGTTCGTCACGTCGAAGGCGGCGGCCTCGCCTTTGAGCCCGGCACGCCTGAGCTCTTCGACCCGCTGAGTAAGAATAGAGGCGTCGCGCCCATTGATGAGCACGGTGGCGCCGGCTTTAGCGAGCGACTGCGCCATCGCCCAGCCGAGACCGCGCGAAGCACCAGTGACCAGCGCAACTTTGCCTGCCAGGGAAAACACCGCGGACTCCCGTCCTGCTGCTCCAATACTCAGGGGACGATCACGGTGGATCCAGTCGTCTTCCGGCTTTGCAGATCGCGGTGCGCCTGAGCGGCATCCTTCAACGCATAGGTCTGGTTGACCTCGATCTTGACCTTGCCGGACTTGACCACGTCGAACAGCTCCGCCGCCATGGCCTCGAGGTCCTCGCGCTTGGCGGTATAGGTCACGAGGGACGGCCGCGTGACGTACAGCGAGCCTTTTGCCGCCAGCAGATTCAGATCGAATGCGGCTACGGGCCCGGAGCCGTTGCCGAAAATGATCAGCATGCCTCTGGGCTGCAAACAATCGAGCGACCCCATGAAGGTGTCTTTGCCGACCGAGTCATACACCACCGGGAGCTTGCGGCCCTCAGTGATCTGATTTACCCGCTCGACGAAATTTTCCTTGGTATAGATGATCGTGTGCGCGCATCCGTGCGCCTTCGCCAATTTGGCTTTGTCCTCTGAGCCGACGGTACCGATCACCGTGACGCCGAGCGCCTTCAGCCACTGGCAGGCGATGAGGCCAACGCCGCCGGCGGCCGCGTGGAACAGGACGGTCTGCCCGGGCTGCACCCGGTAAGTGCTGCGGATCAGATACTGCGTGGTGAGACCCTTCAACATCATGGCTGCGGCCGTCTGGTCCGAGATGCCCTCGGGCACCTTCACCAGGCGGTCTGCGGGCACCAGCCGGACCTCGGCGTACGCGCCAGGGGGACCGCCGGCATAGGCCACGCGGTCACCGGCCTTCACCCAGGTCACCCCGGAGCCGACGGCCTCCACGACACCCGCGCCCTCGGTGCCGATGCCGCTCGGCATCTGCAGCTGATACAACCCCGAGCGATGATAGGTGTCGATGAAGTTGAGGCCGATCGCGGTCTGCCGGATGCGGGCCTGACCGGGCCCCGGATCACCTACCGCAACCTCTTCGTACTGCAGGACCTCGGGGCCGCCGTGCTGGTGAATGCGGACAGCTTTGGCCATGGTCTCCTCCCATAAGTGCCGTTATGCGTGACGGTGATTCGTGGCCGCGCGCGCCAGCGCTGCAGCCACAGCGTGGGACTATTCTACCGGAGCGCTGGAAGGACCGGCGTTACGGGGGTGCCGGAGATGATGCGCGGCGCCTTAGTGCCAGCGCCGGACGAAATCGCGTATCTGCGGATAGATGCGCTCGCGGAACTTGCGACCGCTGAAGATGCCGTAGTGCCCCACGCGCTGGGCCAGCAGATGCTTGCGCTTTTCGGACGGGATGTTTCGGCACAGGATATGCGCGGCTTCGGTCTGGCCGTTGCCGGAAATGTCGTCGAGCTCGCCTTCGATCGTGAACAGCGCGCTGGATTTGATCGCTGCGGGACGCACCAGCTCGCCACGCACGGTCATCCGTCCCTTCGGCAAAGCGAAGTCCTGGAATACCGTCTTGATCGTGTCCAGGTAATACTCCGCGGGCATGTCGAGGACGGCGTTGTACTCGTCGTAGAAGCGGCGGTGCGCGGCTGCACTGTCGCCGTCGCCTACGACCAGGTGGTTGAAGAACTTGCGATGCGCGTCGATGTGGCGATCGGCGTTCATCGCGAGGAAACCCAGATGCTGGAGAAACCCGGGATAGACGCGCCGCATGTAGCCCGGATAGTTGAACGGCACGCGGTCGATGACCTTGCCTTCGAACCAGGCGTGCGAGCGGCCCATGGCGAACTCGTTCACCACGGTCGGGTTGCGCCGCGGGTCGATCGGTCCACCCATCATGACCATCGCCTTCGGCAGTGTCGCCTCCCCGGACTGGGCCAGCAGCGATACCGCGGCCAGCACCGGCACGGTGGGCTGGCAGACCGAAACGACGTGCACGCCGCCGGGCCCGCGCCACGGCCCACCGAGCAGACGGATGAACTGCATGCAGTAGTCGACGTAGTCGTCGAGGTGGAACGGGCCCTCGGCGAGCGGCACCATGCGGGCGTCTACCCAGTCGGTGATGTAGACGTCGAAATCCTGCAGCGCTGCCTTGACGGTATCGCGCAGCAGCGTCGCATGATGGCCCGACAACGGGGCGAAGATGAGCATCTGCGGGCCGCGGTCCTCGACCTCCTTCTTGAAGTGCTGCAGGACGCAGAACGGCTTGCGCATCGCCGGTTCGATGCTCACCGGCACGGTCTGCCCCTTCACGACAGCGTGATCGATATCCCAGGCAGGCTTGTCGTAGGAGCGGGTGAGCCGCGCCAGCATTTCATGGCTCGCGGCGATGGTGCGGCTGAGAGGATGGTAGGCGAGCGGGCTGTAGGGATTCGTGAACAGACGGTGATTGGCGTCGGCCCACGCAGCCAGGGGGGCCGTCATCCTCTTGTGCAGCTCGTGCAGCGCGTAGAGCATCCGCCCTCCATGTGAGAATCCTGCTGAACAGCAGCTTGTTCATTGTTACAGCAGGATTTATGCCGTAGTGCCAAAGACAGGCTGAACGGCGGGGCAACTGTAATCAGGCCGTCATAGGCCGTCAAGCGCAGGGGCCAGCGGCGGCTCCTGCATGAGCGCGGCCTGCTCCCGCAACGACAGAATGTGGTCCTGCCAGTAGCGCTGGCTGTTGAACCATGGAAACGTCACAGGGAACGCGGGATCTTCCCAGCGCCGCGCCAGCCAGCCGGCGTAGTGAATCAGACGCAGCGTGCGCAGCGCTTCGATCAGCTCCAGCTCGCCCAGCGCGAAGTGATGGAACTCGCGATAGCCGCTCAGCACTGCGCCCAGCTGCTGCTCCATGGCCGCGCGCTCGCCAGAAAGCAGCATCCACAGGTCCTGCACCGCGGGTCCGCTGCGCGCATCGTCCAGGTCGACGAAGTGCGGCCCGTCATCGGCCCATAGGACGTTACCTGCATGGCAGTCGCCATGCAGACGGATGCTCGAGACCTCTCTCGCCTGGTCGAAACACGCGCGGACCTGCGCGAGCAGCTGGCGCACGAGCGTCTCATAGGCCGTCCGCAAATCAGGCGGGATGAAGTCGCGCTCGAGAACGAACCCGGCGGGTTCCTCGCCGAACGTGCGCACGTCCAAGGCCGGGCGGTGCTGGAAAGCGTGCAGCGCGCCGATGGCGTGAATGCGGCCGATGAAGCGCCCCATCCACTTGAGCGTGTCGCGATCCTCGAGCTCGGGAGCCCGCCCGCGTTGACGTGGGTACAAAGCGAACGGGAAGCCGCTGTGCTCGCGCAGCGTCATGTCCAGGGCTCCGGCGCGCGGCGGCGCGCCTGGTATTTGGTCGTCGCGCAGGGGCGCGCCCGCTATTTGGTCGTCGCGCAGAGGCGCACCTCGAATTTGGTCGTCGCGCAGGGGCGCACCTCGAATTTGGTCGTCGCGCAGGGGCGCACCTCGAATTTGGTCGTCGCGCAGGGGCGCGACGACTGGCACCTCGGCGCCGGCCAGCTCCAGTGCGAACGCGTGCTCCTCCAGAATTGCCTCGCGGGTCCAACGCCCGGGCCGGTAAAACTTGGCAACCAGCGGCGGAGCGTCCTCGACGCCGACCTGGTAGACGCGGTTCTCGAAACTGTTCAGCGCCAGCAATCGTCCGTCGCAGCGCACCCCGGCCAGCTCTACGGCGTCCAGGATCAGCTCGGGTGTGAGGGCATCATAGGGATGGGAGTGCCCGGGTTCGGCGCCGCTCATCTCAGCACCTGTCTGAGCGGCAAGCCGCGCTGCGCCGCGTCAGCTGCGTGCGCTGCCGGCCCGACGCAGGCGCCGGGAGGGCCGGCAGGGGTTGCTGCGGAGCAGCGCGGCGGGAGCGGGGCTGGCGTGGACATCAACGGAATTTGTCCCGCTCCGCTGGACTCGATACGCGCAGTCTCGGTTTGTCGCATCTTTCCCTTGACTCTTGGCCGTTAGATGCTAATCCTAGAAGGTGGGTACTTGGCAGCTTGACATGCTGAAGCGCCGGCGCCCATCAATCTCGTGACGGACTTTGGATCCAGAACCAACGGGGGAGTTGAGACATGAGGCATAAGCCAACAGGGTGGTTTAGCGAAAAAGAAGCAGCGCAGGTTTCCCCTGCGGACAAGGTGTTTGAGTCACCGATCCCCACACAGATCGTCTCCAACGGCGAATACAACCCGCTGCCCCAGACCGAGAAGCAGAAGCAGGTCGAAGGCTTGATCAAGGAGTACGCGGACAAGTACGCCAAGCAGCACGGCATGGACCGCCGCTCGTTCCTGAAGACCGCATCGGGGATGGCAGCTGCGTTCCTGGCCATGAACAAGGTATTCGGCCCGGTGTGGGACGTGAGCGAAGCCGAAGCCGCGGACCGCGATATGGCGGATGAGCGCGCGAAGAGGCTGTCGAACCAGTTCATCTTCGACGATCAGACGCACTTCGTACGCGACGATTTCGACAAGGAAGGCCTGCTGGGTTTGGGCAAGTATGCATCCGAGCACTGGAACCCGCACATGCTGGACAAGGTTCCGCTCACGTTGCAGCGCTACAAGTTCGAAAACTATCTGAAGGAGATCTTCCTCGACAGCGACACCAAGGTTGCGTTGCTGTCGGGCGCGCCGTTCGACGATCCCACCTGGTGGCTGTTGTCCAACGATCAGATCAACGAAGCGCGTTCTGCTATCAATAAGGTCGCCGGCAGCCGCCGCCTCTTCTCGCACTTCGTGTTCACGCCGGTGCAGGACGGCTGGGTCGAGGAAGTGGATCGCGGCATCGCTGACATCAAGCCGGACGGCTGGAAGGGCTATACGGTGGGTGACCCGCTGTCGCCTTCCACCAAGAAGACGATGTGGCGGCTGGATGACGAGAAGCTGATGTACCCGGTGTACGAGAAGTTCATGAAGTCGAGCAGCCGTAACGTGTGCATTCACAAGGGCCTGCTGCCGCTCGATTACGAGACTTCCTGGGCCGGTGTGTGGCAATACGCCACCGTGGACGACCTGCCCAAGGCAGCGAAGGACTGGCCGGGGCTCAACTTCGTCATGTACCACGGCGCGCTGCGTCCGTTCCTCGAGGATCCGGCAACCGAACTGGCCTTGTTCGAGAAGACCGGCGAGATCCGCTGGGCGTCCGACCTGGCCCGCATGCCGAAGAAGTACGGCGTCAAGAACGTCTACGCCGAGCTCGGCACCACGTTCGCGACGTGCGCGGTCGCCAACCCGCGATTCGCCGGCTGCCTGGTCGGGATGTTCGTGAACGAGATGGGACCGGACAACGTGGTGTGGGGCTCCGACTCGGTGTGGTACGGCTCGCCGCAGTGGCAGATCGAAGCCATGCGCCGGCTCGAGATTCCGGACGACATCATGAAAAAGATGGGCTGGAAGATCAAGCTGGGCGGCCCGGACAGCGACGTCAAGAAGAAGATCTTCGGCACCAACTCGGCGCGTTTGTACAACTACAAGGTGCAGGCGGAGTACGATCAGCTCGGCCGCGACAAGATCGCAC